>DASVQO010000033.1:0-30741 GCA_036389075.1 Chloroflexia bacterium | reverse complement strand
ATGGGAGGATAGCAATGCTCTCACGCGCGAGCTTCGGTAATGTTCAAGGGCCGAAATGAACCGGATGGACCGCTTGCGCTGTAATGACAGTGTTGACGGTCGTGGTCCGCAGCCAAGCCTTCAACCCCCGTCGCGTCGCTCGCGCCGCTGGATGAGAGAGCACAGCTAGCAGCTACATATGCGACTCCATACTCACCCCGCCAGGTGTCACATACCCGTGCCGCCTGGCCCTACGTGTGGAGGTGCCGATTATGACAGTGTATCTCATCCGCCGCTTTGTGCAGGGCATGTTCATCCTGGCCCTTTCCAACTTTCTCATTTACACCATCCTGGTCGCCACCCCCGGCGGCCCGATGGACCAGATTGCCGAGATAGAGCACGGCCAACCTAACGTAAATCCCCACCTGATAGATAGCTTCATCAGGTCCTACAAGCTCGACTCTCCATATCCGCTCAGTTACCTGCGCTGGCTGTTCGACCCCAACGACAAGATAGAGCTAAACGAGCATAACGAGCCGGTGCCCAAGGGTCTCGACATACAGGTTGGCGAGTGGCGCTTGCAAGGTTCCGGCATGCTGACCGGCAACTTCGGACGCTCTATCGCCATCGCCAAGGGCCTGCCCGTGACGGAGATGATAGGCAACCGCATAGGCAACACCCTGGCCCTCACCATAAGCGCCCTGGTGTTAGCCCTGCTCGTGGCCTTCCCGGTAGGCATCATATCGGCCATGCGGCAGTACTCACGTCTCGACTACGCCGTCACGGGGCTGTCGTTCATCGGCCTGTCGATGCCTACCTTCTGGCTGGGGCTGATGCTTATCATCTTCCTGGCGATTATACCCAAGCAACTGAACCTCCAGGGTGCGAGCTGGCTGCCCTTCCTGCCCCCCGGCGGTCTTGCCGACATAGACCGTGGTAGCGACGTGGTGAACCGCCTGTACCACCTGATATTGCCCGTAACGGTGCTCGGCACGGTGCAGGTAGCCGGGTTCTCTCGCTTCATAAGAGGCTCTATGCTTGAAGTGCTACGGCAGGACTACGTACGCACCGCGTGGGCCAAGGGGCTGTCGCAGCGCATGGTGATCCTGCGGCACGCTCTACGTAACGCCATGCTCCCGGTAATTACGATAGTGACCTTGTCCCTACCCGGCCTATTTTCCAGCGCCATCGCCACGGAGACGGTGTTCGGCTATTCCGGGATGGGCTTGCTGTTTGTCACTGCGGTGTTCGCGGTCGATCTACCGCTGGTCATGTTCTACCTGCTGATCTTCACAGCCCTCATCATCCTGAGCAACATCCTGGCGGACGTGCTGTTCGCGGTGGCCGACCCGAGGATACGCTTCAGCTAGGAGACGGCACCGGCAGGGCGAAGAATAGACGGAACCGCCAAGACGCCAAGGACGCCAAGAGCGCGCCAGGATCAGGTATGGTGTTCTAAGAAGAGGACCGGAGTACGGCACATGTACCCTGGTCCTCTTCTTAGCTTAACCATCTTAATCTCAGCGTATCCTTTGCGCTCTTTGCGCCTTTGCGGTTTCTCCTCCCCTCTTTCGTACTATAATGGAAGCTGTTGTAGTCGCACACTCCGGGCACCGGGTGCGCACCCCCCAACAGATCACTCTTCATGTCCAATACCGATACAGCAGTTGCCCCAGGTGCGGATAACAGCACCGATATAACACCACGCGTGGCGGCCTCGCGGACCGCTTCTCTCCTGGTGCCGGCGCGGCTGCTTTGGGGCGTGGCGCTGCTGGGTGGGCTGCTGCGGTTCTACGGCTACGACAGGCTGAGCCTGTGGCTCGACGAGGGCTTCACGGTGATGTTCTCCCGCCTGCCGTGGGACCAGGTGCTGGGCCTGCGTGGGGCCTACGATCCCCACCCGCCCCTCTACTACGCCCTGGTCAAGCTGCTGTCGCAGGTCGCGCCGGAGGTGAGCGCGGGGCGGCTGTTGAGCGTTGTGGCGGGCATCCTGACCATCCCCGTCGTTTACGCATTGGGCCGCAAGCTGTTCACCCCGTGGGCGGGCCTGGTCGCGAGCGTGGCGCTGGCCCTCTCTCCGCTGCACGTCTGGTACTCCCAGGAGGCCCGGCAGTACGCTGTAGCCTTCCTGCTGGTGGCCCTTTCCTACTATGCCCTCCTGTCGTTCTACCACGAACCGCGGTGGGGCTGGGCTCTGCTTTACGGCGCGTCCACGCTGGCGAGCATGTACATCGACTACAGCCCGCTGTATGCCTTGTTGCCGCAATTCGCCATTCTCGCGCTCGTCTTGAGGAGGCAGGGGCGGCGCGCGCTGCCGTTGTTCGCGTCGGGCGCGCTGGCGGTGGTAGGCTACCTGCCATGGGTGCCGCAACTGCTTGCCACCGGCAGGCTGGGCGACCAATCGCGCGCCTCCTACCTGGGCGCTACCGAATACCGCGTGTACGCCTCAATTCGCTCTATCCTGGGCTTCGCGGAGAACGGCAGCTACTTTTACAGCGAGCGGCAAGTGCCCTGGGAACAGTGGCCCCTTCTACACGGGGCGGCGCTTGCCCTTGTGATCGCCACCTTCCTGGCGGGCGTGCTGTGGCTGTGGCGGCGCTCGCTGCTCGGCCTGGCGTTCGCTGCCTGCCTGGGCGCGGGCACCGTGCTGGTGGCGATTGGCATTAGCGCCATAAGCCCCGGCTACGCGGACCGCACCGTGCTCTACGCCACGCTTGGCTGGTCGCTCCTGCTGGGCGCGCTCGTGGCTTATCCTTTGCCGCAATGGCTCTCCCTGCCCCGCTGGCTGTCCCTATTTTCCGTGCTACTCGTATTCGCCGTGTCGCTGCACACGGTCTACTCTTATGCCGACAAGGAGCACTGGCGTGAACTGGCCCGCGACACAAACGCTGCCGCCTCTTCGGGCAAGCTGCTGCTGACCTACCCCGGACCCGGCCCCGATGTGCTGCTAGGCGTTTACCAGCCTGATGCGCTCCTGGGGAGGCACATCAACCTGGAATGGCCCGGCCAACTGCCCGCCGTCGCCCAGCAGATAGACCCCCAGCGAGACGACGTGGTGTGGCTCTCATACCTGGACGCGCATGACATACAGTTGGTGCGCGACTGGCTCTCCGGCCTCGGATACGAGCGGGTGCTACGCAACCAGCATTTCCGGCGGCTGGCCCTGGACATGTACGTGCTGCCCGGTGCGCTTCGGGGCACCCCTATGCCGCTGAACGGCCGGTTCCTCGGGGCGGGCGCACAGGCTGAGGGCTGGAGCCTGCCACCAGAGGGTGTGGAGTTCTCACCTGCCGGTGAGGGGCGCGAGATGTCACTGGCCGGTGACGGTAAGGTAGAGCGTAGCGCCTACGCCAGCACCCCCGCGCGGCCCAACGCGACCTACGTGCTGCAAGTGGAGGCGCGGTCGGACTTGCAATCGGGGCGCTTCAAGGCGTACCTCGTGTGCAGTTCGGCACCCGGCGGGCCCGTGCGCACCGGCCCTGACGCGGCGGGAGCGGCCTCCCCCAACGACGGGGCCTGGCACACTTTGCGCATAGGCGTGCAGTGCCCGGGCGAGGCCGCGCAGCTAATCGTCGCCCTGCACAACCCCGGCCTCGGCAAAGTCACCTTCCGCGATGTGCAGTTGCTGGAAGTAGCCCCCGGCCGGTGAGCAACTGGTGCCGCACTACCCCGGCTAAGCAAAAGTAGTCTATCTCACGATTGGAAGAAGCCGATGAACGAGAGCCGAGTTGTTTTATCCCAGGCGGGTTTTAGCAGGATGCTCGTGGCCGCCTTGATAGGAGTGTTAGTCTTGGGTCTGTTTTCAGGCTGCGCCGGCGGCCCCCGGTCAGGCTCCGAGCGGGTGATTGCAAGGGCCGAGGGCTACATGGTAGACATGGACTTCTCGCCGGACTGGACGACAGTAGTGGTGGGCACAAGCCACGAGGGGGCGCAGGCGTGGAGCGTAGCCGGAGACAAGCCGCTATACAAGCTTGAGGCAGGCAACGCGCGCAGCGTGGCCTTCTCGCCCGATGGTAGCTTGCTGGCAATCTCGTGGCGGTCCAAAGACGACCGGCGGGGCGCGGTGGAGCTGCGGCAAGCGGCAGATGGCAGGCTGGTCCGGTCCTTTCCTGACCTCTTTACTACCTACAGTGTAGCCTTCTCGCCCGACGGCAAATTGCTTGCGGCCGGGGGCAGTCAGGACGTGCGGCTGTACGACGTGGCGAGCGGCAAGCCGCGATGGAGCCTCGAAGTGCCGGGCTGGTTGGTGCGGTTCTCCCCCGATGGTAAACACCTTATGGTCACCACCGACCGCATAGAACTATACAGCGTGGCAGATGGCGCGCTCTCGCGGGAGCTGGGCGGCTGGTCCGAAGGGGCCTTCTCGCCCGATGGTAAGCTGTTCGCCTCGCCTGCCGCGCAGGCCGGACTCGCGGTGCAACTGTGGGACACCACTACCTGGCAGGCCACTTCACGCCTTGACAAGCCGTCCACTGCGCAGCCCCAGCCACAGGTCCACAACCTGGCCTTCTCGCCGGATGGCAAGCGCCTGGTGGCAAGTACCAACAGCGGCACGGCAGACCTCTGGGACCTGGACACAGGTAGGAGCCTTCGCACCTTTGAGTTCGCCCAAACCCTCGATGGTGGCAAGGCAGCCTTCTCCCCCGATGGCAAACGCCTCGCCATCCAGAACGCCTACGACATTCGCATCTGGGACCTGGATGAATAACCACGAGACTGCCATGATGCCAGGATTGTCATAGTTTATTTACCGCAGAGGCTAGGCCCGGCAAAGGATTGTGATGTTTGGCCTGTGATTTGCTAGACCATATGCCGTAGTAGAAGGAGGAGGTACGGGTTATGGTTGCAGGTACACGGGACCGCACGGTGGAGGTCGTCAGGCGGGCAGCGCAGCCGCTCACGGGCGGGCAGACCGACTATGACGCCTTGCTGGAAAAGATAGGCGACGCGCGTTTCGTGCTGATTGGCGAGGCATCGCACGGCACCCACGAGTTCTACCGGGAGCGGGCGCAAATCACCAAGCGGCTCATCGCGGACAAGGGTTTCAGCGCGGTGGCCGTGGAGGCCGACTGGCCCGACGCTTACAACATCAACCGCTACGTGCGCGGCATGGGCGACGGGGCCACGGCCATCGAGTCGCTTTCCGGCTTCACTCGCTTCCCCATCTGGATGTGGCGCAACGCCGACGTGCTGGACTTCGTGGGCTGGTTGCGCGAGCACAACGACAGCCTCCCCGAAGGCGGTAGCAAGGCGGGCTTCTACGGCCTCGACCTGTACAGCCTCTACGGCTCCATACAGGCCGTGCTCGCCTACCTCGACAAGGTGGACCCGGAGGCGGCAGGCCGCGCCCGCTACCGCTACGGCTGCTTCGAGCACTACGCCGAGGACACCCAGGCCTATGGCTACGCCGCCAGCTTCGGGCTTTCCGACCCGTGCGAGCAGGAGGTAATCACCCAGCTCGTGGAGTTGCAGAACAAGGCCCCGGTCTACGCCAACATGGACGGCAAAATGGCCGAGGACGAGTTCTTCTTCGCCGAGCAGAACGCCCGCCTGGTGAAGAACTCCGAGGAGTACTACCGCACCATGTTCCACGGGCGCGTGTCGTCCTGGAACCTGCGCGACAGCCACATGGTCGAGACGCTGGAGGCGCTGGTGGAGCATCTGGACAAGCGCAACCCCGGCGCTAAAGTGGTGGTGTGGGCGCACAACTCGCACCTGGGCGACGCCCGTGCCACGGAAGTCGGTCAATCGGGCGAGTGGAACATTGGGCAGCTAGTGCGCGAGCGGCACGGCGACAGCGCCTTCCTTATCGGCTTCACCACCTACACCGGCAGCGTGGCCGCCGCCGACAACTGGGACGAGCCGCCGCGCCGCAAGAAGGTCAACCCCGGCCTGCCCGGCAGCTACGAGGCGCTGTTCCACGAGGTGTGCCGGGCGGAGGGTACGCCCCGCTTCCTGCTGTCCCTGCGCGATGGGGGCCAGGCAGCCGAGGCCCTGCGCGAGCCACGCCTGGAGCGGGCCATCGGCGTTATCTACCGCCCCGCGACCGAGCGCCTGAGCCACTACTTCAACTGCCGCCTCTCCGACCAGTTCGACGCCGTAATCCACATAGACGAAACCCGCGCCGTGGAACCGCTCGACCAGGTGGCAGGGTGGAGTTCGCCGGAGCCGCCGGAGACGTTTCCTAGCGGGCTGTAGCGGGTGACGGGTGACGAGAGTCCGGTGATTAGTGACGCCTAAGAGCGCAATAGACAGCAGAGCGGTTCCACCCCGCCGCAAGCCTCGTCACGCATTGCTTATCACCTATTACTTTCACATTCTCCGGTCCCAAATTCGCGGTCAGACGGTTCCACAGTTTTGCAGTAATGCTATATGGTCCCAGACCCATCTTGTATAATGCGAACATGAATCGTAACTCACGACAATCATTGATTGACATCATCCTTGATATCCCCGGCGTGCGCGACGATCCTAAAACCCGCAACCTATTGCGGGCTAACCTGCCGGATCGACTGCTGGATAATTTGCAATGGAACGGCACCCCTTTAGGTGACGTGACCACGTTGGTGGACGCTGTAATAGCTTGGGGTGGGGACACCCTGGAGGCATGGCTCGACAACGCCTGGAACCTGGCGGGCGACAGCAAAGCCGGGCGAGACTTGCAGGCGTGGCGACAGCACAAGATCGTAGGTGCCACCCTTCAACCACCCCCACCGCCTTCACTCTGGGCTGACCGGCCCGAGTATTCCACCTATGAGAAAGAGTTGCTCAATGGAGGTTCGGTCGGAGGCTCGGTCAATCTAGCGATATCCGGACGTGGGGGCCTGGGCAAGACAGCCCTCGCCGCCAAATTGGCTGCAGACCTCGCCATTCGAGCCACCTACCCCGATGGCGTGTTCTGGGTGGGGTTGGGACCGCAACCTGACATAATGACCATGCTGGCGAGTTTAGGTGGCGCTCTAGGCGGCAATGTAACTGCTTACACGGATGAGGAATCCAGGGCCGCCGCCGTGCGGGCGCTGTTGGTGAGCGGTAAGTACTTGCTCATCTGGGACGACGTGTGGACCGAGGACGTAGCCATCCTCTGCCGCGACTTGCGACCTACCGCTGCATTACTCACAACCCGCCGCCACGACGTGGCCCGTGTCTTTGCTGCGCGCCGTGCAGGACGGCTAAGAGAATTATCCACAGCCAACTCGGTGGGGCTATTACGTGACTTGGTAACAGTGGAAGTGGAACAAGCAGTGCTGGAACGGGTGGTGGCCCTGGCCGGCGGCCTGCCCCTTAGCCTGGGCCTGCTTGCCGGGCTGTTAGACGACGAAGCCCAGATGGGCTGGGGCCTTGATACCTTCCTCGCCGACCTGGAGACCCCCGCCCGGCGCAAGAATAAACTGGCGGCAGAATATGCGATTGTTGCAAAGAGTGTGGATGTGCTGGCGGAGGACGACTATGCCGCTTTCGTAGACCTGGCCGTATTTGGTCCTCGTCCCGGCACCTTCGATTTGTCCGCTGCTACTGCAGTGTGGCAAGTGGACGAAGCGGTCGCCCGGGACCGCCTGCGCCGGTTCGTAGCCCGCTCTCTCGTAGATGCAGAGGGCGCGGGGCGTTTTGCCCTTCATCTCTCGCTTTATGATGCTGCTGCCACGCGCCTGGAGGACGTATATCCTGATCTCCAGCAGGCAATCCAGGATCTACAGTCCCCTCATCGGAGGCATACCGAATATTATCTGGCTCTGATCAATCGCGACCGTACAGACTGGCAGACCATTGCTGCGGAATTAGATCAGATCCGCCGCGCTTGGGAGGTAGTGGCGCCTGATGCTAATCTGACGCTTGCCTTCGTCTTTGCCATGGGCCTGTTTCACAGCCGTCAGGGCCTTTGGCGTCAGGATATTTCGTGGATGAAAGAGCGTGGATTAGCGGCCGTGCGCGGTCTGAACCGGCGCCAACAAGAGGGCTGGCTGCTCAACAGTATTGGCTGGACCTATGATCGCTTGGGCGAGAAGCAGGCAGCTCTGAACTATTTGGAGCAGGCACGGAGCATCTGGAAAGACATGGGCGACGACTCGGGGCTGATTACTACCCTCCATACTATCGGCTGGGTTTACAGCAGTGGACTGGGCGAACACCTGAAGGCACTCACTTATCTAGAACAGGCGCAGTCCCTTGCACAGGCAGTGGATGATAAAACCGGGCTGGCTGCAACGCTTCACAACATGGGGTGGGCCTACGCGAACCTGGGGGAACATCAGAAGGCCCTGGCTCATTTGGAGCACGCGAGAATTACCCGCGAACAAATACGCGACTACACTGGACTCGCTGCCACACTCCATACCATCGGTTGGGTGCATAACTACCTCGGTGAGCCACAGCGCGCTCTCGAGTATCTACTGAACTCTAAGAAGTTCGCAGAAGACATTGGAGACCGGGCAATGCTGGTCAATACCCTCCATACTATTGGCTGGGTATACAGCTACGGACTGGGTGAACACCAGCAGGCTCTACAGTACCTGGAACAGGCCCGGGAACTGGCCGAACGCATAGGCGACCACTCCGGGTTGTCGGCTATCTGGAACAATGTTGGAGCAGCTTACATTGGGTTGGGGGAGCCACAACGGGCCTTGGGTTATCTGGAGAAGGCTCAAGCGGCTCGAAGGAACATAGGTGATCGGACTGGCTTGGCGGTGACGCTCGAAAACATGGGTTACGCTCATGAAGCGCTAGGGAACCTGCCTGAAGCAGAACGCTGTCTGGAGAACGCCGTTACACTAGCGGAACTCATACGCAGCGCCGATTTGCCACGGATTAGGGCCGCTCTGGCTCAACTTAATCAGAAACTCAAGCCTGAGCCTCAAAACGGATTGTCTTCGGCCTGACATCTAACGCTTTCACTGGTAGCGAGTTTCCTTTGCCGGGATATGGGTGTCATCAAAACTGTCACAAACTGACGAACTCGGCGCTTACCGGCTGCGGGGCACCCAGGTCCAGCCCTTTGCGGCTCGGTGAGCACCCCCCGACGGTGAGACGCACCGCCCCCAAGGCCGCTCGGGGGATTCCCTCCTCACCCACCAGCGCCAGCCGCTCCGCGGGCACCTCGAACGCCAGCGTCCTGCGTTCGCCCGCCCGCAACGCCACACGCCTGAAGGCCACCAGGCTGCTGATTGGCGCGCCCGGCACGTCCACCGCGCTGACGTAGACCTGCACCACCTCCTCACCATCCACGTTGCCGCTGTTGGTGAGCGTCACGCTGAAAGCCAGGTCCTCCCCCGCGGCGACCTGCTCTCGCTCCAGGTGCAGGTGGCTATAAGCGAAGTGGGTGTAGCTCAACCCGAAGCCGAACGGGTAGAGTGGCTCCTTGTTCGCGTAGCGGTAGGTGCGGCCTTGCATGCCGTAGTCCTCGAAGGGCGGCAGGTCGTCCAGGGAGCGTGGGAAGGTGAGGGGCAGCTTGCCGGAAGGGGTCACGTGCCCGAACAGCACGTCGGCCACCGCCAGCCCGCCCGCCTCTCCAGGGTACCATGCGAACACCACCGCCTCCACCAACTCCTCCAGGTCGCCCAGCGCGATTGGGCCCCCACCCGTGAGCACCAGCACCACCTTCGCACCCGCCCCCGCCAGCTTGCGCACGAACTCGGCCTGCACCGGCGGCAGACTTATGCCCGCGCGGTCGCCTTCCTCCGTGGACGCTATCGAGTCGCCTTCCTCTCCTTCCAGCATGGGCGTGACACCCATGCACGCGATCACCACGTCGGGCTGCGACCTCGGGCTGTACAGCCACTCCTGCGAGGCGGTGTTGGGGTGGATTAGCTGCACGCCCATGCGGTACTCCATGCCGACCCCCTCCGGCATCCGGGCCACAATGCCTTCCAGCAGCGTGGTGAGCGTGCCGTTCAGCCCGTGGTAGCTGCCCAGGAGCACGCTCACGTCCGCCGCCGTGGGGCCGAGCACGCGCATCGTCCGCACGTCGGGGCTGAGCGGCAGGATGTTGTTGCGGTTCTTCAACAGCACCACCGATTTCACCGCCGCCTCGTAGCTGAGCGCCCGGTGCTCCTCGCTGCCCACCACGCTCAGCGGGGTCGAGGCATACGGCACCTGCTCCGGCGGGTCGAACATGCCCAGCTTGAAGCGGGTCGCCAGCACTCGCGACAGTGCTCGGTCGATGTCGTCCATTGTCACCAGGCCGCGCTCCAACGCCTCGCCCAGGTGCCGGTACGTACCGCCGCATTCCAGGTCGCAACCCCGCTTGAGGGCCAGGGCCGCCGCCGATGCCGCGTCGGGGGCCGAGCCGTGCCCCTTGTAGATGTCGTCGATAGCCCCGCAGTCGGATAGGAAGTGGCCCTTGAAGCCCCACTGCTCGCGCAACACCTCGCCAATCAGGTAGGAGTGGGCGCAGCACGGCTCGCCATTGGTGCGATTGTACGCCCCCATTACCGACTCGACCCCTGCCTCCACCAGCGCCTTGAAGGCGGGCAAGTACGTCTCGTGCATGTCGCGCAGGCTAGCGTGAGCGTCGAAGCCGTGGCGCTGCTTTTCCGGGCCGCTGTGCACGGCGTAGTGCTTGGCGCAGGCCGCCGCCTTTAGGTAGCGTGGGTCGTCGCCCTGCATACCTCGCACGAAGGCCGCTCCCATCTGCCCGGTAAGATAGGGGTCTTCCCCCCAGGTCTCCTGCCCCCGGCCCCAGCGCGGGTCGCGGTAGATGTTGACGTTGGGCGACCAGAAGTTCAGCCCCTGGTAGAGCCGGGTGAAGCCGTTGCGCCTGAGGGCTTCGTGGTACTTGGCGCGGGCCTCATCTCCAATCGCGGAGGCGACCCGCCGGACCAGCCCCGGGTCCCAGGTGGCCGCCATGCCTATAGCCTGGGGGAAGATGGTAGCGCGTCCGTTGCGGGCCACCCCGTGCAGCGCCTCGTTCCAGTAGTTATAAGCCGGTATGCCCAGGCGCGGCACGCCAGGCGTGGAGTTCTGCAATTGACTTATCTTCTCCTCCAACGTCAGCTGCGTGACCAGGTCGCTCACGCGCTCGGTGAGGGGGCGGGTAGTGTCGAGATATGCCGGTGTGGGTGTGGTCATAGCATTCTACCTCGTATGCTTGGTTGTGGTGGTTGGTGCGTGCCGAGAGAACCGTCCGCGACAGTATATAGTGCCTGGCAGGCAAGAGGCCAGCCCAAACAGCGAGAACGCAGGAGAGTGGAGACGCCGATTGCCCTGTGGCTGAAGCCACGGGCTGAGAAGAAGCGAAGTCTCCTCCGGAGACTACCCCCTGGAGGCCATCCGATAAGTGAGACTGTGGCATAGGAGCACACAGGCTCCCTCATGTCATTTCGAGCGCAGCGAGAAATCTCGTCCCTCAGCACCCGGGTAGCACCTTACTTACAACACAGAGTCCCATAAGAAAAGGGCAGCACCGGGGTAGAGGACGAGATTTCTCGCTGCGCTCGAAATGACATGAGGGGGCCTGTGTGCTAATGTTCAACCCTTTAGTTTTTGAGAAGGCTTCATGAGGATAGTCTCCGAAGGAGACTTCGCCACTTGCCAGCCCGTGGCTTCAGCCACAGGGCAACC
This sequence comes from Chloroflexia bacterium, assembly GCA_036389075.1. Lineage (GTDB taxonomy): Bacteria > Chloroflexota > Chloroflexia > QHBQ01 > JADMIH01 > JADMIH01. The sequence goes on along the minus strand of DASVQO010000033.1, from coordinate 19,206 downwards.
CCGCAGGGCGTCCCCACCCTCCCTCCCCTTCGTTGTATAATTACCAGGCACACCCATTCACGCCCCGACGCCGTTGCTCCCAGCATCGAGCGTCACCCAGGAGCAACACGTGAACCAGTACGACATCGCTTTGATACCCGGCGACGGCATAGGCAACGAAGTCATCCCGGCCGGGCTGAAGGTGCTACAGGCGGCGGGCGAGCTAACCGGCAGCTTCCGCCTCAACACTCGCCACTTCCCGTGGGGTTGCGAGTTCTACCTGCAACGCGGCCGCATGATGGACCCCGACGGCCTGAAGCAGTTGGAGCCGTTCGAGGCTATCTACCTCGGTGCGGTGGGCTACCCCACCGTGCCCGACCACATCTCCCTGTGGGGCCTGCTGCTGCCCATCCGTCAGGGCTTCGACCAGTACATTAACCTGCGCCCCATCCGCTTGCTTGAGGGCATCCCTGGCCCCCTCCGAGACAAAGGCCCAAGAGAGATAGATTTCGTGGTGGTGCGCGAGAACAGCGAGGGGGAGTACAGCGGCCACGGCGGGCGCAGCCACCTGGGCCGCCCGCAGGAGGTCGCCACCCAGACGACCGTGTTCACCCGCACCGGCGTGGCGCGAGTGGTGCGCTACGCCTTCGAGCTTGCACGTTCGCGCGGCCCTCGCCCCGGTGCGCCTTTCATCAGCGCCACCAAGTCGAACGCCCAGCAGTACACCTCGGTGCTGTGGGACGAGGTGTGCGCCGAAGTAGCCGCCGATTACCCCGAGATAGAGTGGCGCAGCATGCTGGTGGACGCGCTTGCTGCTCTGATGGTGCTCCACCCCGAACGCTTGGACGTGGTAGTCGCCTCCAACCTCTTTGGCGACATTCTGACCGACCTGGGAGGGGCCTTGCAGGGCAGCCTGGGCGTGCCCGCCAGCGCCAACCTCAACCCTGAGCGCCGCTACCCATCGATGTTCGAGCCGGTGCACGGTTCCGCCCCCGACATCGCAGGCCGGGGCCTCTCCAACCCCCTCGCTACCATCTGGGCAGGCTCCATGATGCTGGACCACCTGGGCGAAACCGAGGCAGCCCGCCTGGTGATGCGCGCTATGGAGCAGGTCGTTGCCCGTGGCGAAACCCTCACCCCCGACTTCGGCGGCACCGCCACCACCGACCAGGTAGCAGATGCCGTAATCGCCGCGCTTGGCAAGGACGCCTGAAGCAGCGCCAACGTTAGGTACAGCCCGCGACATACGGCGGGGAGCAATAAGGCGAGGTGCAAGTTGTGCATGTAGGTGGACCAGAGTGCCCCTGTCATCCTGAGCGTAGCGAAGGATCTCAAGAAGGTTGTAAAGGGATGCTGTTGAACGCCGAGCAACAAGGGGCGTCGTGCTGAAGGTCCACTATAGAGGTAAGGGCAGCATCTTAGATCCTTCGCTACGCTCAGGATGACAAGGGCCACTCTGGTCCCCCTGCCTGACACTTGAATGTTGTAGAAATGGGTGGCACGGATAAAGCTGAGAGATAAGCTAGTCAAGCGTTCGGCTGGCGAAGCAGGATAGCAGGTTACATACGAAGTGAGGCCAATATGATAAGCACACACCGCGACGAGCAGAAAACAGTCACACAAACCCAGGACTTACCCGAATACAGGTTCATAGTGGGCGGCCAACTGCGCGAAGGCACCCCCTACACCGTCTACTGCCCCTACGATGCCGCGCCCGTAGCCACCGTGCACCGCGCCGGACCGGGCGACCTCGAAGAAGCCACCAGGGCTGCCGTGCGGGCGTTGCAAGTCACGCGCAAGCTGCCCGCGCACCGCCGCGCCGCCATACTGCGCAAGGTAGCCGACACGATCGCCGCCCGCGGCGAGGACCTGGCCCGGTCGCTGGCCCTGGAAGCAGGCAAGCCCATCAAGCTGGCCCGCCTCGAAGTGAGCCGCGCCGTGATGACTTTCAACGTGTCGGCGGAAGAGGCCGTTCGCATCAACGACGAAGTGATTCACATGGACGCGCTGCCCGGCGGCGAGAACCGGCAGGGTATCATCCGCCGCTTCCCCGTCGGGCCGGTAGCCGCCATTACGCCCTTCAACTTCCCGGTCAATCTCGTAGCCCACAAGCTCGCCCCCGCCATCGCGGCAGGCTGCCCCATCGTGCTCAAGCCCGCCACGCAGACGCCCATCTCCGCCCTCAAGCTGGGCGAGATCATGCTTGAGGCAGGCTGGCCCGCCGAGGCGCTGAGCATCCTACCCCTGCAAAGCGACGATGCCGCCCCCCTCGTGGAGGACGAGCGGTTCAAGCTGCTGACGTTCACCGGCTCGCCCGCCGTCGGCTGGGACCTCAAGAGCCGCGCCGGGAGCAAGAAGGTAACGCTCGAACTGGGGGGCAACGCGGGCGTCATCATCCACTCGGACGCCGACCTCGATTACGCCGCCGAGCGGTGCATCTTCGGCGGGTTCTCCTACGCGGGGCAGAGCTGCATCAGCGTCCAGCGCATCTTTGTGCACGAGCCTGTATACCAGCAGTTCCTCGACAAGCTCGTGCCCAGGGTGAAAGCCCTCAAGGTCGGGCACCCCCTGGACGAAGACGCCGACGTTGGCTCGGTAATAACCACCAAAGACAGCGAGCGCGTGAAGGAATGGCTGGAGGAGGCGCTGTCGAGCGGTGCCGAGTGCCTGGCCGGGGGCGAGGTACAGGGCGGTGTGGTGCGCCCCACGGTGGTGGTGAAGGCGGGCCCGGACATACGCGTGAACAACCGGGAGATATTCGCCCCTGTCGTGACCGTTCAGCCCTACACCGACTTCGAGCAGGCGGTGCAGGCGGTGAACAACAGCAGCTACGGCCTGCAAGCGGGCGTGTTCACCCTCGACGTCAAGCGCATATTCAGCGCCTTCGAGGAGTTGGAGGTCGGCGGCGTGAACGTGAACGACGTGTCCACCTACCGCATGGACCACATGCCCTACGGCGGCATCAAGCAGTCGGGCTTCGGCAAGGAAGGCCCCAGGTACGCGATTGAGGAGATGACCGAGCCGAAGCTGCTGGTGATAAATCTGTCTTAGTTCAGCTTTTGAACAGAAGAGGCTGGAATCCCTTCAGCCTCTTCTCGAACTCGCTGCCCTCGTCCCACGGATAGCGGCCCTGCGGATCGGACCAGACGAGCTGCACCGCCGGGAACTCTCTTTCGCGGTAGAAGGTGTTCGCCGCTTGCAGTCGCTTGCCGTAGTGCGACCTGTCCACCGGGCGGAAGACGCAGTTGTGGCTCTCCAGGAACTCTATATATTCCTTCCCGGTCTCCAGCTTCTCGCCGCCCTTTATCCTGTCCTTGAAGTCCTGTAAGATACGCGAAGCGATGGGACCCTCCACGCCCACGATTACGATCTCAGGCTGTGCGTAGGTGTGGAAAAGACCCACAGTGTAGGCCCAGGGTGGTTTGCGCAACCAGGGCAGCAGGCTGGACTTCCCCGGTATCTGGAACAGCGTCCAGCCGTACTCGCGAATGGTCTCGCGCACGCTCTCGTCTACTGCGGCCCAGCTACCCAGGGCTTTCGGCTCTTCAGCCATTGCATATTCTCCCCTATAAACTCGCAGGCGTATAGCCGCCCCTCACGAGCGTCAAGTGCTCCAATCAAGCCGCAGTGTGTCCAGCTTGTGCGCGCCCATCGACAGCGTAAAAGTCCTGCCGTCGCCCTCTATGGGCACGCCCGCCTGTGTCTCCAGCAGGTCGATGCGGGACAACCGCGCCGGGGAGGCCCCGTGCCAGGTAAGGGTAACAGGAGTCGCTTTGCCCGCCGTCTCCTTCAGCCTGATGATGGTAGCCTCGGGCGCATCTTCGCTGGCCTGCTTCAAAACCTGCACCGACACCGTATCCGGCTCCACGTCCAGCCAGCGGTAAGTCCCGGGCCGCAAAGGTGCCAGGCGGGCGGGCATCGGCAGCGCGAAGGCTTCGCCCCAGGCGCGCGCCGCTTCGGGGGTGGCTGCTCCGGGCGAGGTCGTGAAGCGGTAGCTGAACGTGGCCTGGCCCGACTGCGCGGCTTTGAAGTTGGTGAAGTAGAGGTTGTTCATCAGCCAGGAATAGATGTGGCCCTGTGGCGCGTCCAACCTGGTGGCCCACTCGCCCGTGTGGAAGCCGCCAAGTTGTAGCATGGGGCACTCGCGGGTGGCCCACAGCACGCTCGCGGTGCCGTCCCCAGACGTAACCCCAGCGCCGTGTTGCACGCTGTACCAGTCTCGGCAGCTATTGGGTAGCTGTTCCTCCTCGGCCCGGTAGACGGCGTTGGCGGTTTCCAGCAGAAACTGGGGGCGTTCCAGCGCGAAGGGGAAGAGCACGTACACGCCCTCGATGCCGAAGTTCTCATCCTTGCGCAGCCGCACAGTGACATCAACCATCTTCACCGAGTCGTATATCGTCACGTGAGTGGCGATGTACGGCAGGTAAGGGGCCGACGCCTCCATCACGAGCGTGGTGCAGAACGGGCGTCGCTCCACCCGCACTACGCGCCCACCTGACGCGGCGGTGCGGACGAAGCGCGGCCCCGGTTGCTCGGGGTGGAAGTGACGCCGGTTGGCGCTTACCGCCGGGTGGCTGTCCTGCCTGTCTGCCTCCTCGTACACCACGCCGCCGATGCCCGTAAGGCCACTCGCATCCACCCACTCACGCTGAAGCTCCTTGTCGTACAGCCGCACAATGGAGGCGGTTTCGGGGTCTACTTCGATCAGATAGTAGCTGTTTTCTAGCCTGGTGGATTCCGGGGGCGCATCGCTGCCCGTTGCTTCCAGCTTCCCAGGTGGCTCCATCTGCCCGAAGATGTCGATGCCCTGCTCTCTGCCCCGCTCCAATTCGTTTGGCGGTAGCATACCCGCTTCTACCTCGGACCACGCTAAGACCCTGGCCCCCATCGGCGGCACGTCCCCTACGAAGGCCGCGCGCACCCCTTCCGGCGTCCTGAATAGCACCTTGTCGCTGCGCGGGGTCGAAGATGGGTTCGCCACGACAAGCGCGGGGCCATCGCCCGGGGGCAGGGCGGCCACCAATCGCTCGATGCCCTCGCGCATAAGTTCCCTGGCCTCGGTCTCTGCCTCGAACCCGAACCGCGCGCTGGCGTTCCAATGAGCCTGTGAGAAGTGGCTGTAAGGGCTGGCGATGCTCTCGAAGGTGCCCCAGGTGTGTTCTTCGAAGAGCAACAACTTGTCATAAGCATTTTCTACGCGACGCTTCCAGTCGGCGTCGTCCAAAATGATCACGGGCTTTCTGTAGTGGTTGGCGGTCGGCAGGTACTCGTACGTAAGCTCCACGCGCTCGGGCGAGCCTGCAAAGCGCGCCAGGCTCCGCAACGTCTCCGCCACCCTGAGTTCAGCCTGCCCTTGCCTGCCCACACCCACTTCGTAGGCGCTCGATTGATGCCCGTGCGCCCACCAGTCGGCCCACTCGCCCCGCAGCACGGGCAGGTGCCCCTCCTCGCCGTTGCTCCCAGCATAAACCCGCAGGCGCTCCGCTACCGTGTGTATCGTAGCCATCCGCATCGGCGGCTGCATGCCCCGCTCGTTCCACTCACGCACTGCGGCTACAACCCCCCGGTTGGGCCACATGTTGTCCTCGGCGGCGTGTACCACCACGAAATCGAACGGGTAGTCCTCCCGGGCTTCGGCGCGGGCCACCAAGCGCGACACCGGCTCGAGTGCCCCCTCAATGCGGCCTTCCGCCAGGCCCCACGTAAACCCGCCCAGGCCGTAGTGGATGCTGAGCCACACCAGCACGCGGGAGCCGTCCTGCCCCTCCCACACGAAGGCCGAAGGCTGCTCCAACGGCGCGCGCCCGTGGTCGGGGTTGAGGGCCATCACCAGGCAGTCTAGCCCAGCCTCCCGCATGAGGGGCACGACCCCCCAGCTAAGGCCGTTCACGTCGCCGTGCTGCACCACCGACACGGGCAGTCCGTAACGCCGGAACTCGCGCACCGGCATGAAGAAGCGCACGTAGTCCTCGTGCCCCACCAGCTGCGTCATGTGCAGGTACCCGGCCGTAATGGCAATGCGACCTTCCCCCACCAGCCGTTGCAGGCGTGCTATCTCGCCATCCGTGGCATGCCGCAAGAACTGTAGCAATGGCCGCGAAACCTCCACCGTCCAGCGGAAGGCATGGGGCGCTTCGCTGCCCAGGTCCATCTCGCAAAGGCGCATAGCCTCGTGAATGCCCCGCTCGTGCGCCTCCATGCAAATATCGGGCATGTGAGTGTAACCCACGTCGTGGTGGGTGTGCGGTACGATCAATATTTCTTGAATCTTCGGCACGGCGTAATGGGCTTCCTTATCTAAGATAGGCACAAACACATTGATGGGCCGCAGGGGTATCCCTTCTGCAGCCCTGTCGCGTGTCCGGAACTAAGAGCATATTTCAAGATTGGCACTATCCGGAATCTGAAGCCCAGTAGTTATTTTATGTTCCTGCCTATTTGATTTGTCGTATACAATTGCATATTGACAGCAATATTGTATTACTATATACTCTGCACATCGTATTCGTCCTACTTCGCCTCCATACAGCCCGGACGGTGAAAGCAGGTTGTTTTGTTAAACAAAGTAACATGGAGGACGAATCACCGTGGAAAATTCTAATGTGAGCCACAGCGACGTAGCCCATCCTGCAATGGTTGATGTAACCAGCAGTAACGAGAAGAGAAATCCCGCGATTGCTGCATGCATTAGAGCCTATCGTAAGTGCAGAGACACCTGTAAGCAGAAGGATCAATTGGAAAAAGGTGAATGTCTCGACGACTGTCATGGCGCGTATCTCGATTGTTTGGCGGAAGCCTACGATAGCTAGACGCAGGCAGTTCACGACCATGTAACGTGATCACGTGTCTCGTTTCTCGATTCAGCCGGACAGCCTGTCGGTAGGATCGATACCCGACCTCTCCGCGCCCGCGCCTGTATAATCGTCAGGGGCATCGCTGTTCTCCGTGTTGTTGGCGGTCCCTTCGTCGGCGATGTCATCTTCGAGGGCGTATGCGGTGCCGCCGGCGATGGCAGCCGCACCGGCAGGTCCCGCGCTGCCCTGCGCGCCGGTGGTCCCGGCGTTACCCGCGGCGTTTGATGCGGTTTGCCCGGCAGCGATGAAGCCTACGTCGTTGACTAGACTCTCATCCAGGCTGCTGTCGAAGTCCGACGGCTCGTTGCCGCTGTCGCCCACCATGCTGGCGCTGGGCAGGTTGTCAACCAGACCCTCCAGTTTGTTCTCCCTGACCTTTCCTTCCTCATCGAACAGAGACATGGTGCTCCTCCCTTTGGGACTATGGATGATAGACGATGGAAAGAACTCCTACCATCGTCCATCGTCCATCGTCCATCGTCCATCGTCCATCGTCCATCGTCTGACGTTTATCGTCCACCCATACCGGTGAGCGTGACGCCTTCGATGAAGTAGCGCTGGAAGATGATAAAGATAATCAGTACCGGCAGCATAACCACCAGGCTGGCGGCCATCATGTAGTTCCACGCTGGCGCGCCTCCCGCCGATGCTTCAAAGAAGCGCAAGGCGATTTGCAGTGTGTAGTTCTTCTCGCTCGGCAGGTAGAGCAGCGGGCCCTGGAAGTCCTCCCATACGAATTGGAAGGTGAAGATAGCCACGGCAGCCAGCGCGGGCTTGGTGAGGGGCATTACGATGCTCCACCAGATGCGTAGCTCGGAGGCCCCGTCTATCCTCGCCGCCTCGGAAAGCTCCATCGGGATGCCCCGCATGAACTGGCGCAGCAGGAATATGTAAAAGGCGTTGCCCGTGAAGGCCGGCACAATCAGCGGCAAGAAGGTGTTCACCCACGTCTGCGACCCCATGAAGCCGAACGCGGGTAGCTTCGAGAAGAGGATGTACTGTGGGATCATCGTGACCACGCCCGGCAGCATCATCGTCGCCAGCACCAGGGCGAACACCTGGTCGCGCCCCGGCCAGCGCAGCCGCGCGAACGAATACGCGATGATCGAGGTGGAAAGCACCGTGCCGAACACCGAGAAGGCCGTGATGGTGATAGAGTTCATCGCCCACCGGCCCCACATGCCATAGCCAAACGCGTTGAGGTAGTTGTCCCAAGTCACCGGGTTGGGGATCCAGTTCGAGCCTGCCAGGTCGTTAAAGCCCTTGAGCGAGGTGGAGAGCATCCACACGAACGGCACGATAAAGAGGAAGCTCATCCCGCTCAGCACTATGAAGGCTACGATCTTGCCCGGCGACATCGGCTTGCGCGGCACCTGCAACCGTTCTTCCTTCACGGTACCTTCGAGAGCGGGGGCTATAGTAGGTTGTTGCTCGATTATGGTAGCCATATCTACTTACCCTCCGTCTCGTAGTGCACCCAGCGCTTCGCCAGCCACAACTGGACCAGCGTCACCGCCAGTATGATGATGAACAGGATCCAGGCCATAGCCGAGCCGTAGCCCATCTGGAAGCCGATGCCTTGCTTGCCGAAGGCCCGGTTGTACAGGTAGAGCACGTAGAACAGCAGCGACTGGCCCGGCCCTCCGTTCGCGAGCGACTCGCCGCTTGAGGTGCCCGTGCTGCTGGAGCTTGTTATCAGGTACGCCGTGGTGAAAATCTGGAACGTGCCTATGATGCCCGTAACCACCTGGAAGAAGATAGTGGGCGAGAGCATCGGCAGGGTGATGAAGCGGAACCGGGTCCACCCGCTCGCCCCGTCTATGGAGGCCGCTTCGTACAGGTCGTTCGGTATGCCTTTCAGCCCGGCCAGCAAGATCAGGATGTTACCGCCTATCCACCACGTGCCCATGACCACAAGCCCCGGCTTCGTCCAGTTCGCGTTCGACCACCACGCCGGGCCTTGTATGCCAAACAGGCCCAGGAAGTTGTTGATCAGGCCCGTGGGCGAGAGCATCCACAGCCACAAGAATACGGCGGGCGCGCCCGACAGCACGTTCGGCATGTAGAACACGGAGCGGAAGAACCTCGACCCCGGTAGCTCGATGTTCAGGAGCATCGCGATTACGAGGGCCAGCACGATCACGATGGGCACTTTGACCGCGACCATCCACAGGGTGTTGCCAAGCCCCGTGTAGAAGCGGTCGTCTCTGAAAAGCCTTTCGTAATTCTCAGTCCCCACCCAGTTGGGGGGAGTGGTGATGTTGTAGCGCGTGAAGCTAGCGTAGCCCGCGAAGAGCATCGGTCCCAGCGTGAAGACGATGAAACCCAATATCCACGGCAGGGCGAACAGCCACCCGGTGATGCCTTCACGCGCTCTGGGAGTGAGGGACCACCGGGATTTCGGGGCCGGCTGGCGCGAAGATGCCAGTGCCATAACAACCTCCCTTCGGGGCTGAGCAGCGGCGGCAGTAGCAGCAGGCGGTCGGGATGCGACCGGGGGCCGGCACCATGCAGCTATCGCTACTGATTGCCAGCCCCCGATTCACAGCCACTAACCAGAGGCTACCTGCCGCTGCTGCTTACTGGCCTATCTCGTCCTTGATACCCTGCTCAGCCTCTTGCAGGAGCTGCTGAGAGGTGATTTCGCCCTTCCAGAGCTTCTCGTAGCGCTGGCTGAGCTGCTCTCCCCAGTTGGGGTAAGCTTCCAGGTAATTGCCCGCCCGGCTGTACTCCATCGCGCTCAGGAAGAACTTCCAGATCGGGTCGGAGCCTAGCACCGGGTCGTTGGCGGCTTCGAGGTTGGCGGCCATAGCGTAGGTGTCGCGAGACCAGGAGGCCGCGCCTTCCTTGCCCGTGGCGCACTTGATGAACTCCCAGGCTGCCTCGGCACCGTCGGCGCCGCGAGGTATAGAGAAGGAGAAGCCACCGCTGTAGGAGGCCTTCTGCTTGTTGTACGGTATGTCGCTCACGCCCCAGTCGAGGCGGGTGCGGCCGCTGCCGTCGGCCTTTTCAACCTGCGGGTTGTAGAAGTTCAACTGCGAAGCGTAGCCGTTCACGTCCACGATCATGGCTACCTTGCCCGACATGAACGCATCGTTCGGGGGCGACTGGAACCCGGCGCGGAAGGCCTGGATGGTCTCCCAACCGCCATAGCGGTCTACCCACTTCTTCACCCAGTCGAGCGTTTCGACGGCTGCGGGAGTGTTGATGTCCAGCGTGCCGTCGTCCTTGACCCAATCGACGCCGTTGGTGTAGCCCAGGATTTCGGGGCTGGCGTTACCCTGCAACGGGAAGAAAGCGATGCGCTTCCAAGTGCCGTCGTCGTTCTTCTTGTCCAGCTTGTCGGCGGCGGCTTCCAGTTCGGCCCAGGTCTTGGGCGGGTTGGCGGGGTCAAGCCCGGCCTCCGTGAAGGCTACCTTGTTGTAGAAGAGCACGCGCACGTCCGTCTCGAAGGGGATACCGTACGTGTGGTCCTTGTAGAGGGTCTGCTGCCAGGTGAAGGGCCAGAACTGGTCGCCCGTGACGCCGTCGCGGGTGGCCCAATCTTGCAGGTCAGTGTAAATCTGGTTGGCCGCGTCCTGCGGCAGCTTGGGGCGGTCCGACACGAGCACGTCGGGCATGCCCGAACCCGCGGCTACGGCGGCGGTATTGGCGGTCCACACCTCACCGAACGGCTTGGCGACTTCGGTGACCTTGATATTGGGCAACTCCACCGCGCAGGCCGCGATCACGCGCCTGATGGCGTTGCGACGCACCGGGGACGACCAGTGATGCCAGAACTCGACATCGCCCGAAACGTCCTTGTTGAGCTTGGGTCCGTTGCCTTCCGGTTCGGGGGTATCGGCGGGCGCGGCGACGGTGTTGGTGGGGGCCGCTTCCATCGTGGTGGTGTTGGTCGCGTCCGTCGCTGGAGCGGCGGTGGTGTTGGTTGGCGCAGGGGACGTAGGGGTAGCAGGAGTGCCGGAGTCGCAGGCTGAAAGCACCATGCTGCTAAGGAGCAGCAGCGCGGCAATACGGCGCAACCCAGTCATCGTTGACTTATTGTTCATAGCTTTCCTCCTCTTACTGGAAAGTTGGTTGGGGAAATATCTGCGCGTCTGTTGAGATTTGAGAACGGGCCTGGTATTGAAATCGGCGGCTCACCCCCTTTCTACCCAGCCAGGAAGGGAGCATCGTGCTCCCGTTGTCGCGGACGAGTTGCGCCGTGTTGCCGGCCAATGAGGGCGGGCCGGCCTGGATGCAGAGGTCGTGTGGGGACTCACCTCCTTCTTGTACTACGGCGTTGGGTAGTATGATAAATCTTTGTAGTGCCGCTTGTCAACGCAATTTACGCACTAATCACAGACAAATATCTCACTTAACGCGCTGAAATACAAGACCTGCGGCCCCTACTACTCCCGCTTCCCGGCCCAGTTGCGCGAGACGCACATCCACGTCGCGCGAGAACGCCAGTGTGGCCCGCCGCCGCAACTCCTCCCTGAGGGGGTTGAACAGCAAATCACCGCTCTGCGCCACCCCACCCCCTATCACCACGCGGTCGAGGTCCAGCAGGTTGGCGACGCTGGCGATGCCCATGCCGAGCGCCTGCCCGGCCCCCCTCATCAGGTCAAGCGCGAGCGGGTCGCCCCCGGCTGCGGCTTCTGCCACGGCCTGCCCCGTCACTTCCTCCACACCCAGGGAAGCCAGGCTGGAGGGGATGCCCTGCTCCAAAGCCTCCCGGGCTCGCGCCGCCAACCCCGTGCCGGAGGCGTACACGGTGAGGCAGCCGTGGCCGCCACAGTAGCAGCGCGGGCCGTCCTTCGACACCAGTACGTGCCCCACGTGCCCCGCGTTGCCGCTAGCCCCATCGAACAGCCGTCCCCCCGCCACGATGCCCCCGCCCACGCCGGTCGATACCACCATGCCGAGCATGCAACTAGCCCCCCGGCCCGCCCCGAACAGCGCCTCCCCCAGCGCGAACGCCTTGGCGTCGTTGTCGAGCACGGTAGGCAGGCCGAGCGCCGACTCGACCCGCGCCCGCAGCGGGAAGTCCTGCCAGGCGGGTATGTGTAGCGGCGACACGATGCCCTCGGGGAACACCATAGGCCCCCCGCAGCCTATCCCCACGCCCGCCGGCGCGCGGCTGCTCCCGCTCTCGTCGAGCGCCCGCCGCGCCAGCCCCACCACCAAAGCCAGCAGGGCCTCCCCGTCTACGCCCGCAGGGGTCGCCTCCCGCACGTAAGACAGCGCCTGCCCGCTTGCGCCGACCACCCCCGCCGCAAGCTTGGTGCCCCCTATATCGATGCCCAGCACCGGGGAATCTGCCACCTCCGCCATCAAGCTACCTCCCCAACACCGCTGTACCAAAGTTGGATACCAGGACCAAAGAGGTCCACGTCATTCTGAACGTAGTGAAGAATCTCAGATGAGCCTTGTACCTCTATGTTGAACGCCAGCACCATGCGGCTTAATGTTCAAAAGCCTCCAATGACCCACTTATTTAGATTCTTCACTACGTTCAGAATGACAGGGGGGACTCTGGCCGCCGCCATTGCTACATATCCCGATTAAGGCACAATCTTGCCCCTTGCAAACAGATGTGCGAACCCGCCCCTCATACAGCCTCCACACTCGCGGGCATACGCACCGGCAGCCTACCTTGCGCGGGCGCGTCCCCCCTCAGCACGTCCACCAGGCCCGCCAGGCCCGTAGGTTGGTCGCCGTAAGTCAGCAGCACCGTGCCGATGCGCGGTTCGAGGGCCGCGTCGTAAGGGCTACGCAGGGCCGCTTGTATGATGGGCTTGCCGGTGCTCGCAATGTAGCGCAATAGCTCCGCCTGCTCCGGCTCCAGGCAAGCGTGGCGGGTGGCCACCAGCACGCGCTCGCACCCCGTAAGGAAGGCCCTTAGCTGCTCGTGTGCGTGGGGCATAGTCGCTTGCAGTGCCAGGGAGCGGGCGCGGGGCAGGTGCTGGTCCAGCAGGAACGCGAGTGTGGACCCGTTGAGCGGCTCGTTGCGCGCCCCCTCCACCGGCGACATCCTGCCCGGGGCGAACTCCACCAGGCCCAGCCCCTCCCCATCCCCCGCGAGCGGGAGCAGCCCCCCTTCGTCCCTCACCAAAGTCACCGCCGAGAGCGCGATTCGCCGGGCCGTCCGCTGGTGCTCCATGTCGGGCCACGTGGCGTCGGGTTGGGCGGGCGAGGCCCTCTCTCGCAGCGCCTGCACCCGCGCTGCCGCCTCGTCCAGCCGGTCCATCGAGATAAGGCCCGACTCCACCGCGCCCAGGAGCCCGTAATAGCACCGCCGTTGCGATTCGAGGCTGCCGAACACCATGAGGCTGTCCATGCCCGCGCGCACGGCGGCTATAGCGGCAGGCGGGATATATGCGCTGTTGCGCTTCGCGATGGAGTCCATCACCAGGGCATCGGCGAACAGCGCGCCCTCGAACCCTAGTTCCTCGCGCAGCAGCCCCGTCATAATGCGGTGCGAGAGTGTGGCGGGTAGGCCGGAGTCGTCTATGCCCCGGTAAACCACGTGCGCGCTGACGATGCTGTCTACCCCCGCCTCTATGGCCGCGCGAAAGGGCACCAGCTCGACCTCGCGCATCCGCTGCCAATCGTGCGCCACGGTGGGCAGGCCCAGGTGAGAGTCTACCCAGGTGTCGCCGTGACCGGGGAAGTGCTTCGCCATGCTGAGGCACCCGGCGCGGCGCAGGCCCCTCACCGCAGCCGCCCCGCACGCCGCCACCTGGGCCGGGTCGTCCGAGAAGGCACGAGTCCCGATCACGGGGTTGGCCGGGTTGGTGTTCACGTCCACCACCGGCGCGAATGCCAGGTTGATACCCAGCCGCACCATCTCGCTGCCCAGCACTTCAGCCGCTTCCTCGGCGGCTTGTGGACCCCCTGCCGCGGCCCGCCCCATGTTGCTGGGCATCTCGGCGCAGGGGTAGCGCAGGTGCGACACCTGCCCGCCCTCCTGGTCCATGCCTATCAACATCGGGGCGTCCCCCGCCTCGGCTGCCACCGCTTGCATATCGGCCACTAACCGCCCTATGGCCCACGGCCCCGCCCAGTTCGCCCCGAACAGCACGACGCATGCCGGGTGGCACTCGCGAATGAAAGCCGCGGTCTCCTCGGTCAACTGCTGGCCGGGTATCTCTATCGTCATCAGTTGACCGATCTTCTGCTGTAGGTCCATAGTAGACGTGCTCCTGTTCGGTTGGACGATGCGCCGTTGCTACTAGGTGTAAGTATCTCTCCAAAAAGAAAAATCCTGCTTAAGGATGTACCCATAGGATTTTTCTTTTCAGGGACGACGGCTGCTGTCCGGTAGGGGGGTTGCAGGTATGTTTATGTCCAAAAGTAAAGTTCCCACTTAAGGATATTCCCGTGGGAACTTTACTTTTCACGGGCTAAGGTACCATGAGCCAACCCTCTACGTCAGCGTCGCATTCTATCTCTCGCTATCCGCTATCGGGTATCGTCCATACGGCGATATTCCTCCCACGACGCGCGAACCGCTTCGTAATCTTCCTCCCCCAGCGGCTCATTGACGGCCCCCCAGCCCAGCCGCTCGGCGTGATACAGGGACGGGATGCCGAACTCGCCGGTTGCCTGGGCTTGCACGTACTCGCGCCACTGCGCGCGGCTGGAGCAGGGCCAGTTGTCCGAGTCGAGCAGCCAGTAGGGCGAAGCCATGCGGGCGATACGCGCCCTGTGCCGCATGTCGGGTATTATGCTGGCGTAGATGTCGGGTAGGCCCACCACGTCGTTCAGCCTGAGCATGTCCGACAAGTCCGCCAGGTACGGGTTGGCTGTGTGGGTCATCACCAGCGCATCGGGCTTGGCTTCCCTAGCCGCACCGCTCACAATGGAGAGCCATTGCCGCATCAATTCCAGCCCCCACTTACCCCCAGCCGAGCGGATACCGGCGCCCCTGGGTATCAGGTGCGTGAAGTCTATCTTGAAGCCGTCCGCGTCCAACTCCCGCAGCATATAGCGTACCTGCCCAGACAGCCTCTCTTCAAACGCCGTGTTGCCGGGGTCCACCGACACCGCCACGCCCTCCTCGCTGACGATGCACTCCTGCGGCGGCACCCCCTCCGGCTCCCATGCCTTGAGCCACAGGAGCACGCGCCTGCCCCGCTCGTGCTGCCTCGCGATGAAGCCCTTCATGTCGGGCCACTTGTCAGTGTCGATGTCGTTCATGCCCCACGAAAGCTGCCACTTGTCGTCTATCACCACCGTGCCGGGGTCAAGCCCCTGTGCGTCGAGCGTGGTTAGCCAGCGTTCGTAGCTCTCCTGCCTGCAACCCGCCTGCGCCTTTGGCTCGCCCAGGTGGACCTCCTGCGATACCTGCTCGCCCCAACCGCAGAAGATAGGCTGCCTCCACCAATCCTGCGCTGGACCCCTGCCGTGCGCCGGCGCCAGCCCCCGCTCTCGCAGCCAGTCGCAGTACCTTTCTATCGCCTCGTACTCGCCGGGGGCCGTGAGGCAGACCAGCCGGGGGCTTTCCCACGAGCCGCGCACCGCCTCGTGCCCGTCGTACACCAGGCTGAAGCCGAAACCCCCGCCGGGGTAATACATGTCGCTGAAGTTCCACGCCCCCGCCGAGGCGGCCACGCCCATCGCCAGCCAGTTGCCCTCCCCCTCCACCGCATAGCAGAAGGGGGCCGGGGTGAAGAACCAGTTGCCGTCGTGGTATGTCTTGTCGCGCCCCACCGTGATGGTCATGAAATCGGGGGGGACCTCTTGCTTTAGCGGCGACTGGAACTTCTCGGGGAAGCAGACGTGGCAGTTACGAACGGGGTCGCACCGCTCTTTCGTGTAGCGCACGATGCCGCTGTTCGGCTCCGGGTTGAACACGCGCACCCCGTACGCGGGCGAGGGTGCCAGGCGAGTGCGCAGCAGGTGGGCGCGGTCTATCTCTCCTTCCCCTACTACGCTGTAGCCATAGGAGAAGCCATCCTCCCACGCCCGCAACTCAACTACCTTCTCCTGCCAGCGGTCGCTCCTTCCCCGCCAGGTGACGGTGGCCCCACCGTCGTCGCCGGTCAGGGTGGGCGCATCCAGGGTGCTCCCCTCGTCGCGCCCGTCCATCGCATCTAGCGCGGAGGCCATGTTCAGCGTGGAGATGCGCCTGCCGTTTAGCTCAAGCTCAGCGGTAGGTTGCTCCCGCGACAGCCGTAGCGTGTAGCCCTCCCCCTCGATCAGGATGGCGTCCGCCGTCTCCTCGATTCTCAACCCTGCCCTCCGTCCGTGCCGCCGGTTTTAGCAGCGCGCATGATTTCAGCCTCTATAAGCTCGCTGATCGCGTGGATGAGGGTGATATGGCATTCCTGTATGCGGGCGGCGTCTTTGGAGGCCACGATGATAGGCAGGTCGGCCTCGCTGGCGGCGGTGCCTCCGTCCCCTCCCAGCAGGGCGATTGCGGTGGCCCCCTGCTCGCGGGCGGCCCGCAAGGCCCTCACCACGTTGGGCGATTTGCCGCTGGTGCTGATGCCCACCACCACGTCGCCCGGCTGCGCGAACGCCTCCACCTGCCTGCTGAACACCTCCCCGTATGAGAAGTCGTTGGCAACGCAGGTGAGCACGGTCGAGTCGGTGGTGAGGGCCAGCACGGGGAGGGCCGCCCTGCCGTTGAGCTTGAACCGCCCCACCATTTCCCCCGCGAAGTGCTGCGCGTCGGCTGCCGACCCCCCGTTCCCGAATACCAGCACCTTGCGCCCCCCACGCAGGGCCGCAGCCATAAGCGCCGCCGCCTCCACCGCTGGCCCCGCCAGCACGTCCGCCATCTGCCGCTTGACCTCCGCGCTCTCCAGGAAGTGCCCGCGCACCAACTCCCACGCCTGGAGATTATCACCCGCGCCGGTTCTCTCTCCTGCGTCCCTTGATGTGTCGTTCGCTGTCACGGCTGGTCTTCGCTCCTGATAGAAAGAGTCACAATTTCGTGTTTGTTGGCGGCGAAGCTATATACACTCGCGTCCGCGCCTCCCGCGTCCCTCGGCACAAGCGGCTCCGACACTTCCCGCTCCGCCAGGTTCGCCAGGCGCACAGTGCCGCGTATGCCAAGCGCCAATGTGCCCTCCACCGGGTAGGGCGCGGTGTTATAGACCCGCAGGATGAGCGCGTCGCCCTCCTCGCTCCGCTTGCATGCGCTGAACAGTAGCTCGGACGGTGCGATGCTGTAGAAGCTGGCTTCGCTCGGCAGTTGCCCGGCTGCCTTGCGCCCTACCGGGCCAGCGATTACCAGGGCCGGTGCGTCCTCTATCATGCGGGTGGCGCTTTCCTCATCGGCGCTGACCTCACCCGACTCGCCAACCGCATCCGCTGCATCGTCTGCCTCCACCAGCACGCCCGCCTGCTGCATGGAAGCCCTGCCCTGGACCGGGGCGCTGAAGATGGGGCTTACGTAAGACTCGGCCTCCGCCGCTATGCCACCTTGCAGCCAATCGCCCCCGTGGGCCACCACCGCGTACTCGAACGCATATTTGCCTATACACTGAGCTTCAGGCGTTTCGAGGGGAGGGCCTGCGTGCTTGTAGCGGGTCGAAAGGTCGTCGCGGCTCAGCCAGCCCACGCACCGCAGCAGTGTCACGCCCAGCCACACACCCTCGTCTGAAGGCGTGGCCTCGTACTCCGGCAGGCCCCGGTTGAGCACGGCTAACCCCCGGCGTGCATCTGACACGTCCACGAAAGCCCGTTGCGGGTGGTAGCTGACCTCCTGCTCCTCGTCGAACTCCGGCACGCGCGCCCGCTCCTCCGCCGGTAAGTCCACATGCCGCCGCATCACGGCGAACTGCCCCTGGGCATCCGCCACGCCGGTGTGCACCCCGGTCATGAAGGTCGCGCGCAGCCTGTGGTCGCGGGCCGTGTTCTCCACCTCGGTACGCACTTCCACCCGGCGCTGCCCCGCACTCAGGGATATGCGGCTGCGAATGGGCACCGTGACGTGCTCTCCCACGCGCCGGGTGCGGTCCTCCGTAAGCCCGGCGGGCACCTGCATCGCCAGGCTCACCTCTAGTGTGGCTCGCAGCGGCCCCTGTTCGACGGCAGTAACGCTAGCCGTGCAGCCCAGGCTATCCACAGGCTCGTCGGCCTCGGCGGGGCAGAAGCTGTACTCATCGCCCCGGTCGGCCTCGCTGCGAAAGACGTTCAGCGGCCCGTACCGCTCGCCCGTTCGCTTGTCCGCGAGCGTGAACGAGCCGTTTTCGGCCACCTCCACCCGCACCAGCTCGTTCTCCAACCAGTTAGCTCCCACCCCGACACCCGGGCTACGCTCCGGATCTGCCGGGGCTTTATCCGCGCCATTCTCTGGCTCAGCCTGCTGTGAGACAACGCTCACCGTGGTGTAGCCGCCCGCCGGAAGCCTGGCGGGGAACAGTACCTCCACTTCCTCACCTATCCATCGCTGCCAGCGCCCGCCAATCGCATCCTTGTCCACCGCCGACACCACCGTAGCCGGGTAAATGCGGCCCGAACAGAAGAAGCTTTCGCGCTGCGGGTCCCATTCCACTTTCATGGGCCGCCTGCTCGCCTCCTGGTGGGGAATGCGCTCCCCGGCTGCGTCGGTAAGATAAAACCCGGTGCCAGGCTCCAGGAAGTGCAGGCGCATGTGGGCCAGCTCGGTGCGGGGGCGTGCCAGCGTGTTGAACACGACCAGGCCGGGGCCGGAGGGTGGGTCTACTCGCTTCGACAGGGCCGCCGCCCCCCTCTCCACGAGGTCGCCCGCGATCTCCTCGGCCCAGCGGAACCGCGCTTCGCAGTCCCGGTGCACGGCGTCGATGCTGCACCCGCAAATGGAGTCGTGCGGGTGGTTTTGCAGCAGGTAGCGCCAGGCGGTGCCCATGAGGCCCGTGTCGTGCTTGCCGCCGAACAGCGCCGCCAGCGCCTGCAAAGGCTCGGCTCCCCGTTCGAGGAGGGTAGAGGCGCGAAAGTCGGCCTGCTTGAGGTACATGCGGGCCGAAAGCACCCCCGGCGTGATGCGCGAGGGCCGGTTGTGCCGCCACTCCCCGCTCTTCACCTCCAATTCGGGCCGCGCCTCCATGACCAACCCCACGTACTCCTCAAGCGACCCCTGCCGCAGATTGACAATGCCCTGGCGGCGGTTAGCCTCTTCAAGCGCCTCCTGGGTGGCGGGCTGTGGCAGGAAGTGGTCGCAGCCGTTCATGATGAGCACGTTGCGGGTGGTGGCGAAGCGGGTCGCCTGCTCGATCATGGGGGCCATGCGCTGCTCCAGCCAGAACCGGGGAGCGCGGGCCAATTCCATCGCGTTGTAATAGCCGCCGGGCAGGTACACGGTGAGCAGGCGGGTGCCGTCGGGGGCTTCCCATAGAAACTCGCTTCGGTCGTATTGCACGCCCCGAAAGACGACGGTGCTGTCCAGGTCGAAGCGGGC
>DASVQO010000032.1:0-6499 GCA_036389075.1 Chloroflexia bacterium | reverse complement strand
GAGACGATCAACCGCGTGCTCAAGACCTCCCGCCGCCTGATGCAGGAACTCAGCCGCGAGCCGTCGCCGGAGGAGCTTGGCAAGGCGGTGGGCATGCCCGCCGACCGGGTGCGCGAGATACTGCGCATCAGCCAGGAACCTATCTCGCTGGAAACGCCGATTGGCGAGGAAGAGGACAGCCACCTGGGCGACTTCATCGAGGACCACAAGGCGATAGCCCCCGCCGATGCGGCCACCCACAACATGCTCAAGGCGCAGATAGTCACCGTGCTCGGCTCGCTGACCAAGCGTGAGCGCAAGGTGCTACAGCTACGCTTCGGCCTGGAGGACGGCAGGAGCCGCACGCTGGAAGAGGTGGGCCGCGAGTTCGGGGTCACGCGGGAGCGCATCCGGCAGATAGAGACCAAGGCGCTCAGGAAGCTGCGCCACCCTTCGCGGTCGAAGAAGCTGAAGGACTACATGGAGTAGACCGAACCATACCGTGAGCAAAAGAGGGCATCTACCTGTGGTGGGTAGGTGCCCTCTTTTTGTGAATCCCCTCACGTAGCGTCATTGTCGGTGTTGTACGGTGGCTCACCTGGACCTGGGAGTGGGGACGTTACTGTCTTTCGCCAGTCGCAGATCCTGCATCAGAAAGAATGGAGAGTCGATAATTACTTCCAGTGGGTCGTAGCGGCCATTTAATTCTTCACGAGCCAGGACGTCGGTAAGGTCAAGTAGATAGACGTCAGCCGAGCTAGCCAGGTCTTTATAGGCACCGGCATCCAGGTCTGCATCCACACAGAATATACCTCTAAACGTACCCCTGACAACCAGCGAATCGACTTGCTCGCGGGAGAGGCCAGGTACGTTCAGAGTCTCGGCACGTCCGTTGCTTGAAGAGAGCACACAGGTTGAGCGTACGATAATATCACTACCTTCAGTCAAACGCATCACCGTCTCGTACTCTTCAAAGGTGAGGAGCCTGGAAAAGGTAACAACGGCCCGTACTTTGTCATGTCTTGAGAACACTTCCTCTGCGTGCTCGCGGTTGAATCTGACAAAGGCTTCCATGTCGCTGACATCAAACACCTTTATAGGAATGCGGGCAACGTACTTTGCCTGTGTACCAGAAGAAGGACTCACGTTAACTTGATAGAGGCCGTGGTCCGTGTGGTAAACACAGCCCCGGCATGGCTCGGTTGTCGGTTGGCCGTAGCCTGAGAGTTCCTGCTCGGACACAATCGAGATAGAGGGCGAGACCATCGCGCAAACCACTACAGTACCCGCAAATACAAGCAGTCCTAAGACTAGAACAGTTATCCTGCGGGATTTCGCATTCAAGTTAAGCATTGGGCTGTGCCTCTTAGCGTTTGCTGAGAAGATGTGAGTATACCACTGCCGGCGTAGACATAAGGAGGGTTACAGCCGCATGCGTGCCGTAACCCCCTGACTTGATGCCTGTCTACGAGTTAGATCATTTCCCCTTGACGATGCCTAGGTCCTCTAACTTCCAATAAGGGGAGAAGCGCATTACATCAATTTCGTCGTACCGACCTCGTACCTCCTTGCGGACCAAAGCATCGGTAATGTCGATCAAATAGACATCCGAAGAGGCAGACAATGAGTTGTAAGCAGCAAAGTCCAACGTGACTTCGGCCGATATGAAGCCTTGAAGGATGTCATCTTTGCCCGCCATCCTGCTGTAATGCTCCGCAGGCGCTATTTCTTCGCGGTCTGGCATACCAAAAGTTGTGACGCGCTGTCCGGTCGAGTCAATGGAGCGAATAGCGAACTCATGGACTGTCACACCGGGCCTGTTCATCAGGGCGCGGAAAGCCTCAAATGGCATGGGCCGGGCGAAGGTAATCAAGGCCCGGACCGTGGAGCCCTGGGCGAAAGCCTCCTTGGCGCTGTTACGATTGGCAGCTACGTAAGCTTCGATCCCGGAGAGAGTCTGGTCGTCGTATACGACACTTGCTTGATAGCGCCTGGATTTAGCGTTAGCTTGAGGTGGCATGATACCTACCTGGTAGGCACCATGATCGGCTCGAAAGACACACTCCGGACAGGCCAGTTGGCGAGGGGGGTTCGCATCCGCGCTAACGCCATTGGTTGATTGGATTAAGGCAGCGCCCAATAAGAGTGCAGCCAAAGCAAAGATGCCTGCACTGAGAAAAGCGACCCGGGTTAGCCTTATCTTCTTGAAAATCATGTCTGCTTTCTCCTTAGTCATTGTAGCGGCGGAATCTTGTTCTTGTACCGCTATCAGGGCGATTGCACGCAAGGATCGCTAGCGTTAGGCCCACACTGGAAACTAGGATTCATGGTACTCGTAAAGTAGAATTTACCCAGCCACCTGGTATCCATGTTATAGCCAAAGTTGCAACTCACCTCATAGGCGCTATAGTTGATCTGACCTCGATGGGTGACATAGGTGGCATCCTGATCGATAAACTCCGCATAGGCCCTGTAACGCGTGTTCGGGGCGATGCTTGCATTTCTAGCCCAAACCCTGACTTCTTCCTTCAACCCATCACCGTTGTCGTCGTTGCGCTGAGGCACGGGATTGGGCAAGCTTGAGCTAATCCAGGAGCCATCAAGGCCAGTTTGGAAGTTGCCATCCCAACCTTTCTCATCAAGGTTTATGGCAGGGCAAGCACCATACCACTGAATGTTGTAGTTGACGTAGTAGACTTTACCGCTGGTGCTGCTCCAGAACAGGCCATTGTCGTATGGATCGTCGCCCCTGGTACCAGCGTAGATGGCGCGGAAGTACTCTCCATATTGAGAGTAGTAATTCACATCATAGCCTGCCCAGTACTGGCCCGCATCCTGGCACCAGACTGGATTTCCAGCGCCACAGCCAGGATTGCTGTTGTTAGCGCCGACTCTCCGCATGTACTGCCAGTAATCGACGGCGAGAACAGGCGTAGAGAGCAGCAGAATACCAACTACTGCCGCAGCCAATGACAAAATTCCGAGTCGCCTCCTTAGAAACCTCAAGGTATCCTCCTTCTCTTACTTTCATATGCTTGCTCGGTACAGTATCGAAGCAACCACTGTCTGGTATGCGCTTCGGGCTACTCGATACGACTGCGCTAAGCAGATGTATGATTGGTACTAGAAAGTATAAGGAGGAGGAGATAGTACCGCATCATGGTTAACCGTTAAAGACAAAATGTCTTGCGCTTAAGTCTTATTATGTGCTAATGGTGCGTGGTTCAAGTACCAAACAGTTGCCTGACAGCGATTCTTCACGTTGAGTTTTCGATAGACGCGCCGTAGATGCGATTCCAAGGTGTTGAGCGTTATAGAGAGTGCCTCGGCGGTCTCGCGGTTCGACATCCCCGCGGCTACCATGCTGAGGACCGCCCACTCACGCGGGGACAACAGCGTACTGGTTTGCATCATGACCAACTTTCTAGACGTATTGGATAGCGATTGGTAAGAGAGCAAACGAGCATTTTGTGCCTTACAGCAGGGATGTTAAATATACAAATCACTGCACGTAAATGCAAAGATATATAAATTTTTAGTCAAATTTCAGCATCTATATTCCTCTATATTGGCCGTTTGGGCCCGGGTGAAGCGCCCCTGAAGGATTACACAAAATAGAGGAACTGAGGGTCGATACGCCGGGATTGTGGATGTTGTCGCTGGCAAGTAAGGCCAGGGTACATGCTGGCGTACAAAGATTGACGGTCCAGCCCTCTGGTATCTTTACCCTCTGAGTATTCCTATTTCTCGAGTCGTCCCGTCTTTTACCGGCTGCCCCTGCTGTAGACGCTCCACTTGCCATGCTGGTAGTGGAGGATTACGCCCTCGGTGTTGGCGGAGCGGTCTTCGCGGCCTACGGCCCAGCCTTCATCGGGGGAGACCATGTCGAGGCTTTCGAGGTGTACGCTCCTTATGCCGGTATCTACCAGGTTCCATTTGTCGCCGTCGTAGTGCAGGATAGAGCCGCCGCTGCCGACGGCCCAGCCATCGCGAGGCGATAGCATGTAGAAGTCAGAGATGACTACCCCATCGGGATTGGGCACCTCCTCCCACTTGCCGTTGGTATAGTGCAGTATCGCGCCGGTGATGCTCGCCGCCCAACCTTCCTCGGCGGAGACCATATACAGGCTCTCGAGGCTGGAATTGGTCGGCTGGTTGTACTGGGTCCACTTGCCGCCGCTGTAATGCCATATGACGCTGCCGCTACCAACCGCCCAACCTTCGCTGGGCGACACCATGTCGAGGTCATACAGCAGATCGTTGGTGTAGTTCGCGCCGGGCATGGGTTCTTGTTGCCAGCGGCCATCCTTGTAGTGCAAAATGACCCCAACGCCCACGGCCCAGCCTTCGTCGGGAGAGAGCATATCGATGCTGAAGATGGTCACGTCGGGTATGGCGGGGTCGCGCACGGGCACCCAGTTGGTGCCGTCGTAGTGCATCATTCCCGTCGTGATGCCCGCCCACCCCTCGTCGCGGGATACCATGTTCACGTCGTGCCAGGGTGCCATGTCATTGGTCTCTACGCGCTCCCACGTTCCGTTCTTGTAGTGCGACAACAGCCCGAAGCTGCCGGAGGCCCAGCCTTCATCGGGCGAGACCATGTCTATGGAGGAGTATTGGACCGGGCGGCTCGCGGCCTCCGCATTGAAGACCGTCACGGACCCACGCCGCGCCTCTGCGGTGGCGAACGCACCGGAGAGGGAGGTCAGCCCTATGAGGCCCTCGTTGGGACCGCTCCTATTGGTCCAGGCCAGCCACTCACCGGCGATGGCGGGGGATTCCTGGTCGCCCCTTGCCGCTACCAAGGGCACAGCCTTACCCTCGTTCAGGTTGACACCCCAGACTTCGTAGCCGTCGGCCCAGACGAGGGTGTCACCGGATAGAGCAGCAGACAAGAGCACCGGCGAGTTAGAGAAGCCTTCCGTCCTGACAGGGGCGGACTGCCCGGTGTCCAGGTCGATGATTGTAGTCTTGTCGTCAATCCTGCCCAATGGAGTGACCACCAGCCTGTGGCCGGCCAGGCTATACTGAGGTGGATAGCCCACCTTGTGGCCGGCAAGGAAAGTGGTGATGGTCTTTACCTCGCCCGTCTTACGATTGAGAGCTTTCAGGAAAGAGTCCCTCGGAGGATAGAAAGCATCGGTGTTGAAGATTTCGCCCCACACCAGGTACTCCTCGCTAATCCTCGGGTCTCTTATGGTCATACCGGTATCCATGCGTGTGGCCGCAATCTCGGTTACCTCGTTGCTGGTAAGCGCCTTTGAGAGCAGCCTCTGAGTGCTGCCCTGGGACTCGACCCAGGCGACCGTGCCGCCGTTGATAACCGGCTGAACCTGGTCGGCGGGGCCGCTTGCCACCGTGTAGGTCGCGCCTGTTGCCAGGTCTTTCGCCTTGATGTCGAACTCGTAGATGGAGGAGCTGTGGCTGTTGTCCGTCCAGACGATAGTGGAGCCGGAGATAGCCTGCACCCACTGGTCGCCGGGAGCATCGTTGGAGACGCTGAATTGCTTGCGGGTCTTGAGGTCCATAGCCCAGGTTTCGCCCGAGCCTGGCACGGGATCGTAGCCGCCGGGGTGCCTGGTAGCCTCGTTCCAGACGAGGTACTGGGTCGAGAGCATGGGGTTGCGCTGCACGCGGTTGATGGGAAGGGGCCGAATGGGGGGCGGGTCGAGGTATACGTCCCTAAAGTGGAAAGTGCCTAGCTGGCTCAATAGCACCTCGTAGGGAGTGCCCGCGTACTCAGGGTGTAGCTCAAAGACGGCTCGCTCGAAGTACTGCACCGTGTAGGTCTTGCCGTTTAGGTCGCTCTGCTCGGTGAACTCGTTGGAAATGGGGTAGCCCTGCTGGGGTAGCGCGCCGTGCGTCTGCCAGTAGCCCAGGAACCTGCCGCCGAGCCGCTTACCCGTCTGTGGGAAGAGCACGCTATCGCGGCTGTTGTTGGGCACCTCGCCGGGCGCGCCCTGTGGGTACTTGCGCCCGTACTCGAACACGCCGAGTAGGGAGAGGAGCACGTCGTAAGGCGGCTGGTTCTCAGGGTGCAGCTCAAAGACGGCTCGCTCGAAGTACTGCACCGTGTAGGTCTTGCCGTCTATGCCGGAGACTTCCCTTAGCTCCGTGCTAATGGGGTAGCCTTGCTGCGCTAACCCACCGTTCTGCTGCCAGTAATCAAAGAAGCGGCCCTGGACGGTGTAGCCTGTCTGGGGGAACTGCCTTGAGCCGGCCTGGGCGTAGGACCGAGGGTTGTGGTGGACGGTGCCGCTCGCCAGGAGCAGCACGCAAAGCGCCCAGGCGAAGGTACGGGGCCTCAAAGTAACACGCATTGTCTTTCCTCCGGGTTTCGAGTGGGCGTTGTCTGAAATACGCTTGCACGTAGAACGGACCGGGGGAATTGGGGTTGCGCTACGGCTGAGTGGAGGCTGGCAAGTCGCTGCTTCCCCCTGTCATCCTGAGCGTAGCGAAGGATCTAAAATGCTGGCATTATGATTAGAGTGGCCTAGGCACGATGAGTCGTAATGTTCAA
>DASVQO010000031.1:0-6249 GCA_036389075.1 Chloroflexia bacterium | reverse complement strand
GCCGGGCAAAGTGAACCCGGTGATGATGGAGATGCTGAACATGGCCTGCTTCCAGGTTATCGGCAACGACACGACGATCACGATGGCGGTGCAGGCCGGGCAGCTTGAATTGAACGTGATGATGCCTGTTATGGCGTTCGATATGCTGATGTCGATAGACATACTGCGTAACTCGATGTGGGTGGTCTCCGAGTTCAACGTGGAGGGCATCACCGCGAACGAGGAGCGCTGCCGCCGCTTCGTGGAGGAGTCCAACGGCCTGGCGACCGCGCTCAACCCTTATATCGGCTACAGCGCCGCCGCCAAAGTCGCCCAGGAGAACTCCCGCACCGGCAAGCCTATGCGCCAGATAGTGCTGGAAATGGGGCTGTTGGGCGAGGAGGAGTTGGACCTCATACTCGACCCGGTAGCGATGACGGAGCCTGGCATACCGGGGAGGAAGTAGGAGATTTATGATGTGGCAGCGGATGCCCTGTGGCTAAAGCCACGGGCTGGCAAGTAGCAAAGTCTCCTTCGGAGACTATAGCATCCAATTCATTGGCAGGGCGTCCCCCACTCGGCACTCAGAACTCGGCACTCGGCACTTTATGCTTATGCCAACAAGATCGGCATCTCACAACGAAATAATGATCGTTCCGCAGTTGTCGGACCTGCTTGAGGGCTATCGCTCGGAGATAGTGGCCTCGTGGGTGCAACTGCTGTTTGGTATGGAGGGGTCGCACTACCGGGAGCGCACCGTGACGGAGCTTCAGACCTCCACCTCGGCGTGCGTGTCTGCCCTGGCGAACCTGTTTAGGACGGGGCAGTTTACGGAGTTGTCGCGCTATGCCGACGAGATTTGCGACCACCGGGCGGAGCAGGGGTTCGATATTTCCGAGGTGCTGGAGGGGCATTTGCTGCTGGCCGAGGCGGTGCTGCCCGTGGTGCAGCGCGAATTCGGCTGGGACCGGGACGAGGAGGCCGCCCTGGTTATGGGACGCTCTCTCGACACGGCCCTACGCTGGCTGGTGATCCGCTTCAGCAAGCTCTATTCGCTGGCCCTCAACGCCCGCCTCCAGGAGCAAGTGAAGCTCCTTGAGGAGCAGCGCAGGCAGTTGGAGAGGCGGGTGCGCGAAGTGACGGCCCTGGTGCGGTCCAGCACCCTGATTACCTCCACGCTCAACCTGGACCAGGTGCTTTCGCTCATATTGGAGCAACTGGCCGAGGTGGTGAGCTATGACCGCGCGACGATACAGATGTTGTTCGGCACGAAGCTGCGCATCATCGCCGCCGAGGGCTTCAACGAGCCTACTTCCGTGATCGGGGTAGCCTTCGACCCTAATGAGAACGCCCTCACCCGACGCCTGCTCGACGGGGAGGCCCCCATCGTGCTGCAAAACGTGCGCGACGAGCCGGGCTTCATCACCGACGACGGCGACCCGACGCGCTCCTGGATAGGCGTGCCGCTGATGGTGCGCAACGAGGTGATAGGCGCGCTGGCCCTCGACAAGCACGACGACGGCTTCTACGACGACGAGGACGGCCAGACGGTGCTGGCCTTCGCTAACCAGGCGGCCATCGCGCTCGAAAACGCCAAGCTGTACGACAGGTCGCAGGAGCAGTACATTCTACAGGAGCGCAACCGCCTGGCGCGGGAGCTGCACGACTCGCTGTCGCAGGCGCTGTTCAGCATGGTGCTCAACGCGGAGGCCGCCAACCTCTTTTTCGACGCGGAGCCGGACAAGGCCCGCCGCCAGATACAGGTCCTCTACGAGACGGCCAACGCAGCCCTGAAGGAGATGCGCACGCTGATCTTCGAGTTGCGCCCGGCCAACCTTGAGCAGGAGGGGCTGGCGGCGGTGTTGACAAAGCACGCTAAAATGATTTCAGAGCGACATGGCTTCGCGGTGCGTGTGGACGTGGTGGGACAGCGCAGGTTGCCGCTTCCGATTGAGAAGGCGCTGTTCAGGATCGCGCAGGAGGCGTTGAACAACGTCGTGAAGCACGCGCAGGCCAGCCAGGTAGTCATCACGCTGAGCACGCAGGACAGCCTCGCCAGGATGACGGTGGAGGACAACGGCGTGGGGGTGGGCACGATCACGCAACGCCCCAACAGCCTGGGCCTCACCTCGATGCGGGAGCGCGCCGAGCAACTGGGCGGCACGTTCGAGATCGGCCCCGCAGCGGGCGGCCAGGGCACCCGCGTGCGCGTAACCGTGCCGTGTGACAAGTAGGAGGAGGACGTAAATGGCAGTGGCAGACCCGAGGGCCGGTAGCGATAAAATCGCGGTGGTGCTGG
The DNA here is from genome assembly GCA_036389075.1 of Chloroflexia bacterium. Taxonomy (GTDB): domain Bacteria; phylum Chloroflexota; class Chloroflexia; order QHBQ01; family JADMIH01; genus JADMIH01. Next base: position 3,971 of record DASVQO010000031.1, on the reverse strand, counting down.
TAGACGACCACGCAATCGTGCGGCAGGGCCTCCGCACCTACCTGGAATTGCAGCCTGATATAGAGGTGGTGGGGGAGGCGTCCGACGGCCGCGAGGCGATAGGGGTGGTGCGCGACACGCTGCCTGACATCGTGCTCATGGACCTCGTGATGCCCAACAGCGACGGCGTGGAGGCCACCAGGGCGATTACCGGCATGGCCCCGAGCACCCGCGTGATAGTGCTGACATCCTTCAGCGAGGACGAGAAGGTGTTTGCCTCTATCAAGGCGGGGGCGCAGGGCTATCTCATGAAGGACGTGCTGCCGTCGGACCTGGTAAAGGCGATTCGCACCGTGTACAAGGGGGAAGCCCAGCTCGACCCGGAAATCGCCCGCAAGCTGATGCACGAATTCACCAACCCACAGCCCACCGCCCCCCGCCACGACCTCACGGAGCGGGAGCTGGAAGTGCTTCGCCTCATCGCGCACGGCAAGACCAACAAAGACATCTCCGAGGACCTCGTGCTGAGCGAAAAGACGGTGAAGACCCATGTCAGCAACATCTTACAGAAGCTGCACCTGTCCGACCGCACGCAGGCCGCTGTGTACGCCCTGCGCCAGAAGATTGTTGATTGACAGCCGCTAGAGATTCGGGTGCGTGCGTGGATAGCCCTTATTTCTGTGCTTTCTACATCTCAAGACCTATTGCCCTTCATGCGGCAGTCCCGTAAAATATTACCGCGTTATACCCGTGACAATGGACCCAGAGATATATTAAGCTGTTATACGAGGACGCACCAAACTGGCTCCCGGGCCAAATCTAACCATGAAGGAGTAACGCATGACCAATTTTGGAGGATGTTCTACGGCGTACGGTGCGGGTGGCCGGCATCCCTGGCGCGAGCAAGATGCGCCGGACATGTTTGCTAATATGACCGCACACTTCGAGTACGTACCCCCCGTATCCACATCTTCCGGTCCTGCGTCTCAAATTCGGGTAGTTATCGCCGGTGACCATGATTGCCTCCGCTCCAGCCTCAAGACGATGCTGGAACTCGACCCCCGCATCCGCGTCGTTGGCGAGGCAGCCGACGATTGCGAGGCCATTAAGCTGGCCCGCAAAGTTCGCCCCGACGTTGTCCTGATTGACCTCGATATGCGTTGCTGCGACAAGTATGACGCGCTGGCGGAGATAACCCAGCAGCGACTGGCGAATTCGGTGGTAGGGCTTAGCATTCACGACGAAGCGGGAGAACGGGCAGAGGCACAAGCGGCGGGAGTGAACCTATTTTTGGAAAAAGGCGTCCCGTACAAGCAGCTAATAAGCGCGATCAGGCTGGCAGCAAGCACCACCCCCCGGTAAGACCCCCAGGCAAACCCCCCTCACCAGGCACTTCGGTCCCCACGCGGTAAGCACCCAGGCACACCCCTCTTACACCCCCGGCACAAGCTCCACAAGGCACCTCAACGTACATCATCCGGCGTACTACTAAAGTCCAAGAACTACCCTTTTTGCACCTGCACGAGACCTATTAGACGGGCATCTAAACTAGGTCTTGCGCCGTCTTTTGTTACCTCCGAATGCCGATTACGAGCGACGCGGTTCCGGCTACAATGATGACATCAAGCGGAACTAATCAATCGTAAACAAAGCATAAAGGAGATAAAGCAATGTACGGTAATTACTACATGATGGAACGCATGACTCGCGAGATTCAGCGCGAGAAGCAGGCCGAGGCGATCAAGACCCGACGCTACAACAAGGCCCGCCAGTTCATCAAGATGCTCGCCAGGTAAGAGAAGCAGCCGAGGGTAACACCATGAAGTCACGGGTATGTAGCCCGCTTCTCTCCCACTTCGCGAGCGGGGAACCAACATAAAAGGTGCAGCCACATGACAGTAGCTGGACCTTTTTGGTTTAAGAGCCTTTGCTGGCCGTCCCTATTCAGTCGGTCGGCCTTCCCTGAGAACAGCGTTGCTGATTACGTGGCGTTGAATCTCCGACGTACCCTCGTAAATCTCGGTGATCCGGGCATCGCGGTACAGCCGTTCTACCGGGAAGTCCCGGAGGAAGCCGTAGCCGCCGTGGATTTGGACGGCGGCGTGCGCTACCCTGGTGGCGGTCTCGGAGGCGTGGAGTTTTGCCATCGCGGCCTCTTTGCTGAAGCGGAGGCCCTGGTCCTTCATGAAGGCGGCATGGTAGGTCAGGAGGCGCGAGGCCTGCACCTCCGTCGCCATATCGGCCACTTTGATCCGGATGGCCTCTATCTCAGCGAGGGGCTTGCCGAACGCCTGCCTCTGGTGGGCGTACCTGACGGACGCGTCCACGCACGCCTGCCCGATACCTATCGCCTGGGCCGCGATGCCGATGCGCCCGCCGTCGAGCGTCTGCATGGCGATCTTGAAGCCGTCGCCCACGTTGCCGAGGATGTTGGCCTTGGAGACGCGCATGTTCTCGAAATGCAACTCGGTGGTGTTCGAGCCGCGTATGCCGAGCTTTTTCTCCTCCGCCCCCACCGTGAAGCCGGGCGTATCGGTCTCCACGATGAATGCGGTGATGCCCCTGTGCTTTAGCTCCTTGCTGGTCGTGGCCCATACCAGGGCCGTTTTAGATACGCCACCGTTGGAGATGAAAATCTTGGAGCCGTTGATGATGTAGGAGTCGCCGTCTTCCACGGCCATTGTCGCCATCGAGGCGGGGTCGGAGCCGGCGGCGGGTTCGGAGAGGGCGTAGCAGCCGAGGGTGTCGCCCTTCGCCAGGGGCACGAGGTACTTGCGCTTCTGCTCGTCGGTGCCGAAGGCCGTGATGGGCCAGCAGACGAGGGAGTTTTGCACCGTCATGGTGACGGAGGAGGAGGCGCAGGCCCGGCTCACCTCCTCCATCGCGAGCACGTACGAAATCGTGTCGAGGCCGGAGCCGCCGTACTCCTCCGGCACCATCATGCCGAGGAAGCCCATCTCGGCGAGCATCTTCGCCTGGGGGGCGGTGAACTCCTCCGTGCGGTCGTACTCCGCCGCGAGGGGAGCAAGCTGCTCGTCCGCGAACTCCCTGGCGGTCTGCTTGATCAGCCGCTGGTCTTCTGATAATGCGAAATCCATGTGTGTGCCTCTCTAGGTGCCGAGTGCCGAGTGCCGAGTGGTCAGTGGTCAGTCGTCAGAGCACCGCATCCAAACCCTTCTCTTCTTTGCGCGACCTTTGCGTTCTTTGCGCCTTTGCGTTTTCGTCCCTTTACTCGGCACTCGGCACTCGGCACTCAATACGTGTAGAAGCCTTCTCCGGTCTTGCGGCCCAGTTTGCCTGCCTGGACCATTTTGACGAGCAGGGGGCAGGGGCGGTACTTGGGGTCTTTGAAGCCGTCGTACAGGACGTAGAGGATGTCGAGGCACACGTCGAGGCCTATGAAGTCGGCCAGGGTGAGGGGGCCCATCGGGTGGTTCATGCCTAGCTTCATTACGGTGTCGATGTCCTCTTTGGAGGCAACCCCCTCGAACAGGACGAAGACCGCTTCGTTTATCATCGGCATGAGAATGCGATTGGAGACGAAGCCGGGGTAATCTTTTACCTCCACGGGGGTCTTGCCGAGATTTACGGCCAGGTCGCGCACGGTCTGGTACGTATCGTCGCTGGTGGCGAGGCCGCGAATGATCTCGACCAGGGACATGAGGGGCACGGGGTTGAAGAAGTGCATGCCGATAAAGCGGTCCGGGCGCTTGGTGACGGCGGCCAGGCGGGTGATGTCGATTGAGGAGGTGTTGGAGGCGAGGAGCGCTTCTGGACGCAACAGGCCGTCAAGCTCCGCGAAGGCCGCCGACTTGGCGTCGAAGTTCTCGAAGATCGCCTCCACGACGAGGTCGCACCCGGCGAGGTCGCGCAACTCGGTGGTCGTGTTGATGCGGGCGAGGGCCGCCGCGCTGTCATCGGCGCTGATTCTGCCCTTCTCCACGAGCTTGCCCAGGCTCTTCTGGATCGAGGACATGCCGCGCTCCAGGGGT
>DASVQO010000030.1:0-6957 GCA_036389075.1 Chloroflexia bacterium | reverse complement strand
CGGCGAAGGTGCTTTCGAGCGTGCGGACCGTCGCCCCTTTGGTGCTCAAGGTAACGCCCGTGCCGTTCACGTCCACCAGCCGCCCGTCTGCTTTCTCCAGCAGGTCGTCAAGACTGATGGCTACGACGTCCACAACGTCCTGGTCGAGGGCAGCCTGCGCGCCCAGGTTGGCGCTCTCGCGCACCGCACGCTCCGCAAAATCTGCGTTGCGGCCCCGGTGGGTGGCGAGGTCCCGTATCTGCGACACGAGCAGATTGGTGGTCTTACGGCGCAGGGCAGCCGCGTCGCCGCTCTCCGGCGTGGAGCCGCCGTCCCCCTCGCCCGCGTTTATCAGCACCTCTGACGAGCCTATTGTGGTGTTCGGCGACATGGCCGCGATATGCGAGGAGTACACCACGAACACGCCCGCCGACGTAGCCATAGCCCCTTGCGGCGTGACGTAAACGATCACCGGCACCTCGGCGGCCAGCGTGCGCTGCACCATCGTCAGCATCGAATCGACCAACCCGCCCGGCGTGTCCAACTGGACGACCAGGGCGGCCGCGCCGTCGTTCTCGGCGGTGGTGATGAGGCGGTTATAATACTCGGCGGTCACGGGGGTGATGGGCAGCTTGAAGGTAGCCACATCGACGTGCTTGCCCGCCTGCGTGGTGGGAGCCGCCCGCACTCCCGGCGCACCCACCACGCCACTGAGTACCAGAAGCAAAACGCCCAGGAGCATTGAGGCCAGGTAGCCTGCTCGCAGGGCTTTGAAGATAGGTGACGCTTTTCTCATGCTCGTGTCCTTTCGTATCACAACCGTATATACGCACCTGTAGGTGCTAGCGTCGCAACCATTATAGCACGGAAGCGTTATGTTTCAGCGGGAAGCCCTGCATGAAGCGACTGGACGGCCCACTCTACTGCGCGCGATAACCACCACGCCTGTACAACTTACGTCATCCTGACAATGCGCTAAGTACATTCGTGGTACAATTCACCCGGTAGCAGCAGGTACATTTTGCGCCAGGGTTAGCTGAGTCAATCGCTCGTTCTCGCTACTTTCAAGCGTGGAGGCCGGCATGTGTAAGTCGCAGTTGGGGTCGAAACCCACTCTCACGGGTGTACTCATCTGCGGCGTGCTTGTCGCAGGTGCGCTGCTCTGGGGGAGCCTGCCGGCATTGCCAACCCAGGCGCAGGGAATCCAGCAGAAGTCCGCCGCTACAGCCCTTCCCTCCGGGCAAGCAGCTGACCCCGCGGGAGAATGCACCCCTGCATGGCACAGGGTGCCCAGCCCGAGCCTGGCAGCCGACTATACCTGGTTTACCGCTGTATCGGCCTCGTCCCCTGATGACGCCTGGGCGTTCGGCGTGTTCAACCGGGGTACGTGGTCGGATGGCGTCGCCGCGCACTGGGACGGGCAGGAATGGCGGCACGTAATCAGCCGGCAGGAAAATAGCATCCCGGCCGCTGTTGAGGCTATCGCGCCAGACGATGCCTGGGCGGTGGGCACAAAACTCGAACACTGGGATGGCACCCGCTGGGACCTGGTGGCACACGCAGCCCAGCGCACCGACCGCAACCGGCTGTTGGACATCAGCGCCGCTACTTCTAACGACGTGTGGGCAGTTGGCGAATACGCGCCACGCTATGACGGCCCCGTGCAGATGCTAATCGAGCGGTGGAACGGCACAGAGTGGGCGGTGGCGCACGCTCCTGAGATTGGCACAGGTAGCTCGCTGCAAGGGGTGCACGCCCTTGCCCCGGACGACGTGTGGGCGGTGGGCTACTATGTTGAGGATAGTGGGCACTGGCCGCTTACCGTCCACTGGGATGGCGCTTCGTGGAACGTGGTACCCGCGCCCAACGCTGGCCTCGGGGGACAACTTACCGCGATCCGGGCGCTTTCCGCCGATGACGTCTGGGCCGTGGGCTGGCACTACCCTGACAACGACGATCCCATCTATGAAAGACACACCCTCGTCATGCACTGGGACGGCGCTGAGTGGGACGTAATCCCAGGGCCGGATGTCAACAACCGCGTGGGTGAGTTGACCGACGTTGCCACCGTCAACAGAGACGTGTGGATTGCGGGCGGCGGCTTCATAGCGCGTTGGAGTGGCACGCAATGGGTAGTTACCAGGTCCTATGACCCCCACTCCGCCTCCCAGGAGATCATATACGCCCTTGCGGATGATCGCGCCGGGGGCCTCTGGGCGGTAGGCACTTATCGCACGCCCGACGTTTCGTACATGGGGACCCTGGTCCTCAGGTACGACGCGCTATGCTCGACGCCCACCCCCACAGCCACGACCTGCCCGGTGCGCTTCTCGGACGTATCCGAGGACAGCCCCTTCTACGCCTACATACAATGCCTGGCCTGCCATAGTGTTATTGGCGGCTACGGAGACGGCTCCTTCCGGCCCGGCGACAACGTGACCCGCGGGCAATTGGCTAAGATAGTGGCCGCGGCGGCGGGGCTGGGTGGAGACGCAGGCGAGCAAACGTACCAGGACGTGCCGCCGTCCAGCACGCATTACCAGTGGATTGATAGACTAGCCAGGCTGCACGTCGTCGGAGGTTACCCTTGCGGCGCAAGTCCCAACGAACCGTGTGTTGGCCCGCGCAATTTGCCGTACTACAGGCCGAACGCGAACGCCACTCGCGGCCAGATAGCCAAGATTGTCTCAGAGACCGTCGGTTTCAACGAAATGCTGGTGGGTGGTGGTTTGGTCTTCAAGGACGCAAATGGGACCGGCCCGTTTGACGTGTGGATAGAGCGGCTGCGGTTGCACCATGGAGCAACGGGCTACCCGTGCGGCACCCGCGCAGACGAGCCTTGCGGCTATTATAGCGGCACCAGGTACTTCCGGCCCGGCGAGTACGCGACACGCGGGCAGATCGCCAGGATCGTGGCGGGCGTTTTCTTCCCGAATTGCGCGGCCTCTGCTCCATAGCCGTATGAGACGGGCAGGCTCATAGACTCAATACCACCTGGTCCCGTCGATTGCAGTCAGGATCAGGTGGTATTGAGTCCAGGGTCGAAAAACGTGCCTGCCGCATATCCGTGGCTTTAGCGACAAGCCTGGAGCGCAACCGGCAGCAGTATAATGCGTCGATTATGGCATGAGATACGGCCTGACATATGTATGCAAAGAGGGTTTAGTGCGCGCGCCAAGAGCGAAGTCCGGCCGCCGTCCATTGCTAACGCTTGGGTGCTTGCTGGTGCTGGTTGCCCTCTTCGGGTGTAATAGCGCCCCCGCGCCCGTTACGACAGTCAGCCCGGCATTGAAGGAATTGCCGCGCCCGAGCACTCGCTCTCAAGTTGCGCGGGCCACACCACCGGGGACATGGCTCGCGGATGGCGTCGTCACGTTCGGAGAAACGGGTGGCGACACGCCCCTGGTCGCGGGCAACTACGTGTTCTGGAAAAGCTGGGATGCCAGCAAGGGCATCTGGACGCTACAGGCATACGACCTCTCTGCGGGTTCCGGTTTCACGCTCACAGACAAACTGGACGTGTCTTCCTTTGTGGCCTCCGACGGTAAGAGCGTCGTATGGCGGGGGAGCGAGCCCAGGCTTTCCTCAGTCCAGCTCTTCGACCTGGCTGCTCACACTCACGCTACCCCGCGCGAAGCCTCAGGACAGGCGGAACTTACCGCGTATGAGCTTGCCATAGACGGGGACTTGCTGTACTACACAAACGCAGACGGCCTCCACTTACGAGACCTGCGTACCAATAGTGAACGGCTAATATCGGCAACTGGAAAAAGGCCCATAGCCGCTAAAGGAATGCTGCTATGGGTGGAGGAGGTACCGGGTGGGGTTGAGCCTACGGCTAAGCCGCGGGGCCAGACACCAGAGGCCGAAGAAGAGCACGTGGGGAGGCCGCCCGTGTCACCAAGCCGCTATTGGGCATTGCACCTGCTAAGGGCCGGCCAAACGGGTCGCGGGGAAGTGCTGACAACTGACATACCGGCGACCAGCTCGCTCGCATACAACATCCCCAACAGCTACAACATGGGGGGCGACTATGTTGTATGGACCGCCGAATACAGGGGCCAGGTTACGGCTTACAATGTGAAATCACGTAAGAGTAAGACTATATCAACCAACACACAGCCCTACCTGGGCACCCTACGCCAGGTGGTTTCAGGCAACACGCTCGTATGGATCGAGCAACCCACACCCGACCCCCGCCGCTATGCAATCGAGGCTTACGACCTTGCCACCGGCGTGCAGCGCACAATAGCCGGCTTCCAGGCGGGTAGCGTGCAGGCGTGGGGCATAGCCGAAGACGGCGCGCTTATCTACACTGTGGACGGCAGCCTTTACAGCATGCCGTTGCGGCATTGAGTCGTGCTTTGGCTTCGACAACGGAGTGTTTTACACAGGTGCAAGAACGAAATGGTACCACCTAATCCTGTCAGTTGGTGTCAGGATATGGATGGTATAATATATGTGTAAGAGCCATTATCGCGCGTATTAGAAGCTAGTCACCGGAGAAAAACAGGCATGCCGCAGTTCGAGGTTGCATCAGATTTTGTGCCGATGGGCGACCAGCCAGAGGCCATAGCTAAGATAGTAGACGGTTTGAACAAGGGGTATAAGCACCAGACCCTGCTGGGTGTCACGGGCTCGGGGAAGAGCCTGGGTTATGACGACCCCGTGTTCATCGTAGAAAAGCGCGATGGTGAGGCAAAAGCCCAGGTAAGGCCCATTGGCCCGCTCATTGACGGCTTGATGGACAAGTACAGCGCGAACGTTCGGCGGGAGGACGACAGCCTCATCCTGGACACCAACGTATCTGGTGCCCAATTCTACGCTCAAGCATTCAACCCCGATACCTGCGTGGTAGAGCTATATCCCATCCAATCCGTGACACGGCATGCAACTCCTGAGAGGATGTACCGGTTGCAAACTGCGTGTGGGCGTGCGGCTACTCTCACAGGCGACCATAACCTATGGGTACTCAGAAACGGGCATCTCCAACTGATCGAGACCGCCGACGCGCGCTCTGACGACTACGTGCCCGTACCCGAAGTCCTGCTGGCCGAAGGGGACCTGGAGTCGTTCGACACTCTACAGGTATTGGCCGACAAGAAGCTATTCGTAGAAGCTCCCGGGGCTATGCTCGCCTATGCGGGAGAAGGTGGCTCCCCCACGATGATACAGGCGCTGGATAAGCAAGGCATATCCGGCTACAACAAGCTATATGCGGTCAAGCATCAAGGTCGTGGGCGGGGGATAGAAGTATCGGTTTTCAACAAGCTGTTGGAAGCAACGAGCAATTTGGGGGGGCGCTGGGATCCTATTGCTGCCCGTGTGGGGGGCAAGCGCAAGATTCATTCGGTAGCGGGCAACATGAAGCTAACGCCGGAGGTCCTGCGCCTGATTGGGTATTACATCGCAGAGGGCAACTGCCAGGAGCATTCAGGCTTCCTGATCATCGCCAATCGCAACAACACTGTTCGAGAGGATTTCGAGGCTGCACTTCGCCAGTTGGACCTGCCCTTCGCCGTTCGCCCAGGCTCCGATTACCAGGTATCGTCAAAGGCCCTCGCGGGCATACTGGGGAAGCTATGCGGCAAAGATGCCAGGAGCAAACAGCTACCTGACTTTTGGCCGCAGCTCTCAAATTCGTCACTTGCGCACGTGTTGCGGGCTTATTTCGATGGAGATGGTACAGTAGAGAGAACCAACACCATATCCGCTACCACGGCAAGCGAGCAACTTGCGTCTGACCTGGCATACGCGCTGATGCGATTCGGCATTTGGGCACGCATATCGCGGACCTGGAAGCGAGCGACCAACTCCAAACATGCAGGCGATTGGTACTTCAGAATAACCATATCTGGACAGACTGACCTTCAACGTTTCCGCAAAAACATCAACTTCAGCATAGACTACAAGCAAGAGCGACTTGGCAAGTCGGTCCGGGAGCGCGGCAACTCTAATGTCGATGTAGTGGCTATTGATAGCGTTCGGTTGAGAGAGTTGCGAAAGCAGCTCAGTCTAACAAGTAAGCAGCTTGGTGAGCGTTCGGGCGTGTCTCGCGCCTGCATATCGCTGATAGAGAACGGCCACCGCGCGCCGCAACGCAGCACGCTGGTCAGCATCTTACGCACCCTGCAAGAAGAGGCCCACAGCCACCCTGCCGGCGAAGCATGGTGGCAGTGCTGGTCTGAGTTGCGGGCGCTGTGCGAGCTAAGGTGGACGCGAATTGCCTCGGTCGAGCAAATAGAGTACGCGCATGACTACGTGTACGACTTCACCGTACCCGGTGCCGAGACCTTCCTGGCGGGTAGGGGTGGCTTGTTCGTGCACAACACCTACGTCATGGCGAAGCTGATCGAGGCCACGCAGCGCCCTACCCTCGTGCTCGCCCACAACAAGACGCTCGCCGCTCAGCTTTACCAGGAGTTCCGCGATTTCCTCCCCAACAACGCCGTGGAGTACTTCGTTTCGTACTACGATTACTATCAGCCGGAAGCCTACATCCCTCGCACCGACCTGTACATCGAGAAAGACGCCGACATCAACGAGGAGATAGACAAGCTGCGGCATGCGGCCACCCGCGCCCTGTTCGAGAGGCGGGACGTAGTGATAGTGGCCTCGGTGTCGTGCATCTTCGGCCTCGGCTCGCCGGAGGAGTATGGCAACACGGTAGTCGGCCTCAAGCGAGGCGACAGCGTGCGACGTAACCAGGTGCTGCGCCGTCTGATAGACATCCACTACAACCGCAACGACCAATCGCTGGTGCGCGGCTCGTTCCGGGTGCGCGGCGACACGCTTGAGATACAGCCCTCCTACGAGGACATGGCAATTCGCATCGAGTTCTGGGGAGACGAGATAGAGCGCATCATGGAGTTCGACCCCCTCACCGGGGAGGTGCTGATAGAGCGCACCGAGACCAACATCTACCCCGCCAAACACTTCCTCACGTCAGAGGAGAAGCTGGTAGCCGCGATACAGGAC
>DASVQO010000029.1:0-7112 GCA_036389075.1 Chloroflexia bacterium | reverse complement strand
AGCGTCCAAGAACGGCCCTTATGGCTCGACTAGTCCCGCTGACTACCCGGCCCCAGAGACTTACCCCACCCCGGTACCGGAACTTGGTGTCCTGCCCTATAGTGGCCCATCACTGGCGGGCTGGGGATCATTATACGATCTCAACAATAGTTGGCAGCGGCCCATCAACGGTGACGCAACTATGGTCATGGCAGGATCACGTATCAAGAAGGTGAACGGCGTTCAAGCTGTGCCTGAGCAGGGCCTGGTCATCGTTCGCACCATGCCCGCCGACAGGACTCGCCCACCCCACTTCCAGTACTACAACAGCCCTTATCGCTGCGGCCCGTTGAGGATAGTAGCCGAAGGTCCGACGACAGTAGGTGGTAGATTGATAGTGGGAGGACACCTGCTGCTCGTGTCCACCACCCTCCCCTCCTGGTTCGAGTTTGACGTGAGGGATGGCTCCTGGTACGCTTTTGGTATCGAATACCAGCCTAGCCTCTACGTACCCGCTGACCCTCCCTGTCCCCTCTCCCCTGCCGCGCGCACTGCACCCCCGGCACCACCTCCACCTGCCGTGCCCACTGTAGAATCCACCGTCACGGGAGTGCTCACGCCCGACCCGTGCAATCCCCGCTGCCCTTAACGTAAGTGGCCTGGTTACTCCGGCCGGCATTCTCCGCACCCACGGCCAGACAGAGCGAGTTACAGGTATTGAACGCTCAAGCAGGCAGGAGCATAATCCATAATGCTCCTGCCTGCTTGGATACACCCAACCTGCTCCACGTCCGTCAAGGCTTCCATTCCTTGCGAATCGTGTCGCGGATCGATGTGTAGCTGCGGTCCTGCGCTATCGCCTGCTCGATGGCCGGGACGAACACCTCGTAGTAGAAGTCGGCGCCCATGCGGCGCACGATCTCCTTCTCGAAAAGCTCGTCCGTCTGCGGCTTACCCTCCAGCGAGTGCCACCTGGGCTTGTCCGGCGGGGCTTCTCCCTCCGCATCGTCACCTTCGCCCCCGCCGCGAAGCTCGGAGGGCGGCTTCGACAGCGCGGAACGCCCAAAGCTGCGCGACGCCACTACCTTCGCCACCCACAGGCCGTAGCCCATCGCCTCGTCGGGGGGAGTGCCGTCCTCGATAGCTTTCTGCCGGTTGTACTCGGCAAACACATCGAAGCGGCGAATAGGGAGACGCGGCCTGAGTTGCTTGCCACCGTCTCCCTCGTCCCCCCTCCCGCCCTTGTTGTCCTCGTTCTGGGTCATCTTGCTACCCTATCAGCCGCCGTGGCCCTGCTTGAAGTCGCCCTGCCCGCCGCCTCCACCGCTACCGCCGCCCTGGCCGCCCGCGCCGCCCGCGCCCGCGTGCCCGGGGTTGCCGGTTATCTGACTGCCGCCTTCGTCGCCTACCGCCTCGCTCTTGTGCGGGTTGCCACTGAAGGTCTGGTGGGTCTTTTCGTTCTCGCCTTGCTGCTCGTTATCCTGGTCTTGAGACATCAGCGGTTCTCCTTATTTGACTTGGGACGTCAACTCACCATTGCGCCGCCACGTGTGACGCTGCAAGTGATGTGCCAGGACACGGCCTGGTTTGAGCTATAATGGGCCGGTATGAACGAGAGAACGCCCAGCCACCCAGGCTTGAATCCCGTCCGCGAGGCGAAAGTCCCGTCCGCGTGGGCGCCGCGCCGGGTGAGCCATGCGTAGGCCACGTGTGGCGTTCCGGCGAGACTGGGTCGCCGCCTTCCTCCTGCTGTGCGCGCTCGCACCTTACGCGACCAACCTGGACGCCTTCTTCCTCTCCGACGACTTTGTGCTGCTCTCCTGGACCCACGCAGGCTCTCTCAACGAAGTGCTGGGCTTCTTCGATCCCCATACCGAGTGGTTCTACCGCCCGCTCGTCAAGCTGGTCTACTGGGCCGGACAGGGCCTGTTTGGGTTCCGCGCCGCCCCGTTCCACCTGCTTTCGCTGCTGTTGCACTTCGCAAACGCCTACCTGCTTTATCGCTTCATATCGCGCTCCAGGCTGCGGTGGACGGCAGGGCTTGCGGCAGGGCTGGTATTCATGCTGGACCCCCACCACGCCGAGACCGTATCGTGGGTGTCAGCGGTGGGCGATCTGCTAGGCACCCTCTGCATACTCGCCAACCTGCTCCTGCTACGCCACTACCTCAAACACCGCAGGCTCATTTACGTGGCACCCGCCCTCGTCCTCTTCACGGCCGGCCTGCTGGCGCGCGAGACGGTACTGCTCCTGCCCGGCCTGGCTTTACTGTACCTGCTGTTTGTCGAGGCCGGGACCCCGTTGTCGCGGGCGCGGAGGGGCCTGGCCCTGTGGCTGGGGGGATATGTCGTCATAGGTGCGGGGTACCTCGCGCTGCTCCGCGCAGGCGGAAGCGGTACAGGTGCGGGGCTGGGGCGCGGGGGGCTGGAGTTTCGGGCGCTGAATGCCGATTCGGTCCTACTCGGCTTGCTCGACTACGCCCACAGGCTCGTGCCCGGTGGAGGGGCGCTGGCTGCCGCGCCGCTCGACGCCCTACGGGTCCTCGTATGGGGCGAGTGGGCGGTGCTGCTGTTGCTGGGCGTCGCGCTCTGGCGGCTGCGCCTCAACTACGTGCTGTTCGGCCTGGCCTGGCTACTGCTCGCACCTGTGGCCTTCATCTTCTTCAGCCCGCCCACCGACAGGTACTTCTACCTTCCCAGCGTGGGTTTCGCCATCTTCTTCGGCGGTCTGCTGGGGAGCCTGCCCACCCTGCTGGCGCGCCGGGAGCGAGCCTGGCGAGTGGGTGCGACGGCATTGGCCTGCCTCGTCCTGGTGGGCCTTCTTCTGACGCGCGGCACCACGCTCGCCTCGCACGTAGCAACGTGGCGAGCGGCCGGCCACGCGTCGGGCGGCGTCGTCAACGACCTGCGCAACTCCGTGCCCGAGCCGGAAGACTACGCAGCCTACTTCCTGGTTGACCTGCCTGTCTTTCTTGAGGGCGTGCCCGTCTTCCAGAACGGCCTGCAACAGGCGGTGCAACGGACCTATGACAACCCCACAATCGCCGCTCAAGCCACCAACTGCACCCAAGTTCAGGCCCAAGCTGAGTTTCCCCGCTACAGCTACTTCTTCCGCTACAAGCCCAACGGCCTCACCCAACTCGCCTCCCCGCAAGACTGCCGCTGACCTGATAGGGCGACGGAACCGCCAAGATGCCAGGAACGCGCCAGGAAGCTAAGGATTATTCACCGCAGAGACGCAGAAGGCGCAGAGGGTACGCTGAGATTAGGGTGGTGTTCTTAAGTAAAGGACCAGGGTACTGCTTTTGTACCCTGGTCCTCCTGTTCTCTCTAAACCTTTACTTACCGTGGTCCTTGGCATCCTGGCGTTTGGACCGCCTGCTTGCCCTACTCCGCGGCCCTAACCTACCGGAGAGGCACTTCCACCAGCGACTCGGCGATCTTGATGGCTTCTTCTTTGGTCAGACCAGTTTCCAGCCTGTAGGTCACGGCGTTGTCCTGCCATAGCAGCACGTTGCCTTCCACCAGTATGTGTTCCTGGAACTCGGTCCTCCCATCCGGTTTCGCGAACACAAATGTATGGGGGCCACGCACCCAGGCCGCTTTCTGCCCGTTCACCGTGGTTTCCTCTACCACATCGGGGCTGCTCACAGTCTTCTTACCCAGCCCCGTGCTTTCCACTATTTGGGTGAGGTTGAGCGCTGCCTTGCCGGGCTGCCCAGGATCGAGCCACACCAGCACCACAAGGGAGTGGGGGTCTTGCAGGTAAACCAGCTCGGGAGGGCCGAGGTCGGATGGGTAGGACGGCACCTTTAGCGGGAACGTCATGCGCGCGCGAGCGTCATCGAGGGTGGTCTTACCGTCAAGGCTTTGCAAGAGGGTGGGCAACTGTGTGGGCGGTGGGGAAACCGTCCCGGCCCCCAACGTGGGAGTGGGAGTGGCTACAACGATACCAACGCTGCCGATACGTAGAATGTACCGCACGAACGCCTGCACGTCAGGGGTGAGCAGCGCCGCGCCAAGCGCAAGGACCACCAGGGCAGCGGCCACCAGTGCGAGACGCGGGCGAGAAGCCGCCCTGCTCCGCTCGCTGGTACCACGATGGGAGGCCAGCCTCTCACGCACCGAGGCCGCTATGTTGGGCGTGGGCGGGTAGCTGAAGGCGCGGGCGTATTCCTTTAGCGGTCTGTCAAAGTACATATCGTCATCTATAGGGTCATGGTCCGTGTCGAAGCCGGAGGGCGTGGTGGTATCGCTCATGGCTGGCGCTCCTCCCGCAGGGCGGGGTACTGCTGGTCTACAACGAGGCGCAGACGGCCCAGTGCGCGATGCAGCCTGGACTTTACCGTGCCTGGGGCCACGTTCATGGCCGTCGCCATCTCCGCTTCGGAAAGCTCCAGGAAGTAGCGAAAGTAAACTACCTCCTGCTCGGCGGGCTTCAGGTGCTTGATCGCGCTCCACAGCGTCTCTGCTTCCCAACGCTTCGCCATACCCTCGGCAGGCGAGGCAGAGGAGGTCGTCGTCTCCGGGGCCGAATAAAGCCGCTTCAACGCTTCGAGGTAGCGACCCAGCGAGCGGCGGCGATTTTGCGCCAGGTTCGAGGCGATACGCAGGAGCCAGGGCCTCAAAGGCCGGTCCGCATCGAAGGTAGCCAGGGCGCGGAAGGCGCGCACAAATACCTCCTGCGCCACGTCCTCAGCGTCGGAGGCATCGCGAAGCAACAGGTAAGCCAGTCGAAAGACCGCCTCCTGGTGGATGCCCACCAACCTGTACCACGCATCGCCATCGCCCCGGCGAGCCCGCCCGACCAACTCTGCTTCTTCCAATCGCACCTTCCCCGGAGAAGTTCAAAGAGTATACACCGTTGGTTGCGGCCAGGTTCCATTAGCGGCGAAGGACGGGAGGAGAAACCGCAAAGGCGCAAAGAGCGCAAAGGATACGCGGAGAAGCTGACTGTTTGGGGTGGACGTGACAGTGTGAATTACCATACCCGGGCTGAAAGAGGCCGCAGACTTAAAATAACCTGCGAATCTGCCCTGCCCACTTAAGGAGTCTTGATGGGCAGAGCAGATTCCTCACCACACGGCACTGGCTACCAATACAAACAATCCTAACTCCCATGCGTCCTTTGCGCTCTTTGCGCCTTTGCGGTTTCTCCTCCCCTCCATCATCTACCCCCTGGTGTTCCAGTGTGGCAATGCGGGTTACAGTGTAAAATAGGCGCATGCACTTTGACGCTTTCATCGATCCCCAGGACCTCAGCATGTCAGGCGATATCGCGGCCCGAGCCGAGCACCTGGGATTCAGCGCCATGTGGACGCTGGAAACGAAGCACGACCCGTTCCTGCCCCTGGCGCTTGCCGCCTCGGCCACGTCCCGCCTCGCCCTGGGCACCTCGATAGCCCTGGCCTTCCCTCGCAGCCCCACGAGTATGGCCTACACTGCGTGGGACATGGCGGCCTTGAGCCGGGGCAGGTTCGTCCTGGGCCTGGGCACGCAGGTCAAAGCGCACATAGAGCGCCGGTTCGCGGCAGAGTGGGGCCAGCCCGTGGAGAGGCTGCGCGACTACATAGGCGCGATGCGCGCCGTGTGGCACTGCTGGCGCACCGGCGAGCGACTGCGCTACCAGGGCCCGTTCTACACGCTCAAACTGATGACCCCATTCTTCAGCCCCGAACCGCTGAGCTACCCCGACCCTCCCGTGTTCATAGCCGGGGTCAACCAGGGGCTGTGCAGGCTCGCCGGCGAGGTCTGCCAGGGCTTCCACGCGCACCCCCTCCATACGCCCCGCTACCTGCGCGAGGCGGTGCTGCCCTGGATAGAGGAGGGACTCGCGGAGGCGGGCCGCTCACGAGCCGACATCCAGGTGAACGCCCCCGTGTTCGCCGTGCTAGGGCGAGGAGCCGAGAGGGATGAAGCGCGCGAGCGGGTGAGCCAGCAGATAGCCTTCTACGCCGCCACGCCGAGCTACCATACCCTGCTTGAAGTCCACGGCTGGACCGCCATAGGCGAGCAGTTGAGCCGCCTCGCGGGCCGGGGCCGCTGGGACGACATGGGCGCGCTCGTCACCGATGAGATGCTGGCCGAGATAGCGGTGGAAGGCGAAACGCTGGCCGAGGCCGCCCGCGCCATACAACAGACCCGCTCCAGCCTGCTGGACCGAACCTCCCTCTATCTCCCCTTCACCCCAGGCGACCGAGACGAGGAATGGCAGGCCGCGATAAGCGCCTTTGAGCCGTAGCCACGCCTCAGAGGCACTCATCGACAGCCGTTGTGTTTAGCACCTATGCCTTAAGCCTGCCCACCAAGCTGCTTCTCGTAAAATAGGCTGAGCGGGTCTTCTTTGTACTCCCCAAAAGGTGGAATACGGTTGAACCCCATACGTTCGTACAAGGCGATGGCTTCACGCTGGTAAATACCCGTTTCCAACCTCAGGAGCGTGACACCGTTAGCCAGGGCAAAATCCGCCAGGTGGTCGAGCATCAGCTTCCCAAACCCCATTCCACGAAACTGCGACCGCACATACATCCGCTTGAGCTCCCCATACGCTCTGCCGAACAGTTTGACGCCTCCACAACCCGCAGGTGTCCCCTCGTGCCGCAACACAAAAAACGGCACATCTTCCGCCAGCAGCTTCTCCACACTGAACCCGTGGCGGCTTTCCGTCGGGTAGCGCGGTGCCAGGTGCGCTTCTAGCTCACCAATCAGGGCCATAGCGTCCGCTGTATCAGGACTTTCCCGCGTGATGTCCGGCATCCGGCTCTTACACTCCTCTCCAACGTTGTATTCCACTTCATCTAACAGTATCAGTTTGGCCGAACTCTATTGTACAGAATGTGATAGGATAGCGAAACGCTTACCACGCACAAAGAGGACCAGGGTACATGCCGCTGTACCCCGGTCCTCTTTGCACTAAACCAACAATCCTAACCTTTGCGCGTCCTTTGCGTCCTTTGCGTCTTTGCGTTTCCGTCTCCCCACGCTGCCCACTGGTTACCCTGCCGCTCCGAGGAGACAAGGTCGCTTACTGGTTCTCTTTGGTGCCACCACCGTGGCTGCCGCCACCGCCACCGCTGCTGCCCCCTCCGCTCGTGTTGCTGGAAGAGTCGTTCTTGGTATCGGAGATGTTGCTTT
>DASVQO010000028.1:0-6451 GCA_036389075.1 Chloroflexia bacterium | reverse complement strand
GTGCTGTAAGAGGTCCTCACATGAGGACCTCTTTGTTTTTAAAGTGGCGCAACCGGGTTCTATGGTGTTCGTCATAGCAGTAATTACATGCATATCGAGGAGGGCGTGATGGACGGAATGCGGTTGCGGTTGCGGGTAAATTCGAGGCTCTGGGGCGTGCTTGCGGGGCTGGCAAGTCTCATAACGCTGGTGGCCCTGGTGGGGTCTGCGCCACAAGCGGTTGCCGGGGCACAGCCGGGGGCGCGGGTGCTGGCGCAAATCGTAGGGACCCCGGTGGCGACCTACCCGACCGACCCGAATTCGCGACCCGACTACACCAGGCCCCCCAGCGTCAAGGGCAGCATGCCCTTCTCGCCTATCACCATTGTGGACTACGGCCCCGTGAGCACCAACGCTTTCTTTCCAGCCGGTATCTGGATAAGCGGCGATTGGATAATCTACGGGGCGCAGAGCATTTCCTGCGGGCACTGCGGCTACTACGCCCATACCATCTACGCCCAGGACGTGCTCACAGGGAAGGTCATTACGATTGATGGCACCGTACGGACGCGGTCCACGGACTCGGATGCGCTCGACGGGGTGGGGAACATCCAGGTGGGCGGCGATATTATCACCTGGCGACAACCGGCCAGGCCCGCGCCAGGCAGCAACACGCAACGCTTCCGCCCCGGCACTTACGACTGCGAGCTTTGTTACTACAACCTGGCGACGGGGGAGGGTGGGGCCTGGAGCGGCGGCGTGCTTCCCACCAACCCGGAAGGCGATTGGGACGCCTTTACCTCCGAGTGGTCCAACAAGCTGACTGTGCGCCAGAAGAGCACCGGCAACGTGGTAATTGAGGCCACGCTCGGCGGCCCGTGGGAGGTGCGCGGGGTGGTGCTGGGCACCGACAAGCTGGTGTTCTACCAGTCGCAGGTGGGCCACGGGGTGCCGCAGTACCTGAAGCTCGTCTGGTTGACGCCTTCCCAGCCCGTGTTCGACTCCGTGTGGGCGAAGGCCGACCAGCAGGTGGCGGCGGGCAAGGTGGCGCGCTCGTGGCTGTGGGGGCCTGCGCCCCTGGTTACGGCCAGGGAGGAGTACAAGCAGGGCAAGGACGGCACCCGCGTGGTGCAGTACTACGACAAGAGCCGCATGGAGATCAATAACCCTGACTCCGACCCCGCTTCTCCCGGCTACGTAACCAACGGCCTGCTGGCTGTAGAGATGATAGGGGGGAGGATACAGGTAGGGGATAACGAGACGATAGAGGCGAGCGTGCCCTGCACCCTGACCGTAGCGGGCGACCCTCGCAAGGACAACCCCTTGACCCCAGATTATCAAACCCTGGCCAGGGTCGCCAGCCTGCAAGGCGAAAACCAGGCCCAGCCACGCACGGGGCAGAAGGTAGACGAGTCCCTCGACGTGAACGGAGTGGTGAGCAAGAACCCGGCGCATGCCAACCTGGCCCGGTATGCGAGGTTCGTGGGGCAGACGGGGCATAACATCCCCGACGTGTTCGACAAGTACCTGTCCGGCATGGCGGCGGCCTATGGGACCGACTGGACCTTTGCGCTAGGCTATCCGGTCACCGAGGCATACTGGACCCAGATGCGTGTGAGCGGCAAGGATATGCCGGTGCTGATACAAGCCTACCAGCGCCGGGTGCTTACCTACGTGCCCGATTTTCCGCCCACGTGGCAGGTGCAGCAAGGCAACGTGGGCCAACACTACCTGGAATGGCGCGCCATGAACCGGGCGCATAAGCTGCCGAGGCCGGACATAGCACCGTAGGCAGGAGACGGAACCGCCAAGACGCCAAGGACGCCAAGAGCGCGCCAAGAGGAATAAAAATGGTTCACCGCAGAGACGCAGAGGACGCAGAGGTTACGCTGAGATTAGGAAGGTTTGGCTGGTACAAAAAGGAGCAGGATACGATATCACGTATCCTGCTCCTTACCCTTAAAACACCCTTATTTAAACTTGGCGCGCTCTTGGCGTTCTTGGCGTCTTGGCGGTTTCGTCTCCTACCCTATTCCGCGAAGCAGCTGAGCACCGCGTCCCAGGCTACCTCGGAGGCGACTACGCCCAGGGCTACGTCGTTCAGGTTGGGGTTCTCGACCTCGTTGGTGGTGACGGCCCACAGCACGTCGCCGTCGTAGAGGGTGTGGAAGGGCTGTATGGCCTGGCTCATGGAGCTATGCACGGTGCGGGCAAGCTGGCGGAGCGACCATGTAAGCCCGCGCTCCATGTTCAGCTTCTGGTTGGTGACCAGCACGGTAAGGGTAGTGTTGCCCTCGCGTGGCGGCTCCACCGGCTCGGCATCTGCCAGCTTCTTCGCCAGGCCCTCGCGGTAGTGATAGCGCTGCCCGGTCGCGGGGTCGAGATGGCCGCGCACGACGTTCCCCTGGCGGTCCACGAGGGCCCCCACCGCGTTTACGACTGTGAACACGGCTACCTTTGTCGGCCCCACCTGCCGGAACGAACCGCCCTGGCCGCCGCTCTCGCGCATCTCGAACCCCAGTCCCTTGCCCACGGTGGCCGAAGCCCCCGCCCCGCACCGGCCGAGGGGGAAGACCCCGCTCTCTGCCTCGCGCAACGCCGCCCTTCCCAGCGCCTTGTCGGGATAGACCGAGTTGCCCCTGGGACCGTAGTCGAAGATGATGCCCGCCGACACAAGGGGTATGTCGCCCCACTGGGTAGAGTAGTCGCGCTGGGCGAACAGCTCGGCAGTGACCCCCGTGGCCGCCTCGATGCCCAGCAGCGAGCCGCCAGCCAGGCAGATAGCGCCCACACGGTCGCGCTCCTCGGTGAGCAGGGTGCCGTGCGAGCCGCCGCGCACATCCACCGCCGCCTGGGCCAACTGGGGGAAGTGGAACACCGTGCAGCCGGTCGGCCCCTCCGCGTACTGGGCCACGCCTATGCGCAGCGACGGGAAGTCGAACACCAGCCTGGGGTTGTCGAAGGTAGTACGAGGAGTCAGATGCGTATTATCATTCGTCAGCGGGGTCATACGTATGCCTTTTCAGTGTTTCGGGTCTTATGCGGTTTCGATGGCGGAGCTAACCGGCAGCCTGGACTAACGAAGCTCGGAGGGTCTCAAGCCGGTAGGCCGTTGGATTATAGTCGTCCGAGTCCACCTTGTAGAACTCCGACAACAGGTGCATGGACAAGGGCGCGTCCGGGTGGTGGCGGTTACGCCAGGTCATAAAAGGGTGTACTTGCGGCCTGGCGATGCGGAATTCGGCCACTGCCAGCTCGCCAACCACCCCACACTGTTCTACAAAACGCCCGCGCTCGAACTCCCTGAAAAGGGGCTCATAGTCAAACGGGACACGCCGGAAGGTAGCCTGCCAGCCTCCCGGCGTGCCATCCATGACCATGTAGCTCGCGGCGAATATCCCGTCCAGGGGCACTCCCACGGAACCGGGGTTCATGAGGTGCCTGTCGCCTACTACCCGGTCCATCGGCAGGTGGGTATGCGCCGCGACAAGCACCGGCTCCTCAACGTCGAGAGCGTCTTTCAGGTCCTCATCGGACAAGTGCGGGTATAGGGGTTCCCAAGGGCTTCTCGGCGTACCGTGGACCACCAGGACGGGCGGCGCGTCTGAAAACCGGAGTGTCAGCGCGTCCGGTCAGGCAGCTATTGTCGTTTGCCACCGTCCGGCTAACTGGTTCCGCAACCAGGGGAGCGTGGCGAACTGGCTACTATCTTGCCACGCAACGGGCGCCCTGTCGGTGCCGTAGTCGAGGAGATAGAACTCGTGATTACCCCGGATTACCGGCCAGCGCCTTTCAGCAACAAACTCTAAGACCTGCTCCGAGCAGGGACCCCAATTGATGAGGTCTCCGGCTACCACCACCAGATCAACCCCGAACTGCTCTAAATCTCGCGACACAGCCTCGAGCGCGGGCAAGTTGCCGTGAATATCGGCCAGGACGGCGACTCGGGTCATAAGCGGTTACAGGTCCCTTTGTTCTTGCGCGCCCAGGCAGGCGGCACGCAACATGGCACATCACCACACGCCAGGTCAGGCGGAAAGCCCCGCCAGGATGTCATCTTCCTGCTCGGGGGCGGCCACGCGGCTGCGCACCAGGCTGTAGACTTCCTCGCCAAAGGCCACCAGCGCGATGTCCTCCGGCATGTTTGTAAAGAGGCCGTTGGGGTCGAACTGGGTGCGGTGGACGAGGGTAGCGGCTCGCTTCTGGGGGAACGCGCCGGTTACGTCGATGCGGGTGGTGATGGGAGGGGGCACGTACTTGGGCGGCTTGCCCTCTTCCTCGGCCTTCTCCTGCTCCACCTGTTGCTCAATGACGCCTTCCTCGGTGGACTGGTGTTCGGGGTCGTCGTCCTTCTGCTGCGCCTGCTCCTCCCGGTCCCAGGGCCATTTCATGCCACGCTCGATGTACATCTCCCTGGCGCGCTTCCAGTTCTCCTCCGCCCAGTTGCAGTAGTACAGCTTGAGCGGCTGCCACGGCTCGCCCAGCTCGGGCCGGAAGGTGGGATCGGCTGCTTTGTCGAAGGCGGCGAGGGTGATGACGTTGCAGGCCTTGTGATCGGGGTGGCCGTACGCGCCGAAATCGTCGTAGGTGATGAGCACATGGGGCTTGTACTTGCGCACGAGGGCCACCAGGCGGGCCGTGGCCTCCTCGCGGTCGGACATGTTGAAGCTGTCGGGGTGGTTGTTGGGTTCGGTGCCGTCCATGCCGGAGTCGCGGTAGCCCAGCGGCTCGAAGTCGCTGATTTCGAGCAGTTCGACCGCCTTGCGCAGTTCCTCCCTGCGTATCTCGCCGAGGCGTGGGCGGGCCTCTTCGGGGTCGAGGTCGGGGTCGTGTATCTCGCCTTCCTCGCCGCTCGTGGCCGTGACAAGCACCGTCCTTGCGCCTCGCTGCCGGTAGAGGGCGAGCGTGCCGCCGGTAAAGACCACCTCATCGTCGGGGTGCGCGTGGACCGTCATGATTGTGAATTGCTGTTGTTCGGGCACTGGTATATTCTCCTCCATGTGGGTATCCCATTGTCGGTACCGAACTATAATTGAACGAGGGGCACAACGCCTTGCGCCGTACCCCTCGCCGGTACCAAAACCCTACTCGCTCGTACTACGCGATTCCTGAACTGCTCTTTCAGGGGTAAAAATTGTCACAGATGGCGTGGGATATGTTTTATCTCGTGCAACTATCCCGTCTAAGGCAAACAGAAGGCGCACTAGCCGTACTTTTCCGTCTTGTATTCGTCGAGCCAGCTTTGTACTTCCTCGTCAGAGGGAGCGTCAGCGTCCGTCCGTAATAGACCCAACGCCGTATCAAGCGTCCTAACACGTTGTGCAGATGCGTCTTCCGAGCGGCCAATAGTATCCAGCAGTTCATGCACCAGGGCGGTACGCAATTCAACAGACCACTGAAGGACTGTCGAACGAACAGAGGCATATTCTGCATCAAAGCCTTGCGCGTGGCTGGTTTTCGGCTGTGATTGGCCCACTGCGATTTTCTCCTTTATGTTACAGTACCTTCATCGTAACAGAGCATAAGATTAGCGTCAATGCCGTAAAGCGGCCTACAGAGAGGCGGGAGGTTTGATGTTACAACAACCCACAGCCACGGTCCGGGCCGACTTCGACCGCCTGGCCCTCCTCACGGCCGCAAACGGCTGGAGCCACAACGACCACTATCACGGCTACCTGCTGAAGCACGTCCCAGGCCGCTTGGGGAAGGCGCTCGACGTCGGCAGCGGCACGGGGGCCTTCTCGCGCAGCCTGGCGCAACGGGCGGACCACGTGCTCGGCCTCGACCTGTCGCCGGAGATGGTGCGCCTCGCCACGTCCATGTCAGAGGGCTACACGAACCTGGAGTACCGGGTCGCGGACGTTATGGAAACCCACCTGCCGGACGAGCATTACGACTGCATAGCCTCCATAGCCACGCTGCACCACATGCCGATGGAGGCCATACTGCGCAAGATGAAGGCTGCGCTCGCGCCCAACGGCACGTTACTGGTGCTGGACCTCTACGAGGGGGAGGGGTGGGCGGACAGGCTGGCGAATGTGCTGGCGGTGCCGGTCAATTTAGCGTTGCGGCTGGTGAAGCAACGTCGCTTGCGGGAGCCGCGCGAGATGCGCGAGGCGTGGGAGGAGCACGGGCGCAGCGACAGGTACCTCACGCTGGCAGAGGTGCGGCGCGTATGCGGGGAGGTGCTGCCGAGGGCGAAGGTGAAGCGGCACCTGCTGTGGCGGTACTCTATCGTGTGGCGGAACGTGGCGGGGCGATAGGTCGTGTTGGCCCTGTAGGTGACGCCCTACCACGTGCCCCTATGGGTGACGCCCTGTGGCTGAAGCCACGGGCTGGGAAGTAGCAAAGTCCCCTGCGGGGACTAAGGCACATGAGGGTAGTCTCCTGGGTTCTACCTACGCACTATAGGAAGTAAGCGACCAAAGGTGGCCCTTGTCATTCTGAGCGCAGCGAAGAATCTCGTCCTCCA
>DASVQO010000027.1:0-5231 GCA_036389075.1 Chloroflexia bacterium | reverse complement strand
CTTTTTGCAAGCCTCCTCCGGCAACTTCCCCGAGCTCAAGCGCGTGATTGCCGCCACGGGGAGCCGCGTGGGCATTGGGGCCGACCTGGACGAAGCCTTGCAAGTGGCCTTCAACCTTGCCCCCGGCACGATAATCGGCGCTGATGGCGGTGAAGGCCCGCAGCCGACCCCGCCACCCGGCCAGACTCCCCAACCTCAGCGCACACCCGGCACTCTCACACCCATACAACTCACCGAGTCTGCTCGCGACCACTACGACCGCGCTCAGCAGGCCCTGCGCGACGGCGACTGGACTACCTACGGCGAGGAAATAGAGGCCATGAAAGCCGACCTGGACCAGCTTGCCGCTCTGCTAGGCGTGCCCAGCCCCGCCCCGTCCCCGGCCACGACGCCCCTGGTAACCCCCACGAGCACTGCCACCCCGTAAGCCCCCGCTACCCGGAGGAGACGAGACCGCAAGAACACCAAGAACGCCAAGATTGAGATAATGCTGTTATAAGCAATAGGACCAGGGACGACATCACATACCCTGGTCCTATTGCTTATTCTCTAAACCTTCCCTAATCTCTGCGTAACCTCTGCGCCCTCTGCGTCTCTGCGGTGAATAATCCGTAATATCTTGGCGCACTCTTTGCGTCCCTGGCGTCCTTGACGGTTCCGTCTTCACCCTGATAGTCGAGAAATTAGCGCAAATCTGCTGCCACAAGTGGGTCGGCCTCTTCCAACTAAGTCGTTATTGTGATATAATTCACATGAAGTACCTGGTACGAGTTTTGCGCTCAGGAACAGTGACATGGACGAATTTGTAGCAGAAGAGATACTTGCAAAACTGGACCGCATTGCCGAGCGCCGCATCCAGGAAGGCATAGAAGCAGGCGCTTTCGACAACCTCGAAGGTGAGGGCAAACCCCTCCAGATCGAGGACAACCCGTTCGTGCCCAAGGACCTGCGTGCCGCCTTCAAGGTGCTGGAAAACAGCGGCTACGCGCCCGACTGGATGACGGTCGCCCAGGAGATAGACTCCGACCTCGCCACGATAAGGCGAAGGGCCGACGACCATTTCACCTACCTCAGGGCCCGCCTCGCGCAGATTGGCTCCGACCCGTACGCGGTAAAACGCCTGCGCCTCGAAGTGGAACGGCTCAAGTCCCAGCACCGCCGCGCCGCCACCCAGCACTCGTCCGCCATAGTGGAGCTAAACAGGAAAATCGCCCTCTTCAACCAGATGGTGCCGGTAGCCTCCCTCTTCAAAGTGCCCCTCTCCCTGGAAATCGAAATGCAGAAATACGAGGACCGCCTGCCCGCCTACCTCAGCTACGTCTAACTCGCGCCTCCACAGGGTACAGGCTCGTCGCCAGCAAGGGCTTTGTCTAAACGCCAAGACGCCAAGACGCCAAGGACGCACGGAGATAAGGGAATGTGCCTCAAGAAGAAGGACCAGGGTACGTCATCATCAACCCTGGTCCCGCTTGTACCCTCCAAACCTCAACAATCTTGGCGTGGTCCTTGGCGTCTTGGCGTCTTGGCGTTTAGAAATCCACAGCCGCCTATGTCCCCAGGTGCGGGACCATCGATTGGAGACGCTCCCAGGCTTCCTTGTGGTGGGTGATGCGGATAGGACGGCCGTCCTTGCCGATGAAGGTGTGCAGCGTTGTGCCTTCAGTGAGGAGCCTGCCGTCTGCTGGGCGGCCGATGCGATAGGAAAGCAGCAGCCTGGTGCGGCTCAATTCCTCTACCCAGGTGCTAATCACAAGCTCGTCGTCGTAGTAAGCCGGAGTGTAGTAGCGCACCTTCACCTCCAGCACCGGCAGCAGCACCCCCGTAAGCTCAAGCTGGCGGTAGGTGAAGCCGAAGTGCCGCATGAACTCGGTGCGCCCCATCTCCATCCAGGCCAGGTAGCTGCTATGGTGCACGATGCCCATCGCGTCCGTCTCGATGTAGCGCACCCGGAAAGTATGCTGCACGACGAGCGGTGACTTGTCAGTTGGCGGCACGCTGTCCGGCATGCTAGACCACCCCCGCTACAGGCGGTGCCGCCAGCTTGATGTACCGCTGCACGCTCTTGCGGTTGCGGCTGTCGGGGGCCAGGCCCAGTATCAACAGCAGCTTCTTCTCGTCGGCCCCCGCCTTGGCCTGCTCCACCGCGAACGTATCGCGCAACGACTGCGGCGTGACCCGCTTGCTGATGCCCGCCTCCTCGGCAACCCGGTCCACCATCTTGTTCACCGACTGCGGAAGCAGGTTGAACATGCGCGATACCGGCTCGAACTCGGCCACGTATGCTTGGAACGCCTCTGTGAACTCCAGGTTGGCCCCCAGCTTGCGCTCCTTCTTCTGCGAGCGAATATCGTCGTAGTACACGTAGACCACCGGCTGCTCCGGCTCGCTGATATCTACGTGGTCCACCTTGAGGGCGAGCAGCTCGGTGCGCGTAAGGCCCAGCTTGAGTAGCAGGTAGACTATCAGCGCGGTGCGGGAGTTCTCGGCGCGGGCGGCATCGAGCATGGCCTCCTGCTCGGCTGGGAAGAGCACCTGTGGGGTCTTGAGAGGGATGTAATCGGGGAAGAAGCTGTCCGCGAGGTTCTTCTCAAGCACCTTCTCCTTATTCACGAGGTAGCGGTACAGCCCCTGTAGGGAGGTCAAGCGCCTCTTGCGGGTCGATTTGTTATTGGCCTGCCCCAGGAAGTTGGCGAGGTCGGTCTTGTCGATCCTATCGAGCGTCTTGTTGCCCAGCGTCGATTGGAACAAGGCCAGGTCGTACATATACGAGTCGATAGTGTTGATAGGGCGCTTCTGCTGTTCTAGGTGCCGCTTGAACCACCAGCGCGCCACGTCCAGGCTGGAAGTTGGCCCCAGCGCCGGTATATCGGCTACCGGCTGCATAAGCTCGCCCCTCGCGCTGATCGTGAAAAGCTCCGCCTGCACCGGGCGCACTACCACCGCCTCCGCCCTGCTCCGCGCCTCAGCCTCTTCCGCCTCGTAGCGTTCCGCCTGCCCTCTCGACCCCTGTTTGTTCATGATCGCCTCCTACTTTTCCACAATCCACCCGCCTACGGCCCTGATTATATGTCAAGTTCGTTCCGTTTGCAAGCGATATGTCCCCTGTGGAAATCTAGAATTTAGAACTTAGAATTTAGAATTTGCTCTTAGTCCTACGAAACCCCAAATTCTAAATTCTAAATCCGGCTATAATATCTCGTGAGCTCTGTTGCCGCCAACCAGCCTGTGCCGTTGCGTAAGCAGCTATGGGCCGACGGGATGCTGGCTATCGTGACCCTCATCTGGGGGTCTACCTTCGTGCTCGTGAAGGACATGGTCGAGCAGGTGCCCGTGATGACCTTCCTGGCGGCGCGCTTCGCCATAGGCGGGCTGGCGCTTGCCGCCTCGGTGCTCCTGTTGGGCAGGTGGCGCGCCCTGACGATGCGCGAGCTTGGCTGGGGCGTGCTCGTCGGCGCGGCGCTCTGGGCGGGGTATGCCTTCCAGACGCTCGGCCTCCAGGGTACGACAGCCAGCAAGGCGGGGTTCATCACCGGGCTTTCGGTGGTGCTCGTCCCCGTGTTGGGCCTGTTCGTGCTGAGACACCGCCCGGGGTTGTGGGCGTGGGCCGGCATAGCGCTGGCTACCTCCGGGCTGGCCCTGCTCAGCCTGCGCTTGGACGAGCGCCTGGAAGTCAACCGGGGCGACCTGCTGGTGCTCGGTTGCGCCGTCGCATTCGCCCTCCACATCGTGCTCGTGGCCCGCACGGTACGCTGGGCCGACCCATTGCGGCTGACGACGGTCCAGGTCATCGTGGCGGGGCTGTTGAACGCGGTGAGCGCCGCGCTTGCTGGGCAGCAGGTCGCCTCGATGAGCCAGGAGGTGTGGGCCAGCGTCGTCTTCCTGGGGGTGGCGGCAACGGCCCTGGCGTTCCTGGTGCAGGTGAGCGTGCAGCGTTTCACTACTGCCACCCATACCGCCCTCATCTTTACCCTGGAGCCGGTGTTCGCCGCCATTTTCGGCTCGTGGCTGGACAACGACGTGCTCGGCATAAGCGGCTGGGTGGGTGCCGGGCTTATCCTGGGGGGTATGCTCGTGACGGAATTGTTCCCATACCTGGCAAAGAGGAACTCTGCGAATCCGGGGGATTGATTTACGTGCCAGGTCTGTTGCCGCTATAATTGGGTAGCCAATCTCCCCTAGTAGAAAGAGTGTTTCCAAACATGCAATCGACCGCAACCCCGCCCCTCGAAGTTGTGCACTTCGACAGCATCGCCAACCGCCGCGCAGCCCGCTACCGCATGACCGACGACCTGAAGCTCAAGACTCGAGCCGACGCGGTGCGCTTCATCAATGAGGCAGGCGTGGCCCTCCTCTTCCCCGGCGACAACATCCCCCTGCCCGACCTGTGGAGCGCCATCAACGGCAAGGAGCGCAAGGTACCCAAGCACCACCACGACTGGGCACTCGGCAAGACCTGGGAGTGGAAGGACCAGATACCGAGCCGCAAGGAGGCCTGGTACGGTAAGCTGGTGCGTGGCAAGCCCGCCTTCGTGGCCCTGCGCGACCTCCCCGCGGTCTACGCGCTCTCCAGCAACTACGGCGAGCTAGACGACTACCTGGAAGCCTACCAGGACGGCCTGCTGAGCCAGGAAGCCAAGTCAATATATGAGGTGCTGCTGGCGGAAGGCCCGCTCCCCACCAGCGCTTTGAGGAAGGCAAGCGGCCTCGGAGGCGGAGGCGACAACGCCCGCCGCTTCGAGCGCGCAATCGTGGAGTTGCAGACCGGCCTCAAGATCGTGAAAGCCGGCATCTCCGACTCGAACCGCTGGAAGTACTGCTACATATACGACCTGCTCCTACGCTGGGCACCCACCCTGGCCGAGGAGTCGCGCAACTACAACAGCCGCAGCGCCATGCGCCACCTCATCATCCGCCACCTGCAAACCAGCCTCGCCGCCCCGCCCCTTCTCTTCCCCCGCCTATTCGCATGGGATACTAACGTCACCCTGCGCGTAATAGACGAGATGGTGCAAGAGGGCGCGCTTAACCAGGTGAGAGTCCTGAAAGCCCCCGGCCTCACGAGCAGGGCCAAACCCACCCCCGAAGGCGACGTGTGGGTGACGATGGACCACGGACTATAAGAGACGGAACCGCCAAGACGCCAAGGACGCCAAGGACGCCAGGATACCAGGAGGAACAAGAACGGTTCACCGCAGAGACGCAGAGGTCGCAGAGGGTACGCAGAGATTAGG
>DASVQO010000026.1:0-11500 GCA_036389075.1 Chloroflexia bacterium | reverse complement strand
CAAAGGTCGGGGCTTGGGTGCTCATGTTCGGCTATCTTTGTTCTTGAGATAGCTGCTAGTAGTCACCAACAACACCATAGCAACCCCGAGGGGCGGCTCGTAAACGCCCCTCTTTTTTATGTCCGTTGTGTTGGCACATATGGTGCTGTACCAGTGTGGGTACGTTGGAATGACCGCAACCCAGGACACAGGAGAATATAGCTGTGACGAACGTAGCTACTCAAGAGGGTAAGACCGACTATTACGGTATGGATATAGACACCCTCTGCATCAACACGATCCGCACCCTGTCTATGGACGGCGTGCAACAGGCCAACTCCGGCCACCCGGGCACTCCCATGGCCGACGCGCCCCTGGCCTACCTCCTCTACAACGAGGTGCTGCGCCACAACCCGCGCGACCCCCACTGGCCCAACCGCGACCGCTTCATCCTCTCGGCGGGCCACGCCTCCATGCTCCTCTACTCGGCCCTCTACCTCTCCGGCTACGACCTGAGCCTGGAGGACCTGAGGAACTTCCGCCAGTGGGGTTCCAAGACGCCCGGCCACCCCGAGTACAGCCACACGGCGGGCGTCGAGACCACCACCGGCCCCCTCGGCCAGGGCTTCGGCAACGGCGTGGGTATGGCCCTGGCCGAACGGTGGCTGGCCGAGCGCTTCAACAAGCCCGGCTTCGATATCGTGGACCACTACACCTACGCCCTCTGCTCCGATGGCGATCTGATGGAAGGCGTGGCCTCCGAAGCCGCCTCCATCGCGGGCTTCCTCAAGCTCGGCAAGCTGATCTATTTCTACGACGACAACACCATCACGATCGACGGCCACACCGACCTGGCCTTCAGCGAGGACGTGGGCAAGCGCTTCGAGGCTTACCAGTGGCACGTGCAGCACGTGGACGACATCAACGACCTCGACAAGCTGCGCAATGCCATAGAGGCCGCGAGGGCGGAAACGGATAGGCCGTCGCTCATCGTCATAAAGACGATCATCGGCTACGGCTCGCCCAACAAGGCCGATACCTCCGAGGCCCATGGTAGCCCACTCGGCAAGGACGAGATTGCCCTCTCCAAAAAGAACCTCGGCTGGCCCTGGGAGGAGACCTTCTACGTGCCCGACGAGGCGCTACAGCACATGCGGCTGGCCGGGCCGCGCGGCGAGCAGGCCCAGCAGGAGTGGGACGAGCTTTTCGCCCGCTACGAGCAGGAGTTCCCCGAGGCCGCCGCCGAGTTCAAGCTGTTCCTGTCCGGCGGCCTGCCCGACGGCTGGGAGGAGGCCGTCCCCAGCTTCCCGCCTGAAAAAGGCCCCATGGCCACCCGCACGGCCTCCGGCGCGGTTATCAACGCCATAGCCCCCAAAATCCTTAACCTCGTGAGCGGGGCCGCCGACCTCTACCCCTCCACCGATGCCTACATCAAGGGCGGGGGCGACCTGAAGGGCGACAACTTCCAGGCCCGCAACGTCCACTACGGCATCCGCGAGCACGGCATGGGTTCGATACTGAACGGCATCACCCTGCACAAGGGCCTGATAGCCTTCGGCTCGACCTTCCTCATCTTCTACGACTACATGCGGCCGCCCCTGCGCCTTGCCGCGCTGATGAAGGCCCCCACGCTGATGGTCTACACCCACGACAGCATCGGCCTGGGAGAGGACGGCCCCACCCACCAGCCGGTCGAGATGCTGTCGGGCATGCGCTCGGTGCCCAACCTGTGGGCGGTGCGCCCCGCCGACGCCAACGAGACCTCCTACGCCTGGCGCGTGGCCCTCACCCGCCGCGACGGCCCCACCTGCATCATGCTCAGCCGCCAGAAGCTGCCCATCTTCGACCGCAACGAAGTAGGCTCCGCCGAGGGTGTGTTGCGTGGCGCGTATATATTAGCAGAGGCCGAAGGTGGGGAGCCTGACGTGATCTTGATGGGTACGGGCGCGGAGGTGCAGTGGGCGCTCAAGGCACGGCCTATCCTCCAGGAGCAGGGTATCAAGGCCCGCGTGGTGTCGATGCCGTGCTGGGAGCTATTCGAGGAGCAAGACCAGTCGTACCGCGACGAAGTGCTGCCGCCCCACATCAAGAAGCGGGTCTCGATAGAAGCTGCCTCCCCGATGGGCTGGCAAAAGTGGGTGGGCGACGAGGGCAGCATCATCGCAGTGGAGACCTTCGGCGCGTCGGCCCCCGCCGAGATAATCTTCGAGAAATACGGCTTCAGCACCGAGAACGTGGTGGAGCACGCCCTCGCGCTCATGGGCCGCCGAGGCCCAGTCCCGCCCGCCCAGACCGAGCAGGAAGTCACCCCCGACCTCGAAGAAGGCGGCAACGCCCCCCACGAGCGAGAGCTGGAGCGCAACGGCCCCACCGAAACGTCGCAGGAGACACCGGCGGAAAAGCAGACGTGAGTGGCTAGTGGTTAGTGATTAGTAAGAGGCAGAAAACTAACCACTAACCACTAACCACTAGCCACTCAAGAGACACACAGTAAGGTTAGGAGAAACAGATGGCTAATAACCCGATGCAACAACTGTTAGAGGCGGGACAGAGTCCGTGGCTGGACAACATCCGGCGGGGGTTGCTGACCTCCGGCGAGTTACAGCGCATGATCGATGAGGACGGGGTCGTGGGCGTTACCGCCAACCCCACCATCTTCGAGAAGGCGATATCCGGCTCCACCGACTACGATACCGCAATAGACGACCTCGTCCGGCAGGGCAAAAGCTCCGCCGACATATACAAGATCCTCATCATCGAGGACATAAGCCAGGCCGCCGACATCCTGCGCCCCGTATACGACCGCACCGATGGGGTGGACGGCTATATCTCCATCGAGGTAGCCCCGGGGCTGGCCCACGACACCCACGGCACCATCAACGAGGCCCAGGAGTTCTGGGACGCACTAAAGAAGCCCAATATATTCATAAAGATACCCGCCACCCCCGAAGGCATCCCCGCGATTGAGGAGTGCCTCTACCGAGGCATCAACGTCAACATCACACTCATCTTCTCGGTGGACGTGCACCGGCAGGTGATGGAAGCCTACCTCTCGGCGTTGGAGCGGCGCGTGCGCGAAGGCAAGCCTGTCGATAAGCTCGCCTCGGTCGCCTCCTTCTTCGTCAGCCGCGTGGACACCAAGGCCGACAAGGCCCTGGACGACCTGCTCAAGCAAACCACCGACGTGGACAAGCAGCAGCAGATCAAGGCCCTTCTCGGCACTACCGCCATCAACAACAGCAAGCTGGCCTACCAGGCATTCCTCGAGGTGTTCAAGGGCGACCGTTGGGAGAACATCAAACGCCACGGCGGCCGCGTGCAGCGCCCTCTATGGGCCTCCACCTCCACCAAGAACCCCAACTACCGCGACGTTATCTACGTGGAAGAGCTAATCGGCCCCGACACGGTAAACACCATGCCCGAAGCTACTATCCGCGCCTTCAAGGACCACGGCGTGGTAGCCCGCACGATTGACAAGGACCTCGACCTCGCCAACCAACAGCTACAACAGCTAGAGGAATTTGGCATCTCACTGCACCAGATCACCGAGGAACTCACCGTGGAGGGCGTCGATTCGTTCAGCAAGAGCTTCGCGAGCCTGGACGACTGCATCCAGGCGAAAGTGGATTCGCTAATGTCCGGGCTGTCCGAAAGGTACGGTGCCAGCCTGGGGGGGCTTCAGCCGCAGGTCGGTGACGGCCTGCGGCTTGCCTCCAACAACCAGTACGTCAGCAAAATCTGGGAGAAGGACGCGAAGTTCTGGAAGCAGGACGACGCGGACGCCCAGAAGAAGATAAAGAACCACCTCGGTTGGCTCGGCGTGGTCCACCTGATGCAGGAACGCGCCGCCGAGCTGAAGCAGTTCGCCCAGGAGATCGTAGACGAGGGCTACACCAGCGTGGTGCTCCTCGGCATGGGCGGCTCCTCCCTCGCGCCGGAGGTCGTCAACCGCGTGTTCGGCCAGGCGCAAGGCTACCCGCGCTTCTTCATGCTCGACTCGACGGACCCCGGCACGATTGAGGCCATAGAGCGGCGTATCGACCCGGCAACCACCCTCTTTATCGTGGCTACCAAGTCGGGCGGCACCACCGAGACGATGAGCTTCTACCGCTACTTCCGCACCAGGGCGGTAGCGGGCAAGCGGGACCGCGCTGGTGAGAACTTCGTCGCCATCACCGACCCCGGCTCCTCGCTGGAGACATTAGCAAAGGAAGAAGGCTTCCGCCGCACCTTCCTCAACATGCCCGACATCGGGGGGCGCTATTCCGCCCTCTCCTACTTCGGCCTCGTGCCCGCCGCGCTGATGGGCCTCGATATAGACGCACTCCTCAGCCGGGCCGAGACGATGGTGGAGGCCTGCGCCCCCTGCGTCAGCGCCGAGGACAACCCCGGCCTCTGGCTCGGCACCGTGTGGGGCACCGCCGCCCGTGAGGGCCGCGACAAGCTCACCATCCTCACTTCGCCCGACCTCGACAGCTTCGGGCTGTGGGCCGAGCAACTGATAGCCGAGAGCACCGGCAAGGAGGGCAAGGGCCTCATCCCAATCGCGGGCGAGCCTGTGGGCCGCCCCTCCGCTTACGGGGCCGACAGGCTGTTTGTCTACCTCAGGGTAGACGGCGCGACCAACCCCCGCCAGGAGCACGACATACAGAAGCTGGAGGACGCCGGGCACCCCGTTGTGCGCCTCAACATGCGCGGCAAGCTCGACCTGGGGGCCGAGTTCTTCCGCTGGGAGTTCGCCACCGCCGTCGCCGGGCAGATGCTGAGGATAGACCCCTTCGATGAGCCGAACGTGCAGGAGAGCAAAGACAACACCCAGCGCCTGCTCGATTACTACGAGCAGAACGGCAAGCTGCCCGAAGCGGACGCCCTGATCGAAGGTGAGGCGTTCGACCTGTACGCCGATCAGGAGGCATTGGCCCGCGCGGGCTTCGAGGGCACCATTGCGACCGGTATACGCGCCCTGCTAAGCACCGCCCAGGAAGGCGTCGATTATGTAGCGATACTGGCATACATGCCGAGCACCGGCGAGCACGAGGAGTTGTTCCAGGACGCCCGCACCGCCATACGCGACACGCTGCGGGTGGCTACGACCTTCAGCTACGGCCCTCGCTTCCTGCACTCGACCGGGCAACTACATAAGGGCGGCCCGAACAGGGGTATCTACATCCAGGTGACCGCCGAGCCGCAACGCGACCTGGGCATACCCGGCTCTCCCTACAGTTTCGGCACCCTCATACGGGCGCAGGCGATGGGCGACAGGCAATCCCTGGAGAAGCACGGCCGCCGGGTCATTCGCCTGCACGTCAAGGGCGACCACGCGGCGGGGGTCGAGGCTATACGGGAGGCTGTGAGGGAGGCAATCGAGCCGCTGGGGATTTAGGAGCATTGTAGGCATTGGATTGGAAAACGAGGGGCATGTATGGCAGTGCAAGTTCAGACCGAGCGATACCGCTTCAGCGTTAACGAGTACGACAAGATAGTGGAATTAGGCATCTTGTCGGACGATGCTCGTGTCGAGTTGATCGAAGGGGAGATTGTAGATATGGCTCCCATTGGCCTGCGGCATGCACTATGCGTGGACAATCTCACTAGGCTCTTCAGCCGCCTGGTCTCGGACGAAGCCATCGTGCGGGTGCAGAACCCGGTCCGCCTCAACGAATATTCGCAGGTGCAGCCCGATGTAACATTGCTCAGGCTACGCGATTACTCGAAGGACCGGCAACACCCAGGCCCGGAGGACATCCTCTTAGCGGTAGAAGTATCGGACACAACGCTAATCAAGGACCGCCGACTAAAGTTGCCCCTCTACGCACGGGCCGGTACACCGGAGGTGTGGATAGTCAACATACCGCAAGAGAGGATAGAGGTACATTCCCAACCGGAGGGCGGCGGTTATAAGACGGTGCGGCGGCTGCGGCGGGGGCAATTTGTAGCTATACCCGGTTTTGCCGAGGCCAAAGTGAGAGTTGACGACGTGCTTGGATAACGCACCGAGGTTTGTCAGGCGCTAAATGCGTCAAGCTCAAAGACTTGGAGGGAGGCGATATGGAAATAGGCTTCATAGGACTGGGGCGCATGGGCGCGAACATGGTGGAAAGGTTGCTGCGGGGCGGGCACCGCGTCGTGGCTTACAACCGCTCGGCCGATAAGACGCGAGAGGTAGCCGAGCACGGCGCGGTGGCTACCTTCTCGCTTGAGGACCTGGTTGGTGCCTTGCAGGAGAGGCCCCGCGCCGTGTGGATCATGGTGCCCGCCGGGGACCCCACCATGCAGCAGATCAACAATCTTATCCCGCTGCTCGAACCCGGCGACATCATCATCGACGGCGGTAACTCCAACTTCCGCGACACTATAGCTCGCTCCAAGATACTGGCCGAGCACGACATCAACTTCTTCGACGTGGGTACCTCCGGCGGCATCTGGGGCCTTGAGAACGGCTACTGCATGATGATGGGCGGCAAGCGCGAGATATTCGAGCACCTACGGCCCATCTTCAGCACCCTGGCCCCCAACGAGGACGGCTACGACTACTTCGGCAGCCACGGCGCGGGCCACTTCACCAAAATGGTGCACAACGGCATCGAGTACGGCATGATGCAGGCCTATGCCGAGGGCTTCGAGATTATCAAGAACAGCGACTTCACGGTCGATAACTCGCGTCTCGCCCAGGTGTGGAACAACGGCAGCGTGGTGCGCTCGTGGCTTTTGGAGCTTGCACAGAAAGCCTTCGAGGAAGAGGGCGACAACCTGGAACGCATCAGGGGCTACGTCGAAGACTCCGGCGAGGGCCGCTGGACCGTGCTGGAGGCCATCGCATCGTCCACACCCGCCCCCATCATCACCCTGTCCCTCATGGCGCGTTTCTCCTCCCGCCAGGAGGAATCCTTCGCCTCCCAGGTTACGGCAGCCCTGCGCAACCAGTTCGGCGGGCACGCCGTCCGCGTGGCGGAGGCCATCGAGTCGCAGATAGCCGCCGAATCGATGAAGTCGGTGGCGCCCTCGACGCCCACGACGCCCGCCACCACGGTGAACGTCACCAGCCAGGACGCCGCCGACCAGGTGATGGACCGCACGCACGAGGCGGAAACGGCAGCCGAGAAGCACTCGCACGACCCCTCCGCCGTAGTGAAGGACATCCAGGGCACCGCCCAGAACATCTATGGTACGGGCCCAGACGGCCAGGAGAAATAACCCGCGAGAAAGGCCAACGCATGGCACGCATCGTGTAAGGACAACCCCGAGAGTGCGTCACACGTACATCGCCTCCTCCGACAGGTGCCTCGTACGTTGACGCACCTCTGCGTTCCGTTAGTGGTTAGTGGCTAGTGGCTAGTGGCTAGTGGCTAGTGGTTAGTGGCTAGTAAGAGACAGGAACCGCAAAGGCGTAAAGATGATCTTTTGGATGGTGCGACGTGATATCTGCCCTTCTAGCTAACCACTAACCACTAGCCACTCCTCTGAGACAGGAATACTATGGTAACACTGCTCAATACCAACGTAATAGACAACCCCCTGCGCGAAGGGTTGCGGTTCCAGCACACGCCCGACCCCTGCGTGATCGTCATCTTTGGCGTCACGGGCGACCTGGCGCACCGCAAGCTGCTGCCCGCCCTGTACAACCTGGCCGTGGAGCGAAGGCTCCCCTCTAACGTGGCTATCGTCGGCTTCGCCAGACGGGAGCTTACCGACGAGGTGTTTCGCCAGCAGGCGCAGGAGTCGATAGAGAAGTTCTCGCGCAACAAGCCCTCGCAACGGCCCGGCGTCTGGGACACGTTCGTCAAGGGCCTGTACTACGTGCGCTCCGACTTCGACAACCCCGAAGGCTTCAGGACCCTCGCGTCCAGGCTCACCGAGATAGACGCGGAGCGGGGCACGCAGGGCAACCGTATCTACTACCTGTCCACCCCGCCGGAGTACTACACCCCCATCGTGCACAACCTGGGGGCCGCCGGGCTAGCGAACACGATGCCCGCGGTCGTGGCCGCCCCCGCACCCGACGGCACGGACAACGGGAGCACGGGTAACGGCAGTAGCGGAAACGGTAACGGCGCGGCTGCCACCGCCCACCTCAACACAGGGCAGCTCAATACGAGCCAGCTTGCCCCGCTGCCGGGCACCGACACCTCCTGGAAGCGCATCATCGTGGAGAAGCCGTTCGGCCGCGACCTGGCGAGCGCCCAGCAGTTGAACCGGGACATAGGCGAGGTATTCACCGAGGAGCAGATTTACCGCATCGACCACTACCTCGGCAAGGAGACGGTGCAGAACATCCTCGTGTTCCGCTTCGCCAACGGCATCTGGGAGCCTATCTGGAGCCGCCGCTACATCGACAACATTCAGATCACGGTGGCCGAGAGCCTGGGCGTCGAGGACCGCGCGTCGTACTACGACACGTCCGGTGCCCTGCGCGACATGCTCCAGAACCACATGATGCAACTGCTCACCCTCGTGGCTATGGAACCCCCGGCGGCGTTCGAGACCCAGTCGGTGCGCGACGAGAAGGCCAAGGTGTTGCGCGCTATAAAGCCCTTCACGATACAGGAAGTGGCCCACAACACGGTGAGAGGCCAGTACGGGCCGGGCGCTATCTACGGCAAGCCGGTGCCGGGCTACAGGCAGGAGCACGGCGTGCCCCACACCTCGGAGACCGAGACCTACGTGGCCGCCCGCTTCTTCGTAGACAACTGGCGCTGGTCGGGCGTGCCTTTCTACCTGCGGCACGGCAAGCGCCTGCCCAAGCGCGACACCGAGATTGCTATACAGTTCAAGCCCGCCCCCCTCTCGCTGTTCCAGCACACGGCGGCGGACGAGATGCAGCCCAACGCCCTCGTGCTGCACATCCAGCCCGACGAAGGCATATCGATCACGTTCGAGTCGAAGGTGCCCGGCCCCAATATCCGCCTGCGCTCGGTCGATATGACCTTCCGCTACGGCGCATCGTTCGGGGTGGAGGTGACGGACGCCTACGAACGCCTCATCATGGACTGTATGATGGGCGACTCGACCCTGTTCACTCGCCGCGACGAGGTGGAGATAATGTGGCAAATCGCCACCTCCATCCTCGACGGCTGGTCGCACATTCCCGCGCCCACCTTCCCCAACTACCGCGCCGGTAGCTGGGGCCCCGCCAGCGCCGACATGCTGGTAGAGCGCGACGGCAGGGCCTGGCGTAGGCTCTTGTAATTACGAATTACGAATTACGAGTTGTTCTAAGCTCACTCGATTCGTGATTCGTAATTCGTAATTCGTAATTCCCGAAGGGGAAGTAATTCGTAATTCCTCCGAAGGAGGGACTTATGGCAGACACACAAGCAGCGTCTCAACATGACAGCCTGGAGAGCATCAATACGGGGCCCGCTCGCCCTGTTGCGATTGAGAATATCGAGGCGCGGCTGAACGAGCTTTGGCGTGAGGTCGCATCCACGGCGCAGAACAGGGGCGGGTCGGGCGCGGTCACGATGGCCCAGGTGCTCAACCTGGTGGTGCACGCCGAGTCGCAGGACCTCGCGGGCGAGTACATGCGGGAGACCGAGCTAATCACCGGGCGGCACCCCTGCCGGGTCATCACCCTCGTGCAGGCCCACGACGACCCTGACATGCCGGTGCAGGGCCTCGTGTCGATGTTCTGCCAGATACCCCCGGCGGGCGGGCGGCAGGTGTGCTGCGAGCAGGTGACCATAGCCTCCGGCAGCAACTCGCTCCGACAGCTACCCGCCGCCGTCCTCCCCCTGCTCCTCTCCGACTTGCCGGTGTTCCTCTGGTGGCCGCACGGCGCGCCCTTCGACGACTACGTCTTCCGCCAGCTTGCCGACTCCCTCAACCGCCTCATCGTGGATTCGGCTACGTTTGACAACCCCGAAGGCACCTTGAGCCGCATAAGCTCCGTCTTAAAGAGCAACTGGCCCCGCCTCGCCAGCACCGATATGAACTGGGGCCGCCTCACCACCTGGCGCGAGCTAATCGCCAGCTTCTTCGACGGCCCCGCCCTGCGCCCCTACCTCGAGCGCCTCAGTAGGGTGACTATCGAGTACGCCTTGCCCGGCAGGGGCAAAGCCGTCAATCGCGGGCAGGCGCTGATGCTGGCAGGCTGGCTGGCGAGCCGCCTCGGCTGGCAGCCCACCGACAACGTGTACCGGCTAGTGCACGCCGACGATCAGTTGCCGCCCATAGTACACATCTCCCTCAAGGCGGGCAAGCGGCCCATCGACATCTACTTGAGGCCCATCGTGCGGCAGTCGGACGTGCCGGGCAGCCTGTCCAAAGTCAGGTTGGTGGTGGCAGCGCCGGGCCCGGCCGGCCAGCAGGGCGAGGTGCATGCCTCGTTCGAGGTGGCCCTGTGCGACGAGCCGAGCGACCCTGGCGACGCCTGGACGGAGGTGCAGGTGGAGGGCATTGCTCCCACAAAACGCAACATCCATCTCGACACACTCAGCCGAGCCGACCTGCTCGACATCGAGCTAGAGGTCTACAGCCGCGACCGCGTGTACGAGGAGACGATGAATATGGTAGCCATGTTCATCAAAGGCGTCTCAGCCGGTCGCGATACGGACGGCCCCCGCAGGCTCATCAGCGGCGAGGCCATCAGCTCGGCCCAGCCCCAGAATCCGCAACGCCGCCCGCCCGGCTCCCCCGGCTCTCCCGGCAACACGCCACGAGGTAACATGCCTTGAGCCGCCCGCACGTCACGGTGAGCATAGAGAATGATGCGAACGCTGTAGCCGCGCGTTCGGCTGAGATTTTCGCCCAGCTGGTGGAGCAATCGGCGGGAGACGAACACCCCTTCCGCGTGGCCCTCTCCGGCGGCTCCACGCCTAAGCTGCTTTACAAGCTGCTCGCGTCGGAAGAGTACCGGGGCCGCATAGCGTGGGACCGGGTGCAGTTTTACTTCGGTGACGAGCGTTGGGTGCCCCATACCGGCAAGGATAGCAACTTCAAGCTGGCAAACGATTACCTTTTCCAGCCGCTGGGTATCCACACCAGCCGCGTCTTCCCCATGCCTACCGAGGGCCTTGAGCCACAGCAGGCCGCCGAACAGTACGAAGCCACGATAAGGCGCGAGTTCGCCCTGGCAAGCCGCGAAATGCCCCGCTTCGACCTGGTGTTCCTGGGCATGGGCGACGACGGGCATACCGCCTCGCTCTTCCCTCACACCGCCGCCTTGCGCGAGTACGGCAAGCTGGTCGCCGCCAACCACGTCGATACGCTCGACACCTGGCGCATCACGCTCACCGCCCCCGTGCTGAACGCCGCCGGGCACGTGCTGTTCATGGTGGCCGGCGAGAGCAAGGCCCCAGCGCTCAAGCAGGTGCTGGAAGGCGACTACGACCCCAAAGAGTACCCAAGCCAGCTATTGCGCGAGGCGAGCGGCCACGTCACCTGGCTGGTGGACCGCGCGGCGGCAGCGCAATTGGAGACCGGGGCGGACTAGGGGGCGTATCGCCTTGTGGGGGTGCCCTGCCACTAAAGTGGCGGGCTGACAAGGGGCAAAGTCTCCTTCGGAGACTAAGGAAGGTGAGGG
>DASVQO010000025.1:0-2761 GCA_036389075.1 Chloroflexia bacterium | reverse complement strand
CCGTGTCCGCGCTGGTCGTAGGCCACCACGCGGAAGCGTTCAGCAAGCAAGGGCGCGGCGAGGTCCCAGATGCGGTGGGTGGAGCCGAGGCCGTGTAGCAACAGCATGGGAGGCCCGCTGCCGCCCCAGTCGCGGTAGCTTAGCTCGATGCCGGTGTTCGCCGTTTTCACCTGCCGCAAGGAAGGTCGCCTACGTCCCATCGAACATCACCTTTCGGCCCTCACCCACAGCCGCTCCGCGTCGGCTATTACCTCCACCGTGCCGTTGACGTCGGTGCGGTAGACGAGCGCACCGGCGGCGCTCAGCGCGTCCAGCGTCTCAGGAGAGGGGTAGCCGAAGCGATTGCCCGCGCCCGCCGAGATGATGGCAACCGTGGGCCGGACGGCTGCGAGGAACGGGGGAGCGGCCACGTCCTTACTGCCGAAATGGCCCACCACGAGCACCTGGCTGCGCAGAGCATCGCCTTTATAGCTTACCATTTCGGCCTCGGCTTCGGCTCGAGCATCGCCGCTGATGAGGAGGCTGTGGGCAGCGTAGGTAAGGCGCAGGGACATGAGGCCATCTCCATCTTTGCCGGGGCCAAGCACTTCCAGGGCCACGTCCGGCTCGCCCGCGAAAGTCAGCCTCTCGCCGCGAGCGGCATGGTGCACCGGCACCGCGCCCGAATCAAGCAGCCGGAGCCACTGAGCCTGCACGCCCCCGGTGGCCGTGTACTCGGTCTGCACGACCTGGCCCACATCGTAGCGTCCCAGCAGGTCCACCAGGCCCATGAGCCGGTCCTGCACGGGGTTGGTGAGCACCACGAGGTCGAGGTTCTGCTGCCAGAAGGGCACGCGCCGGCCTATCGCGTTCAGCAGCGGCGTAGCCCCAGGCCCACCATCCACCAGGGCGGTATGCCCGTGCGGCGTCCTGAGCAGAATCGCCTCGCCCTGCCCAACGTCCAGCACCCACAGGTGCAAGCGGCCGTCGGGCTGCTGCCCCACAATCACAAGCAGCATGACGAGCGCGAAGGCAGGTACAGCCAGCGCGATGAGTGGCACGCCGGCCCCACGCGGCCCTTGCCGCTCGCGGGAGGGTTTGCCTACCGCTTTGGCAGCCACAGCACCTTCTCACCGGGCAGCCGCACCAGCTCATACCCACGCTCCCGCGCGAAGTCTAGCCAGGGGGCCTCCAGGCCCTCCTCGAACCCGGTCAGGATGGCCCCGGGCGGCTCTTGCGCCAGTTGCCGAGCGAACTCTTCATGCGAGGGCAGTCCCAGGTCTCTCCGCTCGTCCGGCTCCAACAGCGAGCCGCTTCGCCACACGAACGGCCCCACGGCCAGGAGGTCGTATGTGTCCGCGCCGCCTTCGAGTGCGTATATGGGGGCGAAGGTGAGCACCTTGCCCTTCCCGGCGTAACGGCTGACCTCCAATCCCAGGTCGTGCACCCGGACGGGCACCCAGTTGGCCGGGTCGGACAGCCCTTTGAGCGAGTAGGCAGGCTGCCCCAGCCCCGCCAACAGCAGGAGCATGAGGCCGAAGCCCGCGAGCGTCCACAGCGCGCGCTGGTAGAGAGCGGCCGCCCCGTAGGCTGCTACAAGCACCATGAACGGCACCAGGGCATAGAAGTACTGGTACCAGGAGGGCGTGGGGGCGAGCGCGCCGAGCAGGATGGCGGGCAGCAGCGCCCCGGCGAACAGTAGCTCGAACTGCCACGGCTTACCCACGCCCCGGTGCGCGACGAGGCCCGCCACCAGCAGTGAGATAGAGCCTACCGCCAGCACGAAGTTCGCGGGCTGGGCGACCACGTCCCACAGGTAATCGAGTTTGCCAGTGGCGTCCATAGTGCGGTCGTAGCCCACCTTCTGCCAGAAGAGCGCGTTCATCTCGTGGTACTCGACATTGCCGAACACGAACTGCCTGGGGGCCATAAAGAAGGCGACCAACGACGGCACCAAGCCCAGCACGAGGCCATCCCCGAAGGTCAGTGCAGGGCGCAGCCTGGCCCTCCAACTGACTTTCATGCCCGCCAGGGTCGGGTAGGCGGCCACCGCTGCTATGAAGACCGGCACCACGAAGGCAAATGTCAGGCGCGTGCCCACGGCCAGCCCCAGCAGCACGCCCCCCAGGCGGACCCAGCCCGCGTGCCAGCCGCCACGCGCCCCCGTGTGCAGGGCGACGAAAGCGGACAGCGTCAGCAGCACCGAAGCGTCGTGGTTCCAGGCCTGCCCGCTGGCGTAACGGAAGACGGGGTTAGCCATTATCGCGGCCACGCTCCCCGCTGCGGCAAGGAACCTCCACCCGTAAGGCAACTCGCGCAACGCCCCCGCTACCACCACGAAGACCAGCCCCAGCCCCACCGTAGCGCACACGGTCGAGAAGACCCGCGCCTCCAGAAGGTAGTACCCCGCCGACCCTATCATAGAGAACAGCCCGGCGTATACAAACGCCAGGTTGGGCATTTGCAGGTACGGGAAGTCGCGGTACGGCACCTGGAGCTTTTCGGCCAGCAAGGCCCCGCCCATGACGTACATGTGCTCGTCGTGGCTTAGCTCTTTCGCCATGCTGGCTGCCAGCAACAGGAGAAAGACCACACACATCAAGCCCACCCCGGCCGCCACAAACAGAAGCCTGGCAAAGCGCCCGGTATTCGGCTGTGGGGAGTCGGGCATAGTGGTTAGTGGTTAGTGGTTAGTGGTTAGTGGTTAGTGGTTAGTGGTTAGTGGTTAGTGGTTAGTGGTTAGTGGTTAGTGGTTAGTGGTTAGTGGTTAGTGGTTAGTGGT
>DASVQO010000024.1:0-2799 GCA_036389075.1 Chloroflexia bacterium | reverse complement strand
CGAAGCATTAACGGAGCTGGTCTCCACTGTCATGTCGGGCGAGCCACTTGAGCCTCGGGTGAACGCAGGCTGCTCGTGGTGCCCTGTGCTCGCCTCCTGCCCTGCGTGGAGTGAGCTGGACCTTGCCGACCTTGAGAACTTCGCTGCCTGGCGTACACGACGCGAGGCGGCGGAGAACGGGCAAGCAGAGGAAGGCCCACAGGCGCATGCTGGCTAAAAGGCTGTGGCACCACCTGTGGCACCACCTGTGGCACCAGCAGGCGGTTGGAGCGACACTGTTCACCCTTTTTTAGGTCGGTCCTGACCTTCAACCACGTTTACCACTATTTGCACTTTCTTCCCGACATCCGCCGGCACGTCTACCTTGAACATATGGTCGCGAACCGCCTGTGAGTCGGTGAGCTGTAACCATAAATCAGCGGGTTCTATCCCCAGCACGTCAGCCATCATGAAGATCTCG
Organism: Chloroflexia bacterium; assembly: GCA_036389075.1. GTDB lineage: Bacteria > Chloroflexota > Chloroflexia > QHBQ01 > JADMIH01 > JADMIH01. The sequence goes on along the minus strand of DASVQO010000024.1, from coordinate 2,339 downwards.
TAAACGTAGAGACGCGTGATACATGCTTCTATATTGGCATAGCGTGCGCGAGGCAGATTCAGTTCCAGAGCGAACGCGGACTTGGATAGATGTTTGTCTTTCCGTTTGCCGGAGATCAGTTCAGCTATTCGGCTCAGTAGCAGCTTATAGGCTGGGTTGTCTTCATGAAGGCTCATGCTTGGAATGCTCTAACAAATAATCAAGTTCATTCTACGCGTTCTCGCGACTCTTACCGGAGTTTTCCTCATAAGTCTCGGACGAACACCAGCTTTTAAGAACCACACATATATAGGATTAATCAAGTTTGGCGCTAGTTGTTCGAATTTTATGCAAAATTAGTAAATCTGTTGCAGATACGATACCTTTATGATGGGGAGTCTGCAGCCCGTTGCCAGGTTGCAATCTCCGGAGCGGAGGGGGGGACGGTGAGTCAGATGAAATGATGAAGCTCGAAGGAAAGGGAAGGGAAGAGGGTACAAGAGGATACAAGAGGATACAAGAGGATACAAGAGAAGGGCAAAGGAGAACAGTTTCCTATGGACAAGAATTACACTTACAGCATGAAGATACCGGACTCTGATGAGGTGACGCTATGAAGAGGCTTCCACCTGCAGACAACGTACGCAATGTCAAGCCGCAGGGCAACAACCTGCGGTTCAAGCTCCTTTCGCCAACAGGGCGCAGGTTGCAAGCCGAGTTCTGGCGCGAGCGCAAGTTCCTGTACGTGCTCAGCCGAGAACAGCATACAGTAGCCGATATTATCAGCCAGCCGGAGTGGTTCGAGTACCTCGATCACAAAGGCGACATGCTCCGCCACGTGCCTGACTATAAAGTGATACGCATCAACGGCCACATCGAGTTGCACGATGTAGTGCGCCGGGAGTTCAGCGAGACGCCCGGAGCGAAGGCGCGGGAACGCGCCATGAGCCGCATCTGTGAGGCGCGGGGCTGGTGCTACCAGGTCCACGTCGAGGAGCAGATGGCTACCGACACCGAGATAGCCAACTTACAGGCCCTATCAGCCTACAAGGCCCGTGTGCATGCGCGGCCCGAGGTCGAGGCGGCAGCGCGGCGGCGGCTGGAAAGCACCGGGCCGAGGATCGACTTTGAGTGGCTGACATACGAGTTGGCGAGAGAGCTGGGGATGCCCAGCACGAGGGTCATGTCCGCACTGGGGCACATGCTGTGGCAGGGCACACTGCTTACCGACATACTCACGAGACTTATATTCAGAGATGCGGCCCCGCAGCCCGGCACTATGGTCTGGCTACCCACAGCCCCCGCCAGTCTCGATAGTCAGGACCGCCACGCTCCAGCTACTGCATAGCGGACAGCTGCTGAGGTGACCGGGGTGAGGACCGGAACTACGGTCGAACTAACGTGGGCCAGAGAGCGAAAAGCGTAAGAGAACCGACAAAGTGTGCAGGTGATTTAGTGAGGCAGATGAGAGAGAGGGGAGAAGAGAGAGATGAGCGACAAGGAAAAAGAGTTACAGAACTCAGGAGACGCAAACGGCGTAATGACTGCCGAGTATGACCGCAACGGCGAGGCTGCACAGGGTAAGCGCGGCAGTGGGCAAAAGTGGCCGAAAGCGAAGCGCAGTACTACGGAGCTTTACGAGCCTCCGTACATGACTGTGCCCCCCGCAAAGATGCCTCGGAACCCCAAGAAGCTCCAGGAAGGCTCGTACATCTATTACGACGGGCACAAGTACATTTTCAAAGGCTACGAGCTGGACCCCCAAGAGGGCACTATACTCAAGGTGGTAGACATCTCCAGTCTGCAGCACACCCGCCTGGTACAGCTTGACCTGGTGCTCTCAGTCAATGAAGGCCAGCGCCCCATTTACGCGCCTACTCTCCTCGCGCTCAACGCCGCGATCGAGCGCCACTGCGCCCCGCCCCCAGGTATGCCGGACGTGCCGGGCAGCGATGTGGGTGCGCTTCGCACTACGGACGCCAGTTGGGAAGAAACCAAGCTCAAGGCAAAGGCCCGCATACAGGACGTGAAGTTTGTCCAAGCTTACATAAAGGAACTTGAGAACCAGTGCGTATTACGGGGAGAACGGTTCAAGGAAAAAACCCGGGCGACAATCCAGGCGTGTTCAATGCTAGATGTGCCTATTACCTTCCAGACTTACTATGACTATCTCGACCAATGCGTCGCTAATAGTTACGATGAGGACAAGCTAGCCGCTGCCATGTCTCGCAGCAAGGGGCAAGGCAGCAGAATGTCCAAGGCCTTACTGCATTTCCTCGACATGATGATGACGCGCTTCATACGCGAAGAAGGGTATCGCCCGAGGACTGTCTTTAAAAAGTTCATACCCGGAGTGCTGA
>DASVQO010000023.1:0-3744 GCA_036389075.1 Chloroflexia bacterium | reverse complement strand
GAGGTGGGACAGGTGAGGTACTTCTACTTACCACGCCCTTTAAAATGGTCATCTCTTGAGACTCTACGCTCCTGCTCCGGGAGGTGAGGTGATGCGTGCGAATCTGTAACCCACCGAACGTTCGGTCAGGATGTAGTGGGGGTTCTCCGAGTCGTCGCCCAGCTTCTTGCGAAGGCGGCTGATGTAGGTCTTGAGGTAGTCCATGTCGCCCCGGTACTCGTCGCCCCAGACCTTGCTGAGCAACATGTCGAACGGCAGCACGCGCCCGGCGTTGCGCACAAGCTGGTAGAGCAGCTTGTACTCGGTGGGCGTGAGCTTGACCGGCTGGCCTTTTACCGTGAGTTCACGGCTTTCGAAGTTCATAGTAACGTCGCCCGACACGAAGGAAGGGGCGGCGCTGACGGGCGCGGGAAGCTCCGAGCGGCGCAGTATCGCTTTAATGCGGGCGAACAATTCTAAATGGCTGAAGGGCTTGACCAGGTAATCGTCGGCCCCCAGTTCGAGGCCCCTTACCTTACTCATCTCGTCTCCACGGGCTGTCAGCATCAGCACGGGAGCGTCCGACACCTCTCGTATGCGCTGCAGCAGCTCGAAGCCGGTCATGACCGGCATGTTCACATCCAGCAGGGTCACGTCCGGGGCTATGTCAAGGAACGTGCGCAGGCCGCGCTCTCCATCAGGTGCGCTGTGCACGTCCGCGTCCTGCCACTGGAACTGCAACCCTATGGTTACGGCCTCAACGATAGCTTTGTCGTCGTCTACAATAAGAAATTTCATCTGTCGAGTCTGCTCCGCAGTCACCGTCAGTTATCGCGGGATAATTACGCCCACTCCCCCACTGTATCAATCCGATTATATCACACCGGCCGCATAGCATAGCGCGCAACGGCTGGTACTACTTTGTATGATTTCTCCGCTCGAAGCACGCTCACGTCTAAAACAGAGGGTTTGGTCGGCAGTTTTTTACCCCATGTTCACCTGCGTGTACCTGGGGTTCAACCCTGGCCCATTACGATGGAGATGTCGAAAGCAATAGTGTCCAGGTAAAAGGACACGGCGAGGAAAGAACTATCAGGTTTGAAGGGAGCACTACGATGAACGGATTTATCAAAGCATGGAAGACGGCCTTTACGAACGCAACTTACACGGGACTTATGTGGTTGGTGCTACGCCTGTTCGTGGGGTACGAGTTCCTCACCGCCGGCTGGGAGAAGGTCACGAGCGGCCAGTGGCTCGGCTTCGATAATGGTGGAGCAGCGATACAGGGGTTCCTGGGCGGCGCGCTCAAGAAGGCAGCTACGGGCGAGCACCCCGAGGTGCAGGGCTGGTATGCAGGGTTGGTGCAGAACGTGTTCTTGCCCAATGCTACCCTCTTCGCCAACATGGTGGCTATCGGTGAGACATTGGTAGGTGTGGCTCTTATTCTGGGTGTCTTCACCAAGTTCTCGGCAGCCATGGGCGCAACCATGAACCTGGCCTTCCTGGCCGCCGGTGTGTCAAGCTCGAACCCGCAGATGCTTGTGTTCCAGGTGGCGATGGTCTTCGGCGGAGCGGGCGTGGCGTACTACGGTCTCGACCACTTCGTACTACCCTACCTGCGCGAGAGGCTGCACATCACCACTACTAGCTCCACTCCCACCATCACCCGCACCCCGCGCCAACCCCTGGCTACGCCCGCACGGTAGCTGAGAAGGCAAGGCGGCTCGCAGCATAAGTTGGTTAGTGGGCCACACAGCTCTGAAGTTGTGGCCCACTAACGTATTCAGTGCCTGGCGGTCGGGCTAATCTGTGTCAACCCATACCACGCCGACAAAGATTGACCCGTGCCTGCAACCGGCACCCAAGGGAGAAGTAAGTGACCAGACAGCAGCTCCTAGTCGCCGAGTGGATGTCGTCCCCTGTAGAGGTAGTAACGTCCGAGATGCCGCTCGCCGACGCATATAACACTATGATGCGCAAAGGTATACGCCGTCTACCGGTAGTGCACAACGACCGCCTGGTGGGAATAGTGACAATCGGAGACCTGCGCGAGGCGCGCCCCTCTCCTGCCACCAGCCTGAGTATCTACGAGTTGAACTACCTGCTAGCCAAGCTGACGGTCGGCCAGGTGATGACTCACAACCCATATACCGTGCGACCCTCTACCTCTATCCAGGAAGCTGCACGTATCATGCTCCGGCACAAGATAGGGGGCATGCCGGTGGTGAACGATGAAGGTAAAGTGGTAGGTGTAGTCACCGAATCGGACATATTCAGGATGCTCATCGACCAGTGGGACTACTTTGCGGTAGAGCCGAAAGACAGCCTGGTGCCTGTGATTGCCACGCAACAGCTCGCCAATGGGAGATAGACGACCTCATATAGGGCGCACGGTCGCTCGCCGTTCTTACTCGTTCCAGGGAGACAGCCATGACAATGCGTTACAATTCCGCCGACAGGGCAGACCTACTTGACGAAGGTGCGGGGGAGCCGATAGCTTACCAGAAGGTAAATCCGCCGTACGATAGCGCTCATCGCCTCAGGCACCATACTCCGGGCATCGTACCGTGTGCAGCGCCCACAAGACAAGTGATACAGGCATCGACTCTAACCCCTGTGAATACACAAGCGCTTCCAGCGGCTGGCGCGGTCACCGGGTGGCCGGAGTTGCACAGGCACAAGCTGACCACCGCCGCCGAGGCGCTCAAGGTGGTGCAATCAGGCCAACGTCTGTATATGGGCGGCGGTTGCGGACAGCCGGTGGTGCTTGCTTCCGCCCTGGTTGCAAGGCATGAAGAGCTGCGAGATGTTGAGATTGTGCACGTGCTTACCGCCGGGCACGCCGACTACGCGGCCACAGGCATGTCGCAGTCGTTTCACGTCAACTCGCTCTTCATCGGGCATAACATACGAGGCGCGGTACAGTCAGGCAGAGCCGATTTTACGCCGGTCTTTCTGCACGAGATACCGAGGCTGTTCCGCGAGAACGTGCTACCGATTGATGTAGCTATCATTTCGGTCAGCCCACCCGACCAGCGTGGATACTGCAGCTATGGGGTGGAAGTGGGTGTGACCAAGCCCGCCGTCGAGAGCGCCCGCATCGTAATCGCCGAGATCAACCCACAGATGCCGCGTATCTGGGGCAACTCGTTCATCCACCTGAACGATATTGACTACTGCGTACCGGTGGACTACGCCCTGCCCGAGCTACCGCAGAGCAGCCCAACTCCTCTCTACAGCAAGATAGCCGCATACGTAGCGGAGCTTATCAACGACGGCGACACCCTGCAAATGGGCATTGGCGCTATACCGGACGCGGTGCTGGGCTACCTGCGCGACAAGCGGGACCTGGGCGTGCACAGCGAGAGGTTCTCCGACGGCATGATTGACCTAGTGGAACGCGGGGTGATTACAGGCGCGCGCAAGACCTTCATGCAGGGCAAGATAGTGGCGGGCTTCCTGCTCGGCACCCGGCGGCTTTACGACTTTGCAAACGACAATCCGGCCATCGAGCTTCACCCCGTAGATTTCACCAACGACCCCTTCATCATCAGCCGCAACGAGAACATGGTAGCCATCAACTCGGCGTTGCAGGTGGACCTCACAGGCCAGGTGTGCGCCGACTCTATTGGCACCAAATTATATAGCGGCGTGGGTGGCCAGGTAGACTTCATGCGTGGGGCTGCGCGATCCAAAGGAGGCAAGCCCGTCATAGCCCTGCCGTCTACCGCCCTGGATGGCACCACGTCGCGCATCGTCTCCACG
>DASVQO010000022.1:0-14408 GCA_036389075.1 Chloroflexia bacterium | reverse complement strand
AAGACGCCAAGTCGCCAAGACGCCAAGGACCACGCCAAGATTATGGATTGTGGCCCAAGATAAAGACGCAGGGTACGATATGATGTACCCTGCTCCTCTTTGCACTCTCCAGACCTTAATACCTTGGCGTGGTCCTTGGCGTCTTGGCGTCTTGGCGTTTCCGTCTCTTGCCCTAGCGGACTATCTCGCAGGCCGCTATGCCGCTCTCGAAGCCGGTGTTGAACGCCTGAATGCGCTGTTCGGGTTGGCCGTGGGCGCGGGGGTCGAACCAGGGGGTGTTTATGTCGTCGCCCGCCTTGAACAGCGATACCGCCGCCTCATCGAGGTCGCCTTCCTCCAGCCGCTTGTCCTGGGCCGCGCGGAAGGCCCACGCCCCGGCCAGGCAGTCGGCCTGCAACTCTATCTCGATCGTGAAGAACGCGTCCGATTGCAGGATGCCGAGGTTGGCCTGTATCAGGTGCCCCCATTCATGAGCCAGTATGGTCACCGGGGCGAAGTCGCCGTCCGTGTAGAGTTGCTCGGCGAGGAAGTTGTAATCGAGGTAGATGCCGTGCGACCTTCGGCAGTAAAAGGCGTTGTTGAGAGTCGCGGGGCCGCAAGCCGTCTGTATGGGCCGGGTATAGGGCACGATTTCCGTGGGCGGGAAGTACTCCACGCCGCCGTTGTCGAACACCTCCTGCCAGAAGCCGTTGATATGCTCCTCCGCTTCCCTAATGAGGTCGTCCAGCGTGTCGGGGCAGCCGTCGGTGTCGAAAATCTTGTTCAGGTTCTCCTTGCTGTCGGGGCACCTATCGTCAACGTTGGACACGCCGTCGCCGTCGCCGTCCGCGAAGTCGAGGCCGGTAGGGTAGGTCGCCTGCAAGCGGAAGGTGCCAAGCTGGGAGAGGAGCACGTCGTGGGGCGGCCGGTTCTCAGGGTGCAACTCGAACACCGCGCGCTCGAAGTACTGCACCAGGTACGGCTGGCCGTTCAGCTCGCTGACCTCCACGAACGGGTCGGAGATAGGGTAGCCCTGCTGGGGCAGCCCGCCGTGCGTTCGCCAGTACTGCAAGAACCTGCCGCCAAGCCGCTTACCGGTCTGCTGGAACGCGATGGAGCCAGGGGAGGTATCGGGCTGCTGGCCGGGCGCGCCGCCGGGGTACTTCTGCTGGTAGCGGAACACGCCAAGCAGCGACAGCAACACGTCGCTGGGGAAGGGGTTCTCCGGGTGGAACTCGAACACCGCGCGCTCGAAGTACTGGACGAAGTAGACCCGGTTATTTACCTCGCTCCGCTCCTGCAACACCTCGGAGACCGGATAGCCTTGCTGCTCCAGGCCCCCGTTTGTGTCCCAGTACTGCAAGAACCTGCCTGTAACGGTCTTGCCGGTCTGCGGGAAGGTGCGGCTGAGGGTGCCCTGCGCGTAGCCTGTGGATGGGGCGGAAGGCAGCCCTACTGCGACAAGCATTAACACGGCGAAGATAGAGATGAAGCGGACCCTACCCTTGTTCATACAGGTGCCTCTCTAACGCGCGAAGAGCCCGCGCTACGGAATTTAACCCCCCTGGCTCGCAAGCGCAAATAAACTGCGAGGTTTTACATTGGCGCCACCCTGCTCTAACACCCCTTTACAGGTACAGGGTAGCAGCGGTATGCCACTCGTGCTCAATGTCGCGCATGAGCAGGGCGTGGTCGAACCGCACGCTGCCACGTGGGAACAGGCTCTCGTCCGCGAAGAAGCTGGAATGGACGCTACTGACGGCCAGAGGCTCCACGTGCCACTGGTCTGTATGTAGCTCCAACGCATCCAGCCGGTCGCCGGCGGCGGTCATCGAGTAGCCCAGGTAACCCGCCTCGAAGAAGCGCGAGGCATCGTCCACCGAGTCGAATATGGAAGTCTCGGGCATACCGTCCGCCAGCCTGCCGCTCACGCTGACCGCTACCTCCCCATCCAGGGAGCGCATCGAGACGGCCACCTCTTCCTCTTCCTCCCGCACCTTGAACCTGGCCCTGTGATGCTCGCCCGGGAACAAACGCCCGCCCAGCAGCAGGTTTACCGGGGAGTTGGTGTCGCGGCGGGGGATGAACACGCCCTCGCGCCGAACGCCCTCCTCATCGGTCCATTCGACCGCGATGCGATGGGCCGCGTTCTCGCTGCTGAAGCCCACCACTTCGGGCATCAGCCTGGGGCGAAGGTGCTCTAGCCGGATGAGGCATATGCCCACCACCGCCTGCCTCTCGTGTAGCTTGGGTCTGAAAGGTGCGGGGAGTTGGCGCTGCACCACCTCCGGGTCCGCCCTGAAATTTACCAGCACGCGCCGCTTGATGGTGCCGTTGATCGTAGGTAGTTTCAGCATGATGTGGCTCCTGCTTCTGCGCCCTGTCGTGTGCCCATTCTGCGATTCACACCTCCAATATACCAGGAAATAGCATTACAGAATACCACCGATGTTGGCTAGAAGCCCTCTCGAAAGCCAAATAGTCGAACATCAGTACCCAAGCCCCCCTATGTCATTTCGAGCGTAGCGAGAAATCTCGTCCCTCCCCGGGATGTGGCTCTTTTCTCATGGGACTCTGTTACGGTAGGAAACGGGTTGTCTGGGTGCACAGGGACGAGATTTCTCGCTACGCTCGAAATGACAAAGGCGAGGCTTGGGTACTCGTATGCACTATTGCCTTTTAAGATGGCTTCTAGCACATGGCAAAGCAAAAGAGGGCGGGGAACAACTCCCCGCCCTCTCACGCATCTGGCTATCGGTTCTGATCCCCGGACTAGGGGGTGACGCAGAAGTAGATTACCGCCTGCCTCTGGCTCTGGGAACCCTGGAAAGTGATGGCCCAGATGCCAGGGTACTCCCTGCCGACCTCCGGTATCCTGATAGGCACGGGGCCAAGGATGCCCTCACCGTTGGGGATTACCTCGAAGTTGGTGCCTTCCACGTCCTCCGGGCGGAGGGGGCTGCCGGTGCCGAGCACCGAGCCATCGGGGAAGGTGAACCAGAACGACATCGGCTCGGCGGGCCGGAACACACCAGCGGCGAACTGGATCGTCTCGCCACCGCGCACCTGGAGCTTGTCGCTGGCGGCCCAGTCGTTGCTCGGCACGTTGTTGGGCAGGTTGCCGCAGGCCGTGGCCCGTGCGTTGGGCGGGGGAGGCTGGCTGCCGCCGCCGCCACCGCCACCCTGCTGCCTGGAGCGGAGCCGGAAGGTGCCTAGCTGCGACAGGAGCACCTGGAACGCGGGCTGGTTCTCAGGGTGGTACTCGAACACCGCTCGCTCGAAGTATTGCACGCGGTAGGTCTGGCCGTTGAGGTCGCTTACCTCGTTGAACTCCTCCGAGATAGGCAGGCCCTGCTGGGCGAGGCCACCGTTGCGGTTCCAGTAGTCGAGGAACCTGCCGCCCACGCGCTTGCCGGTCTCGCTGAACAGCCGCGAGCCTGCCGCTGTGTTGGCCTGCTGGCCGGGAGCGTTGCCGCGATACTTCTGGTTGTACAGGAAGCTGCCCAATAGTTGCAGCAACACGTCATAGGGGCGGGGGTTTTCAGGGTGTAGCTCGAACACAGCGCGCTCGAAGTACTGCACGGTGTAGGTCTGCCCGTTCGTATCCGAGACCTCGCGCATCTCCTCTGTCAGGGGGTAGCCCTGCTGCGAGAGGCCGCCGTTCTGGTTCCAGTACTCCAGGAACCGGCCCTTGACCGTCTTGTTGGTCTCGGGGAAAAAGCGCTGCCCCTGCGCGCTGGCCGGGGTGGCCGCGGGCAGCGTCGGGAGCGCCAGCAGGGCCACCAGGCCGAGCGCGAGCCATTTCTTCTTATCGCCAAACATTATATAGTGCCTCCTCTAGATCGTTGTGGTTTGTCCATGATTCTTACGTACAATATTATCCACTTGCTACTTGAACATGCAAGGCGCCCGCTGTGTCGAGGGCTACCAAGTCGCATTGCTACATAGGCCCGGCTCCTGTCATTCTGCGTGTTGAAAGGTCGAGGGTGCCGCACGCGCGTTTGGGTGCAGCACAATTCTTCTGACTGCATTATATAGTCTTAAGGGGGAAATCGGGTGTTACAAAAACACGGACAAATAGTGGTACAGAACGAGGTGGCAGCCCCGTGCGTGCCTACTTGCTCCAGTAGTCGGCAAGCGAGGCTTCCGCTACTATGGGCACGACCTTGAGGATGTACTGCCCGGCGCGCACCATGCAGTCCTCCACGATGTGCTGGACCTCCTCGGCCACGTCGGCGCGGGCTTCCACCACGATTTCGTCGTGCACGGTATTGACGGTGCGAGCGTCCCAGTCCTTGAGGGCGGTGCGCAGGTAGATGAGCGCGAGCTTGGTCATATCAGCATTGCAATTGTGCACAACCAGGCCGTTTGCCATGAACTGGCTCGTCTCGCTGTTCACCACGTCGTACATATCGACCCATTCCTCGGTGAACTCAACGCGCTTCACGCGCACCCCGCGCCCGTAGGTCTTGTCCCTGGTGGCAGCCGACACTTCCACCGCTTTGGCTTGCTTGGCCGGGTTCATAAAGCCGATATAGTGGCAGAACAGCGGTATATCCTTCTTCACCACGCGCACGTTGATTCGGTCGGCGCAGATGTTTATGCGGCTGCGCACCCCGAACAGCAATAGCGCCTGCTGTATCTCCCTCGCCCATGCTAGATGCTTATCGCGCTGCCCGAACACCAGGAACGCCCCGTCACGGTTCACGGTGCCGTCACCATCGAACATGCCGCGCAGGTAGCCCGCCAGCACACGGCTGTCCTGCCAGGCGCAATCGGGCACGCGCTCCTTCACTCCAAGTTCCCGCAACTGCTGGGCCAGCCCTCTTGAAGAGACGGTTAGCTTGTGGAAACGCCGGGGCTTGCTTTCGGTAGAGCGGATGCTGTGTCCGACGTGCCCTAGCTCGGCGCTGATGGCCTGCAACCTGGGGAGCAACACTTCCTCGTGCTCGGCCACCATGAGCGCGGCCGTGCTTGATGTCACGGTGCCGTCCGAGGCCAGCCTGCCCAGCCACTCGCCCAGCGCGGCGGGGTCGCTGATCTGGCCCAGGCTCGTGCTCTTGGCGTTCCAGGAACCGTTGCAGTTGTGGGCGGGTATGCTGACGGGCGTTCCCCACTCCGGCACCGCCGCGCCCAGCACCAGGCGCTGTTGCGGCTTGAACTCGGCGGGCGTCCGCCACAGGTCGGTGCCGGAGGTGGGCCGCACCAGGAACCTGTGGTCGGGGCTGCACTCGATGTAGTTGCCGTCCCACAGGTGGACCTTCACCAACTGCTTCTTGCCGCTGTACACGACCACCGCCTGCGAGAAGCGGCTGCCGTCCCACACCGAGACCACCTGCCCTCTCAGGCCCGCTATGGGCACGTAGCCCCGCGTCTCCTCGAATATGCGCGTGTCGCCGCTGACGCACCCCTGAATGGGCGAGTTTTTACCCTGTCGCTCTATCGCGGCTATCTGCTTGCGCCATTCGTCCTCGTTGATCTTCTTCAGGCCTTCGTCGGGTATGTTGTAAAAACGCTTGCGACCCAGCATCGTGATCGAGTAGCCGTTGCGCACGGCGTCGCGGCCCGCCTTTTCCAGCCACTGCTGCACGCCGGGGTACGCCTTGAAGTAGCGGGCGATTAGCTCCTTCGCCTCGTCCAGCGTCACGCCCAGGCGCGGGGCCAGGCCGCCCGGACCCATACCGTACGCCAGGCCGAAGTTGATAGCCTTGGCCGCCGAACGCTGCGACTTCTGCACCTGCGCCAGCGGCACCCCGAACATCTGCGAGGCAGTAAGAGAGTGCAGGTCGTCGCCCGACTGGAACGCGCCCACGAACCCGGGGTCGCCCGATAGCTCGGCCAGGATGCGGAGTTCCGCCTGTGAATAATCGCAGTTGTGGCTAACGAACCCCTGTGTGAGATACGTTGAAGTCCCCTCAATCGTCAAGTCATAGACGCGTTGTACACCTGCCTGGCTTACTTCAACAATCCGGTCAAATAGCATCGAGTTGTCGAGCAAGTGGTGAAGGCCCAGGTGGCTTGCTGCCTCGGGGGAGGCTACACGCACGCGCTCTGCGATAGCGGCTGTTACGACGCTTCCTCTATTTCTAGTGTTAGCGAGAAGTTGATTAGTCGTTCGCGAAATACCAGAACGATGAGTCAATTGGCGAACCTTCGCTCCCTCAAATGCCGAGCTGGAACCTATTTTTATCGCTACTGTGGAAGCCTCCTGCAAGCGGCCTACTTCTTCCCAGAGGTAATCACCGTCAGCATTCAAAATGCGTACCCTGTGCTCAGGGGTCGCTACCAACTCGTACCCCAGTGCAGTACGCAGCCGGAGTGTCGGCTTCTCGCCCTGGTTTAAGACGCGCTGCACTAGTCTTGTGCTGCCATCTTCCTGGATAGCCTGGTCGCCAACGACAACCTGCTCAATAGGAATGAGTCCGCGAGTTGTCAGCACGCGAGTACCTTCAGCCACGCAAGTAATTAACTTGTACCCTTCCGACGCCACGAAGCACTTACGGAAGTCCGAGGTAGCGGGTATTTGCTGCACGTTTGGGCGTGTACAACTGAAGCGGCCCGTGTCCGCGCCGTGCTGGTTGAAATCGGGGTGGATGCGGCCCGTCTTGGGGTTGATGAGACCGAGCACGTTCTCCCCGAAGGCCGAGAGCGTCTTTTCGTGCGAGCGGTACTCCAACAGCTTCGCCACGGCGGGGTGGTTGAACTTGGACAGCGTGGCCTCGCTCGTGTCCGGCAGGTCCACGCCCAGCTTGCTGAACACCTCCATAAGCTGCGTGGACGAGTTCAGGTTGATGGAGGGTATACCGAACATGGTGGCCTGCATGGTGGCGGGCTGGAGCATCTCGCTCAGCTCCACGGCGGTCCGCTCGCGGTGCAGCGCCACGTCCTCGATGATCTTGCGCCACTTGACCGTGTCGATCTGCACGCCCGCAAGCTCCAGGTCGCCCACCGCCGCGATGCAGCGGAACTCCAGGTCTGCCACGTCTTCCAGCCGGTGCTTTTTAAGCTCCTGCTTCTGCAAGCGCCAGATGGGGATCATGATGAAGGCGTCGCGGGCGGCGTAGTGCAACTGCTCGTCGGCCAGGTAGGCATCGCCGTTGTGCGCCAGCTTGTAGAACGCCTCGCGCACCGACTTGTCGAGCACCGCCCCCACGTAGCGCGCCGCTATCTGCTTGAGCGAAATCTCGCGGCCCAGCCCCGCCGTGCAGATGCGCTCCGCGAGCATCGTGTCGTACATGTTGGTGAGCGTGATGCCGCACTGCTGCTTGAGCATCTCGTACTCGAACTTGGCGTTCTGGGCTATCTTGAGGACGTTGGGGTTCTCAAGCACCGGCTTGAGCGCCAGGGGCACCAGCCGCCTGCAATCTACGATGTACACCTTGTCGGCGGTAGACACCTGCAAGAGGAGCAGTTCGGAGATGTGCGGGTCGAGGCCGGTCGTCTCGGTGTCCACGCCCAGCACCGTCTCGTGGGCCAGCATCTCGGCCACCTGCGCCAGGCGCGAGGGGTCGTTTATAAGCTCGTACTCGAAGTCGTTGTAGTTGCCTGCCGAAGTGGCCTTGTCCTGGGCCTCCATGGTTGCCGGGGCGGGGACGCCGTTGCCCATGTCGCTCTCAACGAACAGCGTCAGGGGCACCGTCTCCGCAATCGCCAGGTCCACTGCCTGCGCAGCGTGCTCGTCGTCGCTACGGTGGCCGTTACCATTACCGTTGCCGGTGCTGTTGCCGTTACCGTTGCTCGCGCCGCTCGTTTTCCCGTTGCCGTTGCTGGTGACGCTGTTTGCCTGGAGGTTGCCGGTGCCGTCGGTGTTAGTCTCGGCAGCGTCCATGTAGTCGAAATAGAGCTGATAGTAGTAATCGTCGCCCCGCTTGGTGTGCCGCTTCTTGGGCACATAGGACACCGGGGTCTCGACAACCGCTTCCGCGACCACCACTGCCTCCTGCTCGACGGGCGGGGCCTCCCCCTGTACCAGTAATTGAGCGGGCCACAAGCCCAGGTCCGCCTGCATCAGCCGCGACTCTACGTGCTCCTGGGGCAGAGCCGCGCCGCAGTGCTCGCACACGGCAACTGAAGGCAACTCGCCTCCGCTGTAGGGAGGGAGCGAGGAGTAATGTTCGCAGGCAGTGCAGAAAAGGGTCATACGAATTTCGGATTTCGGAATTGGAATCGCGAATCTGGTGTTTGCGGTTGGACTCCTATTATACGGCTTTGCGGAACGGAAGTGCGCGAATCCACAGATAAAAAAGCAGCCTCACGGGGCTGCTTTTGACATGAAGTATGGTGCGGCTTCAATACGTAAACATGCGGTCGTGCTCTAGCGACAGCCGGACCAGGACGTTGGGCATCGCCATCTCGCACGGCTTCCCCTCTATGTCCGCTGCGCTCACCCCTCGTGCCTTAGAGGACATACCCGACAGGTAGAACTTGCCGCCACCTGCCACAATCGCATCGTACAGCTCCCGTAGCTTGCCCGTGCCCAGCCCCACCAGGTTGTCGAGCACCGCGTCCCTGATAAGCTGCACCGCGTCTCCCGCCAGGAACAGCGCGACCGTGTGCCCTTCCTCTATCGCGCTCCTGGCTACCAGGAAGGCGAGAGCGGCACGGGTGGGGTTCTCTGGGCCGGTAGTCACATGAACCAATATGCTGGACACTTTATGGCCTCCTTAGCATATTTCTCGGGACGCATGCACCCTTCAGCAAAGGGCCGTTTACCGGCCCGCGTACCAGGCGGCCAGGCCGTTGAAGAGGTTTTGCGCGATCTCTTGCTGCCGGGTGCCGCTCCCGTCGCCTAATAGCGCAGCCTCGGCGGGGTTCGAGAGGAACACCGTCTCGGCAAGGCAAGCCGGGGCGGTGGCCTTGAGCAGCAATCCGGATGCGAACTGGGTGGTGGAGGACTTCGATAACGGCACCGTGCTATTGGGCTTGCCCAGGTTGTAGTTCTGCCAGATTGTCTGAGTAAAAGCCTGGTCCTTGTTCTGCTTGCCGTAGAACGCCTTGAAGTAATCCACGTTGGGGTCGCTGGAGGCGTTGAGGTGGATTGAAAGGACAGTGTCGGCGCCGCCTGCGTTGCAGAGGTCGGCCCGCTCGGAGTTGCCCAGAGCCTGGTCGCCCGCGCGGGTCATCACCACCTTGTAACCCGCACCCACCAGCAGGTCGCGCAGGCGGTAGGCTATGTCCAGCGTGAGGTCCTTCTCCTGTAGGCCGGAATAGACCGCTCCAGGGTCAGTGCCGCCGTGCCCCGCGTCTACGCACACGATGCGAGCGGCGGGCGCGGGGGTTGGACCGGGACCGGGCTTACCAGCGAAGGCGGTAGCAGCTACCGTTAGAGACAATGCCACGACCAGCAGATATACTGCCGGTCTCACAAGGCGAGATCGCATTTGTACGCTCCTGACGGGTTGATTGCAGGAGTATACCATTATCTTGCACAAAAGAGCAATCAGCACGAAGGCGCAGCCCAATGGTATCCTTTTTGAGGCGGCCTGCCACCCCGGCGCCTTCCTGGGAGTACGCCCCTAGCTCCTACGCCGGTCCCCAGCCCCTACGACATGGCCTGCTACGCCGTGCAGAGCGACAAAAAAGAAAAATCCCACGTGTATATCCTTAAGCGGGATTTTTCTTTTCTCCAACAATGACACGGCAGATCCTACGCCTACATAGTTATTGCCTGCAACTTCACAAGCATCTCACCTTCCCGGCCTCATACAACTCACTGACCGCTCAGTCATCAGTCCTTTTCAGGCCCGCCAGCCAATCCATCGTGATGTTCGCCACCTGCTCCGGCTGCTCGTCGTGGGGGAGGATGCCGGCGTTGTTGATCTCCTGCACTTCGACGGCGGGGTTTGTAGCCAGGAATACTGCCGCATCCGAGTAGGGTGTGAACGTCGCCTCGCGGCCCCAGACTATGAGCACCGGCTGTTCGAGGCGGGTCCAGGCGTCGCTCGCGTCCCAATAGAGCCTGCCACCCACGAAGGCGGCGGGTGCGTAGCGGGCACCGGGTGCGTGGGCCGTATTGTAGTAGCTGTCCACCAGTTCCGGGGTCACGTGGCCAGGGTCGAAGTAGCTCTGCTTTTGCAGGTAGTAGCGCAGGCTGGCACGGGATACAAGCCCGTTGAACAGGGCCTCACCAAGCAGGGGCGCGCGGAAAAGCGCCTCTATCGCCTTGCCTTGCGAGGTCTGTGTGGTCAGCCTCCTCAACCCCGTGGGGCAAAACAGGACGAGCGACGTAATCCACTCCGGCAGCCTGGAAGCCACCTCAATCGCGTGCGCCGCCGACAGGGAGGACGCTATCACCGTGGCGGGGCGCTGCACCACCTCGCGTAGCATGTCCTCGATAAGCTCCATGTACAGGTGCGGGGTGTACTCGATGTCGGGGCGGTCCGACAGGCCGTAGCCCAGCAGGTCGGGTGCGTACACGTGGTACCTGCCCGAAAGCAGCGAGAAGGGGTAGCGCATCTCGAACGCGGAGGCGGCGGCGTTGTGCCCGTGCAGTAGCAGCAGCGGCGGGTTCGAGGGGTCGCCCGCCTCGTACACCGCCACCTTGCCATAGCGCCACTTCCAGTAAGCCGGCTCGAAAGGCAGCGTAGGCTCCACCTCCCCTTCGCCCAGGGTGACGCTCCGGTTGAACGCCCCCAGACCCGCAGCCGCCGCTACACCCGCACCCAGCCCCAATAACGCTCTACCTCGCATGGCAAGTCTCCTCAGCACCATAATCACGCTCGCGCCAATACTACGCAGGCGACCCGGCTTAGGTGCATGAGGTATGCCAGGGGATAATGTGTAATTATTGGAGAGGCTCTGGGCTTTGTGCGGTGAAAGACGCCCTGTGGCTGAAGCCACGGGCTGGGAAGTAGCGAAGTCTCCTGCGGAGACTGGGAGATTACCTTCACGTTGCTTAGTCCCCGCAGGAGACTTTGCCACTTCTCAGCCCGTGGCTAATGAATATTAACAACTGAATAAGGTAATAAACAGGCGTGAGAAGCGCCAGTAGGAGGAGGCTCCCGTGAGTGCCCACGCCCGCACGGGTATCCTGCCGCTAATCTCCATCAGGGCAGGCACGGGAACCTGCCCCTACTCACCATTACCTTATTCAGTTGTTAATATTCATCAGCCACAGGGCGTCCATGCTCGGCATCCGCGCTCGCTACTAACACCTTCCCTTGCGCCACATGCTATAATGGACCTGGACCACTTGGATCCCGCACGGGACCGAGATGGCGGACAAATTATGATACCGGTCTTCACGCGTGCCGACGCTGCGCCCGCGTGGCCTATGTCCTCCATGCCCCCGTGCTGTTGTTGCTAGCCTGGGGGTATTTTCATGGCCGTAATGCTTGAGAATATGCAGCAC
The DNA here is from genome assembly GCA_036389075.1 of Chloroflexia bacterium. Taxonomy (GTDB): domain Bacteria; phylum Chloroflexota; class Chloroflexia; order QHBQ01; family JADMIH01; genus JADMIH01. Next base: position 3,079 of record DASVQO010000022.1, on the reverse strand, counting down.
ACCGGCACCCTGCCTCAGCAGCCTGACAACGCACCCGCTATACCGCCCGCACCCGTGCCCCTACCCGGTCGTATCGGATTCATCGGCGCGGGCAAGGTGGGTACGGCCCTGGCTGCCCTGTTGCACGCTCGTGGGGTCAACGTGCGCGCGGTGGCGGGGCGCACCACGACGAGCAGCCATCGCATGGCCGTGGCCGCTCGCCTCGAACCGGGCACCGCTACCTCTCGCGCCGCTACAGTGGCCCACTCGGACATCGTGTTCCTCACCGTGCCGGACGACGCGATAGGGCCGCTGTGCCAGGAGATCGCGGCCTCCGGCGGCTGGCGCGAGGGCCAGGGCGTGGTGCATTGCAGCGGCGCGCTCTCCAGCAGCGTGTTGCAACCCGCCGCCGGCCTAGGCGCGCTCGTCGCCTCTTTCCACCCCCTCCAGACCTTCGCCAGCACCGAGGCCGCCGTCGCCCACATGCCCGGCTCCACCTTCGCTATCGAGGGTGACGCCCCGCTGGTCGAGCAGCTAGACCGTCTGGCCCTGCTGCTGGACGGCGTGCCCATCCATCTCACCGCCACGCAAAAGACCCTCTACCACGCAGCCGCCGTGATGGCCTCCAACTACACGGTCACGCTGGCCGCGCTCGCCGCCGACTTGCTGGTGGGCCAGGGCATAGCGCCGGACACGAACACCGCCCTGCGCTACCTGATGCCCCTCCTGCGCGGCACGATAGACAACCTCGATACGCTTGGCGTCCCGGCAGCCCTTACCGGCCCCATAGCGCGCGGCGACGCAGGCACGGTGGCCCGCCACCTCGCCGCCCTCGACCAGACAGCCCCCGAACTTGCCCAGGTATACCGGGATTTAGGCAAGAGCACGCTGCCCATAGCCGCGAAAAAGAGCCGCCTGGCACGGGAAACGATAGAGTCACTCAAACAAGCACTCAAAAAGAAGGAGCAATAAACAACCCGATGCAAGCCATAGACACTTTGTCGCCCTCCGACCTGACAGTAGACGATTTACGGCAACTCACTAACGAAATGGTAGATAGAATGCTGGGGCTTATAGAGAATTGCGAGGACGCGGACGTAACATTGGAGGTGCCCGACCCCCAGGCCCACGACCCCGAAGCCAGCGTAGAAGAAGAAGTGAACCTGTCCTGGACGCTGGGCCACGTTATCGTGCATACCACCGCCTCGGCAGAGGAGGCTGCTTTCCTGGCCGCCGAGCTGGCGCGTGGAGTGCCTTTTCACGGCCGCTCTCGCAGCGAGGTGCCCTGGCGCACCGTCACCACCGTCGAGCAGTGCCGCCACCGCCTCGAAGAGAGCCGCCGTATGCGCCTGGCAACGCTGGAAGTATGGCCCGACGAACCTTACCTGGACAACACCTACACCCCAAGAGAGGACCGGCCACCCCTCAATTGTGTCAGCCGCTTCATGAACGGCCTCCGCCACGACAAAAGCCACATACGGCAGATAGAACGGCTAGTAAGAGAGAGTGCCGCGTCCCGAGTGCCGAGTGCCGAGTAGCGAGTGCCGCGTAGCGAGTAAAGAGACGACAACGCAAAGCATGTCCTGAGCGCAGCCGAAGGGGCGCAAAGAGCGCAAAGGACGCGCAAAGTTTAGGATTGTTTGGGTAGGTGCCACTAACCACTAACCACTAACCACTCGGCGCTCACAAACAGGAGGCGAAGATTATGTCTATCACCGAACTGCCCCCGAACGGCGCGAAGGAGAAGGCGGCGGGGGGCCACGCCGAGCGCGTGACCACCACCAAGTTCAGGGCGATGAAGGCACGGGGCGAGAAGATCACTATGATGACCGCCTACGACTACTCCACCGCCCGCCTGCTCGACGCTTCCGGTATCGACGCCATCCTGGTGGGCGACTCGCTGGGTCAGGTGATGCTCGGCTACGACTCCACCGTCCCGGTGACTATGGACGACATGGTGCACCACACCAAGGCGGTGGTGCGAGGGGCGCAACGCGCGCTGGTGATTGGCGACCTGCCTTTCATGAGCTACCACCTGGGCGTGGAGCAGGCCCTCTCGAATGCCGCCCGCTTCATGCAGGAGGCCGGTGCGCGAGCCGTCAAGCTGGAAGGGGCCGCCGTGACCGCAACGGTGGAGCGCATGGTGGCGGCGGGCATCCCCGTCATGGGCCACCTGGGCCTCACTCCCCAATCCATCAACGTGATAGGCAGGCACCGCATCCAGGGCAAGACGCGGGACGCCGCCGCCGCCATCCTGCGCGACGCCATCCGCCTGGAAGAGGCCGGAGCGTTCGCCATCGTGCTCGAAACGGTGCCCGCGCCCCTCGCCGCCGTCATCTCGCGCCGCCTCAGCGTGCCCACAATCGGCATAGGGGCGGGCGTGGGCTGCGACGGCCAGGTGCAAATCGTGCACGACCTCCTCGGCTGGTACCCCGACTTCACCCCCAAGCACGCCCGCAAATACGCCAACCTGGCTGACACCCTCCCCAACGCCTTCAAACAGTACATCGAAGACGTGCGCTCCGGCACCTTCCCCGCCGAAGAGCACTCCTTCCCAATGGACGAGTCCCTCCTCGAAGGGCTGGAAGAAGCCATAACGGACTAGGAAACGGAACCGCCAAGACGCCAAGGACGCCAAGAACGACGCCAAGATTGTTGATGTTTAGAGAGTACAAAAAGGAGCAGGGTACATGTTCTCGCACCCTGCTCCTTTTGCTTGAAACACCATCCTAATCTCAGCGTACGCTCTGCGTCCTCTGCGTCTCTGCGGTGAATATTCTTTATCTTCTTGGCGTTTCCGTCTCCGTCCTGGGTGTGCAAAAAATGGGCGAGATGGGTATACTATCGGCAAACCGTTAATCGGGGCTGGGTAGGGCGAAAGCGCCCGGTCTTTGGCACTCAACTTTTCGATGACGAAAGGAACACAGAGATGGCCGACAACACCAAGACGAAGGGGCTTGAGGGCATATCGGCGGGCAGGTCGCGCCTGCGGGCCATGGTGCTCTTGATCTCTTCGAGTTGCGCGGCGGTGGGCAACTCACCGTGGATGAGCAGGTAGATTACCTCCTCGAAATCGGAGTTTGCGGCGAGGTCCTGTATT
>DASVQO010000021.1:0-4385 GCA_036389075.1 Chloroflexia bacterium | reverse complement strand
CGGGAGCGTTTCGAGTACCATCCTGAGAACCAACCGCCTTACGACGTGCTGCTTGGCCTCCTGGGCAGGCAGTTGTACAAGCCGTGACGCGCGAAAGGTGATATGCTGTTAGGCGTGCTGTCTGACACACATGGGACGCTGCACCCCCGCCTGCTGGCTGTGTTCCGCGAGGCGGGGGTGGAGCGCATCTTGCATGCAGGGGATGTCGGCAGGGAGAGCGTGCTGGCCGAGTTGCAAGCGGTGGCCCCCACCCTGGCGGTAAGAGGCAACGTCGACACCAGGGGCGTTGTGGCGCAGCTACCGCAAGAGGTGCGCTTCGAGGCTGAAGCAGTCGAAGTTTACATGACGCATGTGGGCGGCAAGCCCGAGCATTGGCTCCCACGCCTGCCGGTGCCCAGGCCCGCCGTCGCCATTTGCGGGCACAGCCACATCCCGCTGTTGCAATTACTGGGTGGCGTGTTGTTCCTGAATCCCGGCGCTGCGGGTACCAGGCCGCGCTTTGGCGGGACACTGACCGCTGCGCTGCTCCGCCTGGAAGAAGGCAAAGCAAAGGCTGAGATTATGACGTTATGACAAGTAGCGAGAACCAAATGGAAGAGCCGAGAGCCGTCGTATGGGACCTCGATGGGGTGCTGGTGGACAGTGCGGCGGCGCACAATAGCTCCTGGCAGGTGATGTCGGAGCGGTACGGTGTGGCCTACGACCCTGACAGGGACTTCCCTAACATCTTCGGCAAGCACAACACTGACATAATCGGCATGATGTGGCAAGTCACCGACGCGGGACGCGTGGCCGAGATGGCCGACGCCAAGGAGACAGCCTTCAGGCGTGAGGCGGCGCAGTTGAAGGCGCTGCCCGGTGCGGTCGAGCTGGTGCAAGAGCTTGCGCGGCGAGGCTGGAAGCAGGCAATAGGCTCTTCCGCCCCCATGGCTAACATAAGCGTGCTGCTCGAAGCGACCGGTGTCGGGCCCTACATGCAGGCGATAGCCTCCGGCGACGACGTTACGGCGGGCAAGCCGGACCCACAGGTCTTCCTCATAGCCTTCGAGCGGCTGGGCGTGTCCCCGCGAAACGGCGTGGTGATAGAAGACGCGCCCGCCGGTATCCAGGCAGGTGTGAGGGCGGGTGCCGCCACGCTGGGCGTGACCACGACCCAGAGCGCAGAGGCGTTACAAGCGGCAGGGGCAGACCGAGTGGTCGCCAGCCTGGCCGGTATTACTGTGGACGATCTTGAGGCGCTGGTGAGGCTGCACCAGGGCAGAAGCTGAAGCACAAGAGGCTCGTATTCATACGGTGGGTCCACGCAGGAACAGGCAATGTACCAATCGCGGCGACCCTGCCCCTCTGTCATCCTGAACGCAGTGAAGGACCTAAGATGCAGGCTCTACCTCTTCGTCGAACCTTCAGCACCCTGACGGGCAAAGCTCAACAGCATCCATGTACCAGCTTCTTTAGGTCCTTAACTGCGTTCAGGATGACAGGGGGGGCATGGTCCTGCTGTTCAGCTTTGATACAGCCGCTGCACGAACGGCAAGGGACGCTTCGGAAGTATGACCGTGCTGAACGGCTTTGTGCCTGCGCAATAGGAAGGAGGGGGGCACCCCCTCCCCTAGTCTATCAGGGCACGCGCTAGAAAGATCATCCTGTTGCTGCCCTCTGAAAAGTCGCCCAGTTCGTAATCGCCGTACAGGTGCTCCACCGTCAAGCCCGCCTGCTGCAACAGCAGTTCCATCTCGAAGCGCCCCGTCCACCTGAAAAGTGCCGTTTCCGACAGCCTGGTGAGGGAGCCGTCCGCAAGCTCCAGGTCGTACAGCAGAGTAACGTGCTGCACCTGTGCCGGGTAGTCAAGCGTGCCCGTCACGAACTTATGCAGGACCGACCCCGTGGCCTCGTCGCGGAAGCTCCCCTGGTGTATTACCTCGCCGTCTCGGGGCACCAGGTATTCGGGCCAGGGGGGCGTCAGGTCCAGCACCAGCAACCCTTCAGACCCAAGCAGAGGGCGCACGCCCTGTAGCACGCGCAGCTGGTCCGTGGTCGTGGGGAGATAGCTGAAGGTGTTGAGGGCGCAGAGCACGAGGCCGTAACGCTCGCTGGGCAGACCGTACAACTCCCGCATATCGAGGCGCACCGGTACAACACGCTCTCGAACGCCCCGCCTTTCCGCGTTGCGCTCGCACACCTCAAGCATCCCCAGCGACACGTCCACCGCCGTTACGTCGAAGCCAGCCTCGGCGAAAGCCAGCGCCACCCTGCCCGTGCCGCACCCAAGCTCAAGCACCGCCGCGTCATGGGCGGGGTTGGTCCATCCCGCCAATTGCGCGTAGAAATCGAGGTCGTCGCGGTAGTCCCGGTATTCGAGGTCGTAGTAGCGGGCCAGCAGCCGGTCGCGCCGGGCCTCATCGCCGTGCATGGGGCCTCCTCTGGGGAATTACGAATTACGAATTACGAATTACGAGCAAAGAGACGAAAACGCAAAGACGCAAAGAACGCAAAGGACGCGCAAAGTTCAAGGATTGTTTGGACTGGTGCTACTCGGTACCCATAATTCGTAATTCGTAATTCGTAATTACCGAAGGGTAGAGGGTAGGATGCGCAACTGGCTGCGGTACTTGGCGACGGTGCGGCGGGCGATGCGGATGCCCCGGTCTTTGAGGCGGGCCACGATCTCGCGGTCGGCCATCGGTTTGCCTTCCTGTTCGATTATTTCCTTGATAACGTCCTTCACGCTCAGCGAGGCGGTGAAGAAGTCGGAGAAGGGGACTACCTGGCGGTTTGGGAGCATAATGTACTTGCCCGCGGTGGCGCGGCTGACCGTCGATTCGTGCAGGCCCGTGACCTCGGCTATCTGGGCGCGGGTGAGGGGGCGCAGGTGCCGCACGCCGTGCCGCAAGAAGTCCTCCTGGTACTCGACCAGGGCGTTGGCGATCTTGGTCAGGGTCTCGCGGCGCTGCTTGATGTTCGATATGAACAGCTTGGTGCGCGAGACGTACTGCTGGATGTGGCGCTTGTCGTCGTCCGAGATGGCGTTAGACTTGGTACGGAGGTCGGAGGCCATCTGGCTGTAGAGGGGGTTGAGCCGCATGAAGAAGCGGCGCGACTCCGACACCTCCACCTCCAGCCTGCCGTCCACTTCGCGGATCATCACGTCGGGTGAGACGTACTGCGCCCTGGACACCTTGCCCCAGGTCTGCACGTCATCCTCTGCCCACACGACCGGGTAGGGGGTGAGGTTGTTGCGGATGTACTCGCGGGCTTCTTCCACTTCTTCCAGGCTGATGCCAAGCTTCTGGGCTATCTGCCCGTACTTGTGCTCGCCAAGCTCGATGAAGTAGCTCTCCAATATGTCGCGAACGTGCGTGGGAATATCCTCACCGTCCTGCTCCATCTGTTCGAGTTGGAGCAGCAGGCACTCGCGGGGGTCGCGGGCGCCTATGCCCGGCGGGCCGAGGCGCTGGACCACGCCCAACACGCGCTCCACCTGCTCCATAGGCGCGTCCAACTCCTCCGCTATCATATCCACGGACACCGAAAGGAAGCCCTTGTTGTCCAGGTTGCCCAGGATGTACTCGGCGATGTCATAGTCGTGCGCATCGAGGGCGGACCGCAGGTCGAGCAAGAGGCGCTCGTGCATCGTCGCCTCGGCGGCCACCAGGGACACCGGGTCGAAATCATCGTCGTCGCCCATGGGCGAATAGGAGGGGTTGTCTACTTCCTCGTCCCGGTAGGACGTGGACCCGTAGCCGAAGTCGTCGGGGTTGCTGGCCTGGGGGGTGGAGGTGGCCGAAGTGTTGCGAATGCAGTTGAGGCAGACCCCGTTCTTGAGCACCTCGCCGCATATAGTGCATGTGTGGTGCTCCACAATATCGAAAGCGGGGTTCTCCTCGGCTTCTTGCTTGATAAGGTTCTGTAGCTCTTGAGATGATAGGGCCAACACGTGATTGACCGCGATGAGTGTAGGGGATACCCTGGCAGACTGTTCCTGGACCAGGTCGAGGGAGATATCCATGCGAAAACCACCTGAATCGAAGATGAAGATGACGTGTAAAACGTGTGCGGAACCGCGGGCATGTACGTGTCCACCGGGAGCACGAAGGGCAAGAACTGTGCCACTGCGAGTGGTCAGTGGTCAGTGGTCAGTGGTTAGTGGTTAGTGGTTAGTGAGAGACGAAAACCGCAAAGGACGCAAAGAGCTCGCTCAGTGGTTAATGCTTTGGTTGTATACGATGCCATGCTTGCCTTGGCCGCTGACCACTAACCACTAACCACTAACCACTAACCACTAACCACTAACCACTAACCACTAACCACTAACCACTAACCACTAACCACTAACCACTAACCACTAACCACTAACCACTAACCACTAACCACTAACGACCAGCTGA
>DASVQO010000020.1:0-16283 GCA_036389075.1 Chloroflexia bacterium | reverse complement strand
AGACGCCAAGACGCCAAGGACCACGCCAAGATTAGGATTGTTTTTGACCGCAGAGGACGCAGAGGCTACGCAGAGATTAGGAAAGGTGTTCTAAGCAAAAGGACCAGGGTACATGTCACTTACCCTGGTCCTTTTTGTACTCTCCAAACCACAATATCTTGGCGTGGTCCTTGGCGTCTTGGCGTCTTGGCGTTTAGCGTCTCCTACTTACGGTGTGTATTTCTGTTTGTGCTGGAAAGTGCCGAGGAGGGAGAGGAGGACGTCGTAGGGGGCGGGGTTTTCGGGGTGGGCCTCGAAGACGGCGCGCTCGAAGTATTGGACGGTGTAGGTCTTGCCGTTGGTATCGCTTTTTTCCTGGAAGGGGTTGGAGAGGGGCAGGCCCTGCTGGGCGAGGCCGCCGTTCTGCTGCCAGTACTCCAGGAACCTGCCGGAGATCTTCTTGCCCGTCTCAGGGAAGGTGCGGCCGCCAGGCTCAGTTGGCGGTTGCGAGGCACCGTTGGGGTATTTCTTCCTGTACTGGAACGTGCCTAGCTGGGAGAGCAGTACGTTATAGGGCGGCTGGTTTTCGGGGTGGTACTCGAAGACCGCGCGCTCGAAGTACTGCACCGTGTAGGGCTTGCCGTTGAGGTCGGATACCTCGCCCATGACTTCGGAGATGGGGAAGCCTTGCTGGGGGAGGCCGCCGTTCTTGTCCCAGTATTCCAGGAACGCGCCCGAGACGGTCTTGCCGGTTTCGGGGAAGGTGCGGCTACCCCTGCCGGGGAGGAGGGCGGGCGGGGGGAGGGTCTTGCCGTTGGGTGACGCGCTCGTAACGCCGCTCACGGTAGCCGCCTTGATGTCCGACTCGCCCGCCTCGACGTCACCGGAGGGGAAGTCCTCCCAGGCGACCGTGTTACCGGAGACGACCGCGCCGCCCTGCACGCCGGGGCCGGTGAATATGGGGAACTCGCGCTTGGTGATGAGGTCGTAGCCGTAGATGTCGGAGTTGTTGCCGCTGCCGGGCTCGGGGTCGTTGCGGTAGTCGGCCCACGCGACGAGGTAGCCGTCGATGGCAGGCTGAGTCTGACTGCCGGGGGCGTCGGTGATTAGAAATTCCTGTTTGGTAGTCAGGTCGTAGCCGTAGATGTCGGCGTTGTAGTCCTCGCCCTTGCGGAAGTCGGACCAGACGACTATGTTGCCCCAGATGGCGGGGTCGGACTGCTGGTCGGGGGCGTTGGTGATAACGAACTCCTGTTTGGTGGCGAGGTCGTAGGCGTAGATGTCGGAGTTGAAGCCGTCGGGGTCGGGCTCGTTGCGGTAGTCCTCCCACACGATCACCTTGCCGTTGGTGGCCGGTCGAATTTGCGCGCTCGTGGCCCCCGATACGCGGGTCTCCTGTGCGGTACCGAAGTCGTACATGTAGATGTCGCCCGATTCCGAGTCGTCATCGCTGGTGGCGGCGCGATGGTCGGACCAGACGACGATGTTGCCGGAGACGCGGGGGCGGCTCTGCAAGTTGGGGGCTTTGCTCACGGCTTGCTCGCCGCTGCCGTCCAGTTTCGCGGCGTACACGTCCATGTTGTTCAGGCGGTCGGTGGTGCTGGTGTCAGCGGCGTTGCGGCCGTCCATCCAGACCGCGCGGGTGCCGTCGGTGCTGGGCAGTTGGCCCGCCGCGGTGGGGCTGATGGAGAAGGGCTGCTTGTTGTCGAGCTTCACGCCCCGCACGCGGCAAGTGCCGGTGGCGCAGTCGCTATAGACCACCACGTTGGCGGCAGCAGAGGGGGCTAGTTGCCTGCCCGCGCCTCCCGCGAGCGTGAAAGGGGCCGATGCCTGGGGTCCGGCGGCCTGTCCCTGTGGTGCGGCCAGGGACACGGCGGGCACAGCGGCTGCCAGCAGCAGCAACAGAGCCAGCTTACGAAGCACAGGTTGGGCATGACGCGGTTTGCGACGCATGTATGGTCTCCCGGCGGGTTGGAGTGTGTGGACGTGCGGACGTGCGGGCGCGAGGCTGCGTGCCGCAGGTCCAGTGTAACATGTTTTTGCCGGGGTTGTGTTGCACGTGGGGCGTGGGTGCGTGCGCCGGTGGGTAGCCCCTGCCGTGCGTTTAGAGGAACCAAAGTCCTCTTTGTCATCCTGAGCGTAGCGAAGGATCAGTAACCCGCTCTTGACGGCTGCCCTTGCCGGACTTTATCCCCCCTTGTCATTCTGAACGCAGTGAAGAATCTCGTCCAACACCGGGATGTCCCCACTTTCTTAGTAGAGGGTGCTCCTGGAGAAAGGGGATATTTGGGTGGTGGAGGACGAGATTTCTCGCTACGCTCGAAATGACATGGGGGGAGTTATGGGTGCCGCGTAAGGGGCTGTCAAGAACGGGCGGCTGATCCTTCGCTACGCTCAGGATGACAAGGACCACCTTGGACCTGTGCGTTGAGCGTCCGGACAGAAGGAGAGGGGCACGACGCTTCGTGCCCCTACACAGCCAAGCCATCATATTCTTTGCGCCTTTGCGGTTTCGTACTCCTAGCGGCCCTTCGGCACGAACTTCTCGACCGCGGGGATGATTTCTTCGGCCCAGATATCGAGCGCGCCCGGGAGGTGCATGGCGGCGGTGTTGAAGATGGCGTGGTCGGTGCCTGCCTCGGCGAGGGCGTGGAAGTACTCTATCGCCTGGGAGGGGGTGAGGATGGCCTGCTCTTCGACCGAGGGGAACGCGCCTTCGGGACGCTTGCCGTCGCGGGTCACGATGACGCCGCTGAGGGTGGTCTTCTCTAGCTCCTCGTAGGGGCGGCCCTCCTCCTCGCAACGCTGGCGCAGGGCGGCGTACTTGCGCTCGGCATAGGGCACGCCTCGCATGTAGTCGGCACCCCTGTCGGTGATGATGATGACGTTGCAGGCGTCGGCGTAGCGGGCGATGAAGCGGAAGGTCTTTTGCTCGCCGGAGCCGCCCAGCATTATGGGAGGGCGCGGGCGCTGTAGGGACTGGGGCGAGTTGAGGGTCTCGGCGAGGCGCAGGTGTTTGCCCTCGAATGGGGCGCGCTCCCCCTGTTCGCCCTGCCACATCATGTGGGCTACCTGTAGGGTCTCCTCAAGTAGCTCGAAACGCTCCTGTTGGGGCGGGTAGGGCACTCCCAGCGCGGCGTGCTCGTCGTCCTTCCAGGCCGCGCCGAGGCCGAGGTAGGCCCTGCCGCCGCTCAGCACGTCCAGGGTGGTGGCGGTCTTGACGAGGATGCCGGGGTGGCGGTAGGTCACGCCCGTGACAAGGGCGCCCAGCTTGACGCGCTCGGTGAGGGCGGCCGCGTAGGAGAGGGCGCTGTAGGCCTCCAGCATCTCAAGCTCGTTGGGGCCCCAGCCGCCAATCTGGAAGAAGTGGTCCATGACCCACACGCTGTAGAGGCCGGCCGCCTCGGCGTCCCGCACTATGCGGCCGAAGGTGTCAGCTAGCGCGGCGGGGCCGCCGGGATATGTAAAATAGGTGATTTGCAGGCCGAGTTTCATCGCGAGTCCTCCTGTTCTCTTGTTGTGTGTTCCACAACCTGATAGCTATGTTAAGAGCTGGCCGCTCGTACTGCATCTACCAAAAGGTAGACATTGGAGGATGCACGGTCCAACAGGACGTCCTCTGCCGCTTGCGAACATCCATCGGCTAGCGGGCCACTGTGCGTGTTATATTGTCCCATACATCAAGCGAAGGAGCGTTCTACGAGATGGTTGCAGGCAGCGGTTCGCAGGAGGGGGAAGGGCAGGCTAACGAGGCTGAGTACATGGAGATGCTGGCGAAGCGCGAGGACCAGGACCTGCTGGACGTGTCGCGACGGCTGCTCGATTGGGCGCGTGGCGAGGGCCTGCCCCTCGATTGGAGCAGCGTGCGGGACGTGCCTCTGTTCGCGCCCGGCATTGACACGCCGTCGGGTCGCGCTTATTTCGTGGAGGTCACCGCCAGGGGCAGGATAGACGTGCTGTTCGACCGGCTGCGCGAGACGGAGGCTTTTAGAGAGGACGAGCAGCGGCTGGAAGTGTTGCGCCGCCTGAACCGGATACCCGGCATGGGTATGCCCGAGTTTACCATCAACAAGCGTCCTACGTTCTCCCTCAACGCCCTCGTCAGCGAGGAAGCGTTCGAGCAGTTCACCTCGACCTTCCGGTGGGTAGCGCGACAGTTGCGAGGCTGACACTTGAGGTCCGTGACTGGCGCTAGGGCACCCAAAGCCTCGCCCTTGTCATTTCGAGCGTAGCGAGAAATCTCGTCCCTCACCGGGATGCTTCCCTTTCTACCCGGACCGTCCTTCAATAGAATAGGGCTATTTGGGTGCTGGGGGACGAGATTTCTCGCTACGCTAGAAATGACAGATAAGGGGCCTGGGTGCCGTTGAAGGGGAGCGGAGGGTGAGTGTTGCAAGGGAGCCGTGCGGGGAACTGTGCCGATTGAAGAACCGGGCTTGGCGGTTTTAGCGGGCGGCTACGTCGGCTGCTGCGAGGGCGGATAGGGTGTAGCTGACCACGCGGTTGCGGCCTGACCTTTTGGCGTGGTAGAGGGCGTTGTCGGCGGCTACCAGCAGGGAGTCGGTGGTGAGGGCGTGGCCGGGTAGCTCGGCTACACCCAGGCTGATGGTGATGGGCAGGCTCACGGCCTCGCCGTCGGGGGTGGTGTAGGTGAAGGGGCGGGCGGCGACGGTTGAGCGGAAGCGCTCGGCCACGCGGTAGGCCTCCATGTCGCCGGTCTCGGGCAGGATTGCCAGGATTTCCTCGCCGCCGTAGCGGGCCACGCGGTCGGTGGAGCGTACGCTGTTGCGGAAGATGCCGCCCATCCAGCGTAGCACCTCGTCGCCTACTTTGTGCCCGTAGCGGTCGTTCACCGACTTGAAGTGGTCGATGTCTATCATGACCAGCGACAGGGTGCGCTCGTAGCGGCGGCAGCGGGTGACTTCCTCTTCGAGCACGCGGTCCATCTCTCGGCGATTAAGGAGGCCGGTGAGGGCGTCTTGCGTGGCGAGCACGTGCAAGGCTTCCTCGGCGCGCTTGCGCTCGGTGATGTCGCGCACGATGGCCTGCACGGAACCGTCGTCGAGCAGCCTGGCGCTAATCTCCACCAGCATGCGGGTGCCGTCTTTGCGTAGCATGGTGCGCTCGAAGAGCATGCCCTTCCTGGCGGCGCGGCGGTCGTCCATGAGCGAGCGGGCGGCAAGGTCGTCGGGGGCTATCACCTGGTGCATATTGAGGGTGAGGAACTCGTCGCGGGTATAGCCGAGCGCCCTGCAGGCCATGTCGTTGACCTCGATGTAGTTGCCCTCGCGGTCGATGATGACCACGCTGTCGGTGGCCCCCTCCATCAGCAGGCGGTACTTCTGCTCGCTGGCCCTGATAGCTTCTTCAGCCCGTTTGCGCTCGGTCACGTCGCGGTTGATGCTCAGATAGGCGGGTTGGCCCTTGTACTCGACCATTGCGGCGGTAATTTCCAGGGCGATCTCGGTGCCGTCCTTGCGGTACTGGACCGTCTCGAACTGTATCGTGCCGCCCTCCTCCAGCCGCCGGGCGTTGGGGCCTGAGATGCGTTCGGGGTCGCCCGAGATGCGGAGAATGGACATACCGGCGAACTCTTCGCGGGTGAAGCCGTAGAGCTTGCAGGCGGCGGCGTTAGCGTCGAGCACTATCTCATCTTCGGGAGCTATTATCAGGATGGCGTCGTGCGCGTGCTCGAACAAGCCCCGGTACTCGCGCTCGGACTGCTTGAGGACTTGCTCGGCGTGCTTCTGCTCGGTGAGGTCGCGGGTGGTGGTGACGCGCACCGTGCGCCCCTGGTAAGGCACCGTCTGGCCGTGGACCTCGATGGGGAAGGTAGAGCCGTCCTTGCGCACGCCCACAAGCTCGTAGGGGGTCTCGTCATCTATGAGCGCCTTGTCGAGGATCATGCTCTGGTACTCGAACGGGGTGAAGGACCACATGTTCATGCCGACCACTTCGTGCGGTTCGTAGCCGAACATATCCGCCAGGCGCTTGTTGGTTTCCAGTATTTTGCCGCCGTCGTGGATGCACACGCCCTCGCGGCTGGCGTTGGAGAGGCGGCGGAAGCGCTCTTCGCTTTCGCGGGTGGCAAGCTCGGCCCGCTTGCGCTCGGCCATGTCGCGCCTGATGACGCGGTAGGCGATGGTCAGGAGCATAGCCACGAGCACGACGCACACTATGGAGGCACGAATGGTGTTGCGAGCGCTGGCTTCGGAGGCTTGGGCGCGTTCGGCCAGCAGGCGGTTCTCCTCATCCTGCATGGTGAGGACGGTGGCGCTCACGTCGTCCATCTGCCGCTGCCCGCGCCCGGTCAAAACGAGCCGGACGGCGGCCTCGGGGCCTTGGGTATCGTGCGCGTTGCGGACCTCTTCCAACGTGTCCACGCGCAGTCTTATGCGCTCTTCAAGCTCGCTGACGCGGGCGTTCTGGCGAGGGTTGTCTTTGGTCAGCTCGCGCAGGGTGGCAAGGTGAGCGTTCACGTGCTCAATAGCGGCGTGATATGGCGCCAGGTAGGTCTCGTTGCTGGTAAGCAGGTAGCCGCGCTGGTTGGTTTCGGCCTGCTGGACGGTGGAGTAGGTGGTCCCAAGCTGCGCGAGGACTTCATGGGTGTGCGCGACAAGGCGGTCGTTTCTAATCAGCTTGGCGGTGTTGTCGAAGGTAAGCGAACCCACCACGATCAGCACGAGCAGTGCTGCCGCGAACCCACCAAATATTTTCCTTTCTACAGACAACTTTCTCATCGTTTCGTAAGTACTCCGGCGGTGCGCCAGGGACCGGATAAGCCAGGCGCGTAATGCGGTTGGACCCACTGGTGGGTACACATATTTCCCCGGACACATAGCGCCGACCTAACTATAGCGGAAATGTCGCTGGAAAGTAGTAGATTCGCGTGGGAAATTAGTACTTACGGCATATAGTCCTTTAGTGTGCAGTCCTTCCAAAGTGCATTGGTAGCGGACTACAGACCCAGGGGAACTGAAGAGGGCGGGTCGGGGCCTAGCTGCAAAAGGCTGCATTTGTGGGACCAGAGTGGCCCCTGTCATTCTGAGCGTAGCGAAGAATCTAAAAAAGGCAGTAGAGGGTAGCTGTTGAACATTACGTCTTATGGTCCTGACGTTCAACATAGGGGTTTAGCCAGCAGCCGAGATTCTTCGCTACGCTCAGAATGACAGGGGGGCACCGCTGCCGCTTCCTTCCTAACACCGGCAAATACTCTCTAGCTTTGCGCCTGCTTCTACTGTATCGCCCATGCGAAGGGGGTTTGCAAGCGGCCAGGCTATTCGGGCCAGGTTGTGTCGATGCGCACGTCGCAGTCGTTATGGATTGTAAAGTTCACTGTTGGGAGGTAGCCCTCATCGTCGGGGATATATGCCGTGGGTATTGTGCGGAAGTCTATCTCGTATATGATGTTGCTCAGACTGTCGAGTACTAACCCCAGCCATTGTCCCTCAAGGCAGGCTAAGAGGGGAAGCAAATAATCGGGGGTGGTGGGCTTCCCATCAAGCTGGAGGGTACCGCCACTTTGAACAATGGTGTCGAGTTTCTTTTGAAGCTTTGTTCTATTGGCCGCGGTCATGGAAGGGCCTCCTGTGCAATAGAGTAAAGTGTTGCGTTTGACTTCAGCATGGTACCAGAAAGGCTGCGCGTTTACCGTACACGTGGGGACGCCCTGTATGGACGCCCTGTATGGACGCCCTGTGGCTGAAGCCACGGGCTGGCAAGTAGCGAAGTCTCCTGCGGAGACTGGTAGATGTTGGAGAGTCCCCGTGGGGGTTTGCCTTTTCTCAGCCGGTGGGTTTGGTGGCGGGGCGAGTTGTGCCCGGTGGCCGCTTTTTGCTAAGATGTCTGCACAGGCTATGTCCAGTGTTTCAAACTCAGCACCGCAAGCCCCAGGCTCGGCTGGCGGCGTGACACCCACCCCAGGGGAGGCCGCAGCAAGCGTGAGGGTACACCTCCTGGCGCTGCTGGGCTACTTCGCGCTCGCGCTGCTGGTTACCTACCCGGCTATCGCGCAGTTTGGCACCAACGTGCCCGGCGACTTGCTGGCCGACCGCGACCAGAACCTGTGGAACCTCTGGTGGGTGCGCGAGGCGATTGGGCAAGCCACCAACCCCTACCACACGGGCATGCTCTACTATCCCTACGGCGTAGACCTCTACTACCACACGCTGGGGCTGCCGCTGGGGCTGATAGGGTTGCTGCCGCAACTGCTGTTCGGGCTGCCCGCTGCCTATAATACCGTGCTGCTGGCGGCCTTCACGCTGTCGGGGTATGGAGCGTTTCGCCTGTCGTTGCGGTTTGTCTCGCCGGGCGAGGGGTGGACGCTCCCGGCGTGGGCGGTGGGTTTCCTGGCGTTCGTGGGGGGCGTGGTGTTCGCGTTCACGCCCTACACGCTGGACGCGCTGAAGGGGCAGCTTGAGGTGCTGTCGCTGCAATGGATGCCCTTCTATGCCGAGGCCTGGGTGAGGGCCTGGCGCACGGGCAGGCTGCGTTACGGCGTGCTATCGGGGGTGTTCTTCGCGCTGGCGGCCTTGAGCAGCCTGTACTACGCGGCGTACCTCGTTATCTTCTCACTGGCGTATGGGGCGTACCAGCTCTGGGCGGCTCGTGCGCGAAGGGCCACGAAGGAAGGCCGGGGGTTGCGGGCGGTGCTTCCCCCCCTGGTGGTTGCCCCTGTTGTGGCCCTCGTGCTCGCGCTGCCTTTGCTGGTGGGCCTGGTGCGCGACCGCGATAACCCCCGGCTGGCGGTGGAGGCGGGGGTCGAGCACAGGCTGGCCCACTCCGCCGACCTGCTCAGCTTCGTCGCCCCGCCCCACGACCATTTGCTGATCGGTTGGGAGGCTTCGGACCGGCCCGGCGTGAACGAGCCGCCGATACACGACTACCTGTCGCTCGGCTATGCGGCCCTGGCGCTCTCGGTGCTGGGAGGGGTGGTGGGCTGGCGGTCGGCGCGGGGTAAGTTCTGGGTGGGGCTGGGGTTGCTGGCCCTGGTGCTGTCGATGGGGCCGCAGTTGCAGGTGGGGCGCGCGCTGACGGGCGTACCGCTGCCCTTCCGGCTGCTGGAGTTGCTACCCGGTGCGGAGGCTATCGCCAAGCCGGAGCGATTGGTGGTACTGGCGCGGCTGTGCATGGGCGTGTTGGCGGCCTGGGGCGGGGGCTGGCTCCTCAGCAGGCTGGCGCGGCCCAGGGTAGCGGGTGCGAGGCGCACGGTTGCGGTATGCGCTGCGGTGCTGGCCCTGCTCCTGGTGGAACTGCCTATCCACCCGCGTTACGTGGAGCCGCTGGACGTGCCGGGGGGCTTCCACACGCTTGCGGGGCAGGGGGGTGGCGCGCTGATGGAGCTGCCATTCGCCACGCAGCAGAGCGAGGTGGGCGGGGAGCGGATGCTATACCAGACGGCGCACGGGCACCCTATCATGGGCGGTTACCTGGCCCGTACCTACAACAGCCCCATCACCGACTCGTGCGGCCCTTTCTGGAGCTTCATATCGGCCCGATACCTGCCTATCGAGGGGCGCGATATCATTTCGCCCACCATGACCTCGCGCCCGCTGGACATACTGGCGTACTACGGCATCGGCTACGTGGCGCTGTACAACAACTACAACGGACCCGGCACCACGCCGCTGGACCCGCAGGAGCGCGCGGCCTTCGAGGACATCCTGTCGCATGTGTCGCACGCGCCCCCCTTATACGCCAACGACTACGTGAGCTTGCACAAGGTAGACCCATACCCGCGCGAGAACATTCAGCCCGCGCTGATGGTTAGCGACGGCTGGTACGAGGCCGAGGATTCGGGGGGAGAGCCGTTCAGGTGGGTGCAGGGCACGCGGGGGAGACTGTGCGTATTCACACCTGATGACATGGAGGTAACGCTGAACCTGGAGGCTGTCGCGTTCGCCAGGAACCAGAATGTGACTATTACGAGAGAGAGCATTAGCTATCGCCTCTTTCAGGAGGCCATTCTCCGTGACAGCTTCCCTCCAATAGTGCCCGTTACACTGGCTGCTCTCGATGAAGCCGCGATTTTCTCGGGCGAAGTTACACCGGCCGGCACAACAATCCTGACGAAAGCGATTCTGTTCCCCGCGGGCATGACGGAGGTACGAATCGTGCCACAAACAGAGGGCGTGACCCCGCAATCGCTGGACCCGAAGGTAAAGGACGACCGCGCATTGACCGTAGGATTCAAGCACGTTCGTCTTGAACCTGTGGCCCCAAAGTAGTATAATTAGGTAGCTACAACACGCGTGCCGGACTTGCGAAAGTGGGAGGTCCCCACTTTTTTTGTCGTATTGGGAAGTGGGACCATTTTAGATTTTGGATTTCAGGTCTTGGATTGTCCTTCCATGCCCACGAATCCAAAATCTAAAATCCAAAACCTAAAACTGAATACAGGGGGTAAGCAACAAATGAAGAGTGACTTATATGCAGCTATCAACCAGATAGCCGCCGAGCGCAATATACCGCGTGAGGCGATACTGCGGGGCATCGAGGATGCCATCATAACGGCTTATAGGCGTATCTCGGGCACGGACCAGAACGTGGCCGTGAAGCTTGACTTGCAGTCGGGCGACGCCCGCGTGTTCGAGCGCCGCACAATCGTGGAGGACGTGACGGACCCCGCCCTGGAAGTGGGGCTGGACGAGGTGCTGGAGGTCGAGCCTAACGCCAAGGTTGGCGACATGATCGAGAAAGAGACTACCCCCGCCAACTTCGGGCGCATCGCGGCGCAGACGGCCAAGCAGGTGGTCATGCAGCGCATCAGGGAAGCCGAGCGCGACCGCGTATTCAGCGAGTTCAACGACCGCGAGGGCGACATCGTGCTCGCCAACGTGCAGCGGCAGGACAACAACGGCAACTGGATACTTGAGGTGGGCCGGGCCGAGGCGATTTTGCCGCCCAACCACCAGGTGAAGACGGAGCGCTACCGCTCGGGCAACCGCATGCGGGTGCTGCTGTTGGAAGTGCAGAAGAACCCGAAAGGACCGCAATTGATCGTGTCGAGGGCCGACCGGTCGTTCCTCAAGCGGTTGTTCGAGCTTGAGGTGCCGGAGATACACAGCGGCATCGTGGAGATAAAGAGCATCGCGCGCGAGTCGGGCATGCGCTCCAAGGTGGCGGTGGCCGCACGGCAGAGCAACGTGGACCCGGTAGGCTCGTGCGTAGGCATGAAAGGCCAGCGCATCCAGAAGATCGTGGACGAGCTTGGCGGCGAAAAGATCGACGTGGTGCTGTGGGACGCCGATATGTCGGTGTACATAGCCAACGCCCTCTCGCCCGCGCAGGTGCTCTCCGTGGACCTGAGCGAGCCTGAGAAGACGGCCACCGTGGTGGTGCCGGAGAGGATGCTGTCGCTGGCAATCGGCAAGGAGGGGCAGAACGCCCGCCTGGCGGCCAAGCTGACCGGCTGGCGCATCGACATCAAGAGCGCGGCCATACCTGAGGAGGACCAGGAAGAGTACGTGCCGGACGACGAGGAGCTTGCCCGCCGCGCGGCCGTGGCCATGCGAGCCGAGCACGCCGCCAACGCCGCGGCGGCCGCCGACGGCAATAACGGCTTCCAGCCGCCCGCAGCCACCGAGAACGGCGCAGGCCCCAAGGAGGAGCGCCGCAAGGTGCGCCCCAACAACACAGTCGTCTACCAGAACGTGGCTTATGGCCCCCTGCCCGAGACGATGCCCGGCGAGAACGTGCGCCTGCGCGACCTGGGCGAGAGTGTAGAAATCCGCACCGACTCGGGCCGCACGATAGCTACCTACCCGGTGCAGGCAGGCGAACCGGCGGAAGAAGCAGAAGCAGAAGCGGAAGTAGAGGAAGCGGAGGCGTAGAGGGGTGCAGGGGTCTTCCCCTGCCGGGGCGTGGGGTGTCCCCACTTGCCCACCCACTCCCTCCAAGGTGAGATTACAAATGGCAAAGACAGTGAAGGGGCCTCGGCCCAAGCCGGTACCGCAGCGCACCTGCGTGGCATGCAAGACCACGGGGCCAAAGAGAGGGTTGGTGCGCCTGGTGCGGCTGCCGGACGGGCACGTTGAGGTGGACGAGACGGGGAAGAAATCGGGACGCGGGGCTTACCTGTGCAGGACGCGGTCTCACTGGGAGAAAGCCTTGCAGTCGAAGGTGCTGGAATACGCGTTGAAAACAGCTATAGGTATTGAAGATAAAGCGGCATTGCAGGCATACGCTGCCGGTCTGCCGGAAGAGGACAGCGAGGAGTAGGGCGATTAGGGACGAGTAGCGAGGAAGTTGTGTGAATTGTGAGTAGATAGAGTCACTCGTCACTCGTCGCTCGGTAGGGAACAAGGAGGTAATGGATGCCAAAGAAGATAGATTATGTGATAGTGCCCCCGGTGCATGGGGGGAATGAGGACGGAGCGGACGGACCTGTCGAGGAAGAGAGCACGTCACGCGGACCCGGAGGCGGGCCGCGCCCCCGTGGCGGACGTGGCAGGCCGGGCGGTGGCGCGGGTGGTCCCAGGCCGGCGGGTGGCGGCGCGGCAAGGCCGGGCGGCCCGGGTGGCGCGCGGCCCGCGGGCGGCGGCTATCGCGGCCCCGGTGGGCCTAACAGGGGCGGCCCAAATAGAGGCGGCGGCTTCGGCGGGCGGTCCAACAACGGCGCGCACGGTAGCGGACCCTCTCGCGCGGTAGGGCGGGGCTTCGGCGGCGGCGCCCGGTTGGGGGCTACGTTGGAGCGGCCCGTGCGGCGCGCGGCTTTGCCTCCTTACATGACAGTGAAAGAGTTGGCCGACGAGTTGAACGTCAAGCCGGTGGAAGTCATCAAGGAGATGATGAAGCACGGCGTGATGGCTACGATCAACCAGCAGATAGACTACGACACCGGGGCAATCGTGGCGGTGGGGCTGGGCTTCGAGGTAAGCGAGGCCATACCCGAAGTCGAGGAGGACCTGGGCGAGGTCATGGTGGCGCAGCAATCGGCGGCAGACAACAGCCGCGTGATGCCGAGGCCGCCGGTGGTGACCATCATGGGCCACGTGGACCACGGCAAGACCAAGCTGCTCGACTCGATACGCAAGGCCAACGTAATCGCGACCGAGGCGGGCGGTATCACCCAGCACATCGGCGCGTACCAGGTGGAGCTACAGGGCCGCAAGATCACCTTCCTGGACACGCCGGGACACGAGGCGTTCACCGCCATGCGCGCCCGAGGTGCCCAGGCGACGGATATAGTTATCCTGGTGGTGGCCGCCGACGACGGTGTGATGCCGCAGACTGTGGAGGCGCTATCGCACGCCAAGGCTGCTGGCGTGCCCATCGTGGTAGCCATCAACAAGATCGACAAGGAAGACGCCAACCCCGACCGGGCCATGACGCAGCTTTCGGAGCACGGCCTGGTGCCGACGCAGTGGGGTGGCGATACGGAGTTCATCCCGGTGTCGGCGCGCACGGGCGACGGCATACCCACCCTGCTGGAGACGATTCTCCTTGTGGCCGAAATCGCGGAGTTCAGGGCCAACCCCGAGCGGCGGGCCACGGGCGTGATCATCGAGGCCGAGATGGACCGCAACAGAGGCCCAATCGCCACCGTGCTGATCCAGAACGGCACGCTCAACCTGCGCGACTACATCGTGGCCGGGGCGACCTGGGGCCGCGTGAGGGCCATGCAGGACGACAAGGGGCGCAAGCTGCGCAAGGCGGAGCCTTCGACCCCCGCCGAAATCCTGGGCCTGGTGGCCGTGCCGATGGCGGGCGATACCATCATCAGCGCGCCCGACGAGACGACCGCCAAGCAGATAGCCGAGCAGCGCGCGCGCCAGAAGCGGCTTGAGGAAGGCTCGCAGGGCATCAAGGCTATCAGCCTGGACGACCTGTTCTCGCAGATACAGGCAGGCCGCGTGAAGGAGCTACGCATCATCCTCAAGGCGGACGTGCAAGGCTCGCTGGAGGCTATCACGCAGACGCTCAACAAGCTGACCAATGAGGCGGTGAAGGTGAACGTGCTGCACCGGGCCACCGGCGGCATTACGGAGTCTGACGTGTCGCTGGCCTACGCTTCGGGGGCCATCATCATCGGCTTCAACGTGCGCCCCGACGCGGCAGCCAAGCGGGCCGCCGAGAAGAGCAACATCGATATTCGCTTCTACGACATCATCTACAACCTGTCGGAAGACATCGAGAAGGCTATGCAGGGCCTGCTGGACCCGACCTTCCGCGACGTGACCGACGGTTACGCCGAGGTGCGTGCGGTGTTCCGCCTGCCCCGCAACGAGCAGGCCGCCGGTCTGATAGTGACCGAGGGCAAGATAACCCGCAACGGCCAGGTGCGTTTGCTACGGAACGGCGCGGTCATCTACGACGGCACCGTCTCCAGCCTCAAGCGCTTCAAGGACGACGTGCGCGAAGTAGCCCAGGGCTACGAGTGCGGCATCGGTCTCAACAACTTCCACGACTTCCAGGAAGGCGACACCCTGGAGTTCTACCGCAAGGAGCAGGTGCGCGCGTAGCGCGAATTCTTAATTCTTAATTTTTAATTCTTAATTGTCCGGGTTTCACTACCATTGTGGCCGTGAGCCGAGCAGCTAAGAATTAAGAATTAAGAATTAAGAATTAAGAATTACTATGAGCCGTCGGCAGATACAAGTTGGGGATGAGATCAAGCAGATTGTTTCTGTGTTGTTGCAGCGTGAGTTGAAGGACCCGCGGATTGGGTTTGTGACGGTCACGAGCGTGCAGGTGACGCAGGACTTGAAGTACGCGCGCATACATGTCAGCGTGATGGGGTCGGCTGAGGAGCAGCGGGCTACTATGGATGCGCTGACCAGCGCGCGGGGGTTTATACGGCGCGAGATTGCGTCGCGTATGGAGATACGCTTCGTGCCCGAAATCCAGTTCAGGCTGGACAAGGGGGCCGAGTATAGCGACCAGATCGCCCGGCTGCTCAACGAGTTGAGGGAGTCGGACGCGGAGAAGGCGGTCGGCGGCTTTGGGGAAGACCCCGGGCACGTGAGCGGGGAGGGGGAAGCGGGGAGCGTCGGGGAGACCGCCGTCGAGGGGCAGATTGAAGACGGTGGAGAGGAGGAGGATGAGCAACGTAGAGGATAGCGTGGTGGGGCGTGGGGCTATCAGCGACCGCCCGCTTGACGAGCGCGTGCCAGCCTGGACGATGCCCCAGTACTCGCGCATCAACGAGTGGCTGGAAGGCGCTGGGCGCATCTGGCTGCCCCTCCACGTTTCGCCGGACGGCGACTGCCTCGGCGCATCTCTCGCCTTCTCCAAGGCCCTCAAGCTGCGCGGCTTCGACTGCGTGGTAGTTTCCTCCGACCCCATACCGGACATGTACGCGGGACTGTACAACCCCGAGGACGTGTTCATCGGGGCCGTGCCCCCCGGACCCCCCGCCACCCATATCGCCTGCCTCGACATCAGCGACCCCAAACGCACGGGCGACTTCTACGCCGCCAACGAGGCCACTCTGCGGGGCGAGACAGGGGTGAAGGTGCTCAACATCGACCACCACGCCACCAACACCCAGTTTGGCGACCTGCAATTGCTTGATACGGCCGCCCCGGCCTGCGCCGAGCAGATAGCAGTGGCCCTCAACGAGCTTGAGTGGGCCGTCGATTCGGAGATCGCCCGGTATATACTGCTGGGCATCATCACCGACACATTGGGCTTCCGCACCCCGTCAACCACCGTGCGTACCTTGCGAGTGGCGGCCCACATGATGGAGCGTGGGGGCAACCTGCAGGCGATAATAGACGCGGTGTTCAACAGCCGCCCGCTGTCGGCGGTGCTGTTGTGGGGCAAGGTGCTCAACGGGGTGACGTGCGCGGTGGACGGGCGAGTCATCTACGCGGTGGTGTCGCCACGGATGCTGGAAGAGACGGGGGCGAAGGAAGAGGACCTTGAGGGCTTATCAAGCTACCTTGCCACCGTGAAGGGGGACGTGAAGGTGGCCGCCGTGCTCAAGGAGCGCGAGGACGGCACCACCCGCGTGTCGTTCCGCAGCCAGCCGGGCACCGACGTGGCTGCCATCGCTCGCCACTTCGGGGGCGGAGGCCACCCCCAGGCCGCCGGTGCGACCATCCAGGCGGTGGGGGACGAGGCGGAGAGGCAGTTCCTGGAAGCCTGCGAGATCGGGCTTGACGCACAGGCGTGAGGGTAGTGCGGCCTGTTGCGCTTAATGCGTAAATGTAGCGCTGCTTCTATTGCAGCACCAAAGCCCCGCTTGTCATCCTGAGCGTAGCGAAGGATCAGTAGCACGCGTTTGACTCTTCCTATTGAAGCACCTCTGTGCCGCTAGCCACCCTCATCCTCCATGTTGAGGACCCTGGCCTACCCACCTG
>DASVQO010000019.1:0-5280 GCA_036389075.1 Chloroflexia bacterium | reverse complement strand
TCGCGTTGAATCAACTGCGCCTGGAGCTTCTTGCACGGGAAGGCTAGCTGAGACGGTATATGATTCGAGTGAGTGGCACAAAATTCAATGAGACAACCCGGGCACGCCGTCCCAGGCGGCCGTACCCGCGGGTGACTCTTGCCCTGGCGTTCGCCCTGTTCCTGGCGGTCAGCATGCTTGCCCTCGTGGCTCCTCCGGGTGCCCGCGCGGACGAGGAGCCTCCTATAACGTCTGAGCTAATTGTTAGCCCCACTCCTGAGCCGTCCGAGCCAACGGAGACTACCACTCCCGATGACTCGAGTGAGGCACCGATGCCCACGGAGATACCCGGCTCCTCGCCCACCCTGACGCCCGTCCCTGCCAGTCCCGCACCGTCACAAACTCGTAGCGCGCCGACCAATGAGGCACCTGGCCCCTCCCGCACACCTGTGCCGACTAGCACCGCCAGCCCGCAGCCGACTGCGGGCGGCGACGGCTGGCAGGTCAACTCCCTGCGCGATTTCGCGGAGACGGTGGGCTGGCCGCCGGTGGTGCTTCTTGAAGCGAACGACCGGCTCAGCGTGCGTGCAAACACCTCGGCCGACGACTGGGCATCCGCCTCAATACGATCGTTCAGCTTCAGGGCCGGTTCCTCTGCCGCCTTTGCCGCGGAGCAGGAGGACGCACGGCTCTCAGGCTACCAGCTTTCGCGGGACACCTTCTACACCTTCCCCGCCTACGCCGGCTACAAGACGGGCGCCAACGGCGTGGTAGTAGAACGCCGCTACCGCTGGCTGGTGCAGTCCTGGGTGCTCGGTATCGACGTGCGCAGACCGGGCGTGTCCAGCGCTGACGTGCAGGCGCTGGCGACGCAGCTGCTGGCGGTGGCCACCCAGAACGGCCTACCGGTGCCGGCCGGCGCAAGTGACATACCCGCCCCTACCCCACAGAATCCGGCCGCCGACACGCCGGAGGGCTGTTCTACGCGCTTCAGCGACGTGCCTGAAAGCATGTGGGCTTATAACTACATCACCGAACTGGCTTGTACGGGGGTCGTGTCGGGTTACGGCGACGGCACGTTCCGCCCGCAAAGCGCGACCACTCGCGCGCAACTGGTAAAGATGGTCTTGCTCCTCCAAGGCATAGCCCTGGACGCGCCCGCGACCGCCACTTTCAACGATGTCAGCCTATCCCACCCGTTCTACCGCTACATTGAAACGGCCGTCAGGCAGGGGCTGATTACAGGATATCCCGACGGCTCCTTCAAACCGGACGCCCCTGTTAGCCGCGCGCAGGTCGCCAAAATCGTAGTCAAGGCACTCGGTTGGGGCCTACAGGTGCCGACCTCCGCCGCCACCCTCTGCGACGTACCTGCCTCGCACTGGGCGTACACGTACGTGCAGGTTGCACTCGCCCGGGGTATCTTTACCGGCTATGGCGACGGCTGCTTCCACCCGGACGACTTTGCCACACGGGCTCAGCTCGCAAAAGTGCTCGTACTTTCGGGCCGGTAGCGCGAGTTGCAACCATCTCCTCCTGCTACCGCTATCTAGCGGCCCTCGCTTGACAACCCCTGTAGCCGCTGGTATAGTGTCAGCAAACGGGTTTGGCTGCACTAAACAGGAGGCGCTCATGACGCTCGGTGAAAGGCTGAAGCAGGCGCGGCTGGCTCGAAACATGAGCCTGTCTGCCCTGGCGACGGTAAGCGGCCTGAGCAAGGGCTTTCTCAGCCAGGTGGAGACCGGGGCCACCAATCCTTCCCTCGGTAGCTTGCAGCGGCTCTCAGCCGCCCTCTCGGCATCCCTTTCCGATCTTCTGGCGGTTGAGGCTGCCCCGAACACCTCCCCGGCCCTGCGGCCCCGGTTGGTACGGCACGTCCCGGCCGAGCGCGACCGGTCGAGTGTCACGCAGACAAGCACCGGTGTAGGGCGTGCGGTCTACGTGGCGCACCTGCTGCCGGGTGGCTCCCTGGAAGCTGCCGCTGCTCCGGGTGGCGAGGAGGCCTTTGTCATGGTGCTGTCCGGTCAGGTGCACTTCAGCCAGCCCGGAACGTCGCTCAGACTGCTCGAGGGCGACTCGCTGACGTTCGCGCTTGCTCTGCGCTACAGGCTGGAGGCGTTGGGCGGGCAGGGCGCGTCACTACTGTTGCTGGTCCGCTCGGAACGGGACATGCCCAACCTGGTAGAGACGCCCTTCGCGGAGCCGGTCCGAACGCGCACGCAGGGCGGTGTCGCTGAGCCTCACGGACCGCTGCGCCTGGTGGCGATGCGAGCGGCCCGGGCGGCTGGGCGGGGACGCTGAGCATGATTGTGCGGCCCTTCGGCGGCGGCCCGTTCAACACCGCCGCCTACCTCGTCTACGACCGCCCCGGCGGCACCGGCGTGATTATAGACGCGCCCCTCGGCAGCACTAAGCGCATCGTGCAGGTGCTCGGCGAGGAGCAGGTTGAGGTGCCGTTTATCATCAGCACTCACGGGCACTGGGACAACAACGCGGATAACGTGGCGATGTGCGCGGCCACGGGTGCGCAACTGTGCGCCCACTTTTGGGACGCTACCAGGCTGGCGAACCCCCGCCTCACGTCCGATGAGGAACTAGCGGCCAAGATCAAGCCGAGCAAGGCGGACCGGCACCTGGGCGATGGCGAGGTGCTGGAAGTTGGAGACCTCAAGTTCGAGGTGTGGCACACGCCCGGTCACACGCCCGGCAGCATCTGCCTGTACGCGGCACAACAAAACGCCATCTTTACCGGCGACACCTTGCTTCGCATGAGCATAGGGCGCACCGACGGCGCGGGCGGTAACAAGATTGCCATGCTGAAGACCATCCATAGGCTGTCGGAACTTCCCGACCACACGCGCGTTTACCCTGGTCACGGTCTGGCCACGACGATAAAAGCGGAGCGCTGGCTACTGGAGATTGTTACGGCGGGTAGCTAAGACAGCGGCCCGCGAACTTGGACCACTTGAAGAAGCCTAAACGGAGGGACATCACATGGCCGACGAACGGATGCGACTGATGGCGCTGGTGCGGTCGGAGAGCAGCGTGGGGCACGCCGAGCGTAACGCCGCGCCTTACCAGTTGAACACGGGCGACAACGAATGGTTCCTTGCGAACATTTCCTGCCAGTACGCCTGCCCCGCCTACACTGACGTGGCGCGCTATATAGCGCATATCGCCGCCGAGGACTACGAGTCTTCTTACCAGGTAAACCTGGAGGATAACGTCATCCCCGGCATCCTCGGGAGGGTATGCGCCCGTCCCTGCGAGCCGGCCTGCCGTCGGGGCCGCCTGGACGAGCCAATCGCGATCTGCTGGCTCAAGCGCGTGGCCGCCGACTATCGCGGCCCCTGGACCCCTCCGCCCCCCGCTCCCCGCACCAGCGACAAGACGGTCGCGGTCATCGGAGCCGGGCCAACCGGCATCGCGGCAGCCCGCGACCTTGCGAAGCTCGGTTATGGCGTCACGGTGTACGAGGCGCTGCCCGTCGCGGGCGGTATGCTCACCGCCGGGATCCCGGAGTGGCGCTTGCCCCGCGACCTGTGCAAGCGCGAGATTGACGAGTACCTGGCGGCCCTGGGTGTGCAGATCAAGCTAAACACGCCGATTGGTTTCGGCACCTACCCCGGCGCGGAGCCTGCCAATGAGAATGCTATCCCCCTGGACGAACTGATGGGTATGCACGACGCGGTGCTGATCGCGGCGGGCACGCAGCACCCCCAGGAGATGGAGATCGCGGGCGAGGACTATGAGACGCTAACGGGCCTCTTCCCCGGCCTGTGGTTCATGGAGCGCGTGAACCTCCACCAGCACGTGGACGTGGGCAGGCGCGTGGCTGTGATCGGCGGTGGCTTCACAGCTATGGACTGCTCGCGCTCGTCCCTGCGCATGGGCGCGGAGAAGGTCTACGTGCTCTACCGACGTTCCCGCAATGAGATGCTCGTGTACGAGGAGGAGGCGCGCGAGGCTGAGATCGAAGGTGTCGACTTCCGGTTCCTGGTATCGCCGCTGGAGATCATGCAGGAAAACGGCAAGGTAGTTGGCCTGAAGTGCATCAGGAACCGGCTTGGAGAGCCTGACGCCAGCGGCCGCCGCTCGCCCGTGCCCATCCCCGGCTCTGAGTTCGTCCTGGAGCTCGATAGCGTGATCGCGGCTACAGGGCAGAACAGCGACACGGCCTGGGTGCCCGAAACCCTGGGCATGAAGGTGAACAGGCGCGGCCGGCCCGAGACCGACAAGCTCAATTGGAGCACCTCCGTGCCGGGCCTCTTCGCCGCCGGCGACTTCGTGGAGGGTGCCCGCACCATCATCGCCTGCGTGGCCGACGGCCAGAAGGCCGCTATCGCCATCGACCAGTACCTCAAAGGTGCCGACACTAAGGCCGACAAGGTGCAGTTGCAGGCCGACTTCGCCCTGGTACCGTACCTGGATTATGTCTCCGACTACCACCTTGACGTGACAAGGGAGTTGATGGAGTGGGCGGAGAGCGAGACAGTGCGCGAGGAAACCGCCCCTGAGGCCACGGTCAGGATGTCCTGGCAGCCCATCTCGATCTGGACCGCCGATACGATGCAGCGCCGCCTTGTGGACGGCGACGACTACGACGCGGTCCCCAGGCAGCACATGCCGATGCTGCCTCTGAACCAGCGCTTCAACCTGGAGACGGAGGTGGAACTGGGCTTCCACAAGCACGAGGCATTTCAGGAGGCTAAGCGGTGCCTGCAATGCCAGTTGAACATCTTCCTCGATGGGGATAACTGCATCCTGTGTAACGCCTGCGTGGAAGTGTGCCCCACCAACGTCATTCACATGTCGGACCTTGACCTGATCGATTCGGTCAACGGCAGCGCGGAAGAGCCACGCCTTGTGGAGGCGCGTAGCTGGAAGCACGGGGCCGCCATGATTATGGACGAGTACCTGTGCATACGCTGCGGCCTGTGCTCCCAAATCTGTCCCACGAACTGCATTACCATGCAGCACTACGAGCCAAAGCTGGTCAGCGGGGAGCTGCTGGTACCATAATAAGAAATACGGGTCCTACCGACCCGCTCGGCACGCGTTGTGATATAATCCCACGGTCGTGATCGCGCACTTTCACCAGGAGGAAGCGTTGTGTCTGTAATGTGGCACGGTCGGCGTAAGTCTACGGTTATAGTGGCACTATTGGCGCTCCTGGCAGGGACCGTCGCAGGGTGCGCGGGGCCAACCGCCATCTCCGAGGGCGGCAGCACGGGCAAGTACGACGTACGGGTGAGGATGGACCCGGTGCACCTGAACCCGCCGGCGCTGGGCACACTCTCG
>DASVQO010000018.1:0-5513 GCA_036389075.1 Chloroflexia bacterium | reverse complement strand
GTCCACCTGCGGCTTGAGGCCCTCGATGAAGTCCTCGTAGGTGGTAGAGGGGTGGAACTGCACCACCTGGACGCGAGAGGCCCCGGCAGCCCCCCCGGTCACGAGGGAAGCCAGCCCCCGCGCCAGCCAGGTCTTACCCGTGCCAGGGGGGCCGCTGAGCACAATTTGACCCGTGTCCTCCAGCAAGTCCCGCGTCTCTTCCAGCATCTCCAGCGGCAGGTCGGTCAGCGCCTGTAGCTCGGCCAGGTTGCGCACGGCGGGGAGGGACGGCATGCCGGGACGCAACGTGGGCTGTGAGGTGTATTCGGACGACTGCTCCCTGAGTATAGCCTGGGCTATCTCCGGCACGCCCTCGCCGGCGTGGGTGTCGCCGTCTTCGTATGTGAACGCCGTGTCGGGTGGGAGGACCGCGCCCGCGTCCACGGCTGCGAACGCCCCCGCCAGCTCGGGGTTGCGCACGATTAGCAGGGCCTCGAGCGCGCCGTACTCCTGCTCAGACAGCCGCGAGAGGGTCGCGCTGCCCCGCTGCTTGACCGGCTCGGCGTCGGAGAGGGCGGGCACGGCCAGTATGTCGCGCCAGGCGAGGGGAGAAGGCACCTCGAAGGCTAGCTGCACCTCGATCCAGGGAGCTTCCGATTTTGGATTTTGGATTTTGGGTTTTAGATTTGCCGGGGTGGAGGTGTCGGTGATGATGCCGATGGCGCGGATGGCGTGTTCGGGTTTGGAGACGTAGAGGACGACGGGGTCGCCCTTGCCGGCGGACTCGAAGTAGGCGCGGGGGCGGCCGCAGAAGGTAGCCAGGCCGGTAGCCATAAGCGACTGCCACTCGGCGCGTCGGCGGCGCGTGGAGAGCCACCAGGCGTTGCGAGGGGCGGGGGTGGTGGCGTCCTGGGTGTCGGCTGTGGGGGGTTGGGGGTTTTGGTTGGCGGTTGAGTCGCTCATGTTTGTATTTGCGATAAGGAAAACAAGGTCTTAGGAGTGTGCGCCTTTGGCCTCCACTTACTGTGCATGTTACGGTAAGTGGGATGGTGATGCAAGAGGGTAGTTCTGCAACCAGGCCACAGACATGGTTGAGATGTCAGCACCTATGCCCCCCTTGTCATCCTGAATGTAGCTTGGCATATTTCTGGCTGGACCCTGAGGGGCCAATAATTGACTTGTTAACGGAAGGGGGTTCTACTTTGAAGAACGGCGTTTGCCCTAAATGCGACTCTGATGAGGTTTACTTCAACCCAGATGTAGGCCCTGTGTTAGCCTCGCACGGCATGAATGAGATACCAATCAAAGGTACTTTCTTTCCATCTACGGCTGTGCTGGACAACTATGTTTGCGGGCGCTGTGGCTACGTTGAAAGTTATATCCTCGATAACGGCAGCTTGCTGGAAATCGTGAACCGTTGGACAAGGGTAACTCCTAAGTGAGAACTGGGGTCATAAGACCACTTCCTTGCACCCGCTGACCGCCTTGTGCTACTATAACCTGACGATACCACGGCGCTAGAGTGGCGCGACTCACGGCGTTCTTCTTCCCTGCCACTACCTACTGAGGCCCACGCCGGGCACACGGAGCAGACCTTTTTATGCCTACCGACCCTTCGTCCAGGAGACGATTCGCCGTGCGGCGGCTTGCCAACCCCTACGCGAAACGGGGTAAGTCGCGCCTGCCGCACCCGGCTTTTGTCGTCATGGGCGCGCTGCTGGTGGCCTGGGTGGTGTTCTCGCCCGCCGCTTTCTCGCTGGCGCAACAGCAGGGGCAGCAGGACTTCGCGAACGCCGCTTTCAGGGCTATGTGGGACCGCACGGATGGGCCGGTGGCCGCCGGGGCTACCCTGCGACCGTGGATATGGGGTCCCGCGCCGGGGCGCACGCTGCCGGAGCCGTTCGCGGGGCTGCCGGGCAACAACCACCTCGTGCAGTACTTCGACAAAGGTCGCATGGAGATAAACGACCCCAACGGCGACCCTCGCGACCCCTTCTACGTGACCAACGGCCTGCTCGCGGTGGAACTCATCTCCGGCCAGATGCAGACAGGGCCCGATACGTACGAGAACCGAGGCCCGGCTACTATAAACCTGGGGGCCGACGCGGACGACCTCACGGCCCCCACTTACCAGTCGTTCAACGGCGTGTCTAATATACCCGGTGCCCCCAACGAGCGGCGCAAGACCGACCAGACCGGGCAGGTGGTGCGCACCGCTATCGACCGGCAGGGCCTCACCCAGCCCTGGCCCGCCGCTCACCCCGATTATGGCGTGCGCATCGCCTACTTCGAGCCGACCACGGGGCATAACGTGCCCGACGTGTTCTGGAACTTCCTCAACGCGGAGGCCGACATATTCGTGGAAGGCGACCTCGCGCCGGGCAGGCTGTTCGAGCCGTGGTTCAGCGTCACGGGCCTCCCCATCTCCGAGGCGTACTGGTCGTACGTGAAGGTCGAGGGGCGGTACATGGACGTGCTGACGCAGGCGTTCGAGCGGCGCGTGCTCACGTTCCTGCCCCAGCTGCCCACGCCCTTCAAGGTGCAGATGGGCAACATAGGCCAGCACTATTACGAGTGGCGCTACCTGCGCAACGCGAACCCCGGCACGCCCCCGCCGCAACGCCCCGCGCCCACGCCCACCGGTGCCACGCGGCCCGCCGTGGCTAACGTGACAATAGACGAGATTCACCCCCGTACCGCGCTGGTCGATTTGAACACCAACTACTGCGTTATCACCAACCGGGGGCAGGGGGCGGTCAATTTTACCGGGTGGTGGATAGATAGCCCCAAGTGGACGGTGGTGGAGCGTTATTTCTTCCCGGCGGGCTTCACGCTCCAGCCTGGGGCCTCGGTCACGGTGCGCGCCGGGCGGGGTACTAACTCGGCCACGGAGTTATTCATGTTCCGCAGCACGGCGATGTGGGACGGGCAGCCGTACGACCTCGCGGTGCTCTACGACAACCTGGGTAGAGAGGTGAACAGGCTCTTCCCGGCGTCGGACGTGGGCCAGCCTCCCGCGCCTACCGTGCCCGCGGGGTCACCGAGCGCCACGCCACGCCCCGGCGGCACCACGATTGCCACCGCTTCGGTGCCCACCAGGGGTTCGCCCACGCCCACGAGCGGCGTGCCCACGGCCCAGAACAGCTCTATACCTACGGTGGGCGGCACCCGCACCACCACGACCACGACAACGCCGACGACCACCGGCACCCCCGGCACCGCGACGGCCACAGTGACGGGCACCCCGCCCACCGCCACTATCACCTCCACGCCCACCCGCACCCCTACCAGGACGCCGTAGCCCCGAGACGCGGCACTCAAAGAGACGGAACCGCCAAGGCGCCAAGGACGCCAAGAGCGCGCCAAGATTAAGAACGGTTCACCGCAGAGACGCAGAGAGCGCAGAGATTACGCAGAGAAGAATTGAGGTCTAAGTGGTGCAAAGAGGACCAGGGTACGTGATGTCGTACGCTGGTCCTTTTGCTTAGAACACCTACTTAATCTTGGCGCGCTCTTGGCGTCTTTGGCGTCTTGGCGGTTCCGTCTATTTCCTATTCCAGTACCCGGCTACTTCGAGCATGGGGGGGCGTTCTACGTCGCGGACGTTGCGGACTTCGAGGGAGAGGTGGTCTTTCTCGAAGCGGATGAGTTTCATGGTGGTGTTGACTTCTTCGAGGAGGGTGGTGCGCTGGCGGCGTTCCACGCGGCCCATGATGACCTGGACGATGGCGAAGGCGGTGAGGGACAGGTCGGAGAGGGGGCGGTTGCGGTGCACGCGGCTTTCGAGGTTCACCTGCCCGATAGCGTCGAGGCCGAAGGCTTCCAGTATGTCTATCAGCATGCCGACTTCCACGCCGTAGCCTGAGAAGAAGGGTATCTTCTCCAGCACGCTGCGGCGGCCCGCGTACTCGCCAGCCAGGGGTTGCACCAGGCCGGATAGCAGCGGGAAGAACAGGTTGATGAGGGGCCTGGCGGTAAGCTCGGTCACCCTGCCGCCGCCTTCCTGCTGCATGGCGCGCTCGGTGCGGATGGGGCGGTGGTAGTAGCCTTTTACGTAGCCGATGCGCGGCTCCCTCAACAGCGGCCCCACCAGTCCGTACACGAACTGGGGCTGCATGTTCACCACGTCGGTGTCCACCCAGGCCACGATGTCGCCCTTGAGCACCTGTAACGACTTCCAGAGAGCCTCGCCCTTGCCGCTGTACACGCCGGTTTCGGGCAGCACCTCCTGGTGGATGTGGACCGGCACGCCAAGATCGGCGGCGATTTCGCGGGTGCGATCGGTGGAGTTGGAGTCTATCAGCACGATCTCATCGACGAGGGGCACCTCCTCCATCAGCGACCGCTTGAGCACCGTAATCACGTCGCCAATGGTGGCTTCCTCGTTGAGGGCGGGCAGGCCGAGGGAGATAGTGACCCCTTGCTGGCGCTTCAACTCGACCATGCGGCGCAGGTCGGAGAACTCGCCCGCGTCGAAGGTGTTCTCCGCGAACCACTTATCCACGAGGAGGGAGAGGGCTTCGGGGGCGATGGCGTGCATGCGGGTGCGGGCGCGAGCGCGGGCGGCCTGAATCTCGGGGATGACGGGGGTCTTGGTCTTGAGGGCCACGACCGCGGCGTCCACGCCCCGCGCCACGCCTTCGGTGAAGCCGCCGATGTCGGCCGCCGCCCGGCCCCCGGTGCCCATGATAATCATGTCGTGGCCGCCGGCCGCCCCGATGATGTTCTTCTGGGGGTCGGCGCCGACCACGAAGGCGCGCTCGAAGCGCCTGGCGCGGGGGTTGTTGCGCCGCTCGGCCCGCTCCATTTCGTCCATGAACTCGGCAAAGGGGGCTTCCTCGGTGGCCCGCGCAAGCTCCGGCATGGATTTCAGGACGTGCAGCACCGTGGCCTGCGCGCCAAGCTTGATCGTGAGGTCCCGGGCTATCTCCATCGCGAGCACGGCCTGGGGGCCGCCACGGGCGGGGAGCAGCACCTTCATGCCCCTGTGGAACGGCGTGCTCGGTGTCGCGTCCGGCCCGCGCTCTTGCTCGTACCCGGCGGGGGGACGCACCCAGGCCACGTCGCAGGGGAGGGGGTTGCGCAGGGCCTTGCGTATCCAGGGGCAGGTGTCTTTGGTCATGCGGCGGAAGGGGAGCAGGGCGAGCGCGCCGTCTTCGCCACGCAGGAAGCGCCGGGCGTCCTGGGCCAGCTCGTTTTCCAGCGCCACACGGACGACGGGGGCGATGTGCGCGTTCGAGGGGGAGCGGCTTTCCTCGCTCAGCTCGGCCTCAATCTGGGCCAGCGCGGCCAGCGCCTCGCCTTCGAGCTTCTGCCGCATCGCCTGCGCCGCGACCGAGTAGCTGCTAACGGCCTCACCTTGGGGCACGGCCAGGAAGCGACACAGCAGCACGCGCCCGCGAGCCTCCCCGCTCCCGGCCAGCAGCACTCCCAGCCTCAACAGGAACAGCCCTTCCGAGCCTGGAGCGAAGTAGCCCTTCTTCTCGTCCGGCGACCGCAGACAGTCCACCAGGATGACGATTGTGTGCCCCATG
>DASVQO010000017.1:0-21801 GCA_036389075.1 Chloroflexia bacterium | reverse complement strand
GACGAGTTCGTGGAGGCACAGAACAGCATAGTGAAGTCGGGGGCCAGGCTGCCGATGCTCGAAACTATCGAGGCCGGGCAAATCCTGAGCGCGAAGGGCATACGCCAGACCGTGCTCGATACCCCCGAGCTAGGCCCCCTCCATGAGCACATGCGAGCGGTAAGCTGGGATACCGTTATTGTTGCGCCTCTTGTCTCCCGGAATAATGTCGTTGGCACGCTGATAGGGTATTACCCACCTACTCAGCACATCGGAGAGGCCAAACAGAACTTCCACATAGCCATAGCGAACCAAGCTGCGGTGGCCGTGGAGAATGCCAGGCTGCTCGCGCAGGTGCAGCAGAAAGCCGCGGCAGAGGAGCGACAGCACCTGGCTCGCGAGCTGCACGACTCGGTTTCACAGGCGTTGTTCAGCATAAATCTCACGGCGCGCACGGTCGAGTCGCTGCTGAGGCGCGGAGGTCCCCAGGTCGAAAGCGCGCTCGCAAGGTTGGCAGACTTGCAGCAACTCACAAGAGGCGCGCTGGCCGAAATGCGAGCGTTGATATTCGAGCTACGGCCCGGCGCCCTGGAAGAGGAAGGACTGCTCCAGGCGTTGCGAAAGCATGCAGCCGCCGTCGCGGGGCGGGAGATGCTCAAGGTTGAGGTGGTTAGCCCCAACGAGGACCAGGTACCCAGGCTCAAACCCGCAGCTGAGGAAGCCCTGTACAGAATAGCCCAGGAAGCCCTGCATAACGTGACCAAGCATGCCCGGGCCACACGAGTGGATATTCATGTCGGCGTAGAAGGGCAGGCGCTCACTCTCCAAGTGGTTGACAACGGCCAGGGGTTCGACCTTAAGCAGGTACCCGCAGGCCACATGGGTCTCGGCACCATGGGACAGCGCACTGCCGCTTTGGGTGGGGAATACAGCGTGGAGAGCAGGCCCGGCGAAGGCACCACTGTAAAGGTGCGCGTACCCCTTGAGGAATTGCGCCTCCCGCAGCAATAAGTTACGACGTGACTCTCTATCGGACCCTAACAAGTCCCTTAGCTGCGCTTAGAAGCCCAGCCTCTCCAGGGTGCGCTGTATGAGCCAGAGGAGCATGGGCAGCATCGCGGCTGTGAAAACCAGGCGGGACGTGTCTGTGTCCCAGGGCCATGTGCGCAGTTTCGCCAGCACTTCGCGCTCCGCTATCAGACTGTTCAGGGCGGCCTCTACCTCGTCCGATTTGGTAAGTTCTCCGGCCTGCACGCGCCGGTGCAGCTCCGCCACGATATTCTTTATCTGTTCGCCATTCTCATCTTGCAGGCGGTGTTTCTCCTGCGCCAGCAACTTGTGCAGGGCCAGCAGGGGCAGCGCAAAGGTTACTAGTGCTGCAAACCCGAATACGGCTATAGCTCCCGCAAAGGGTACGTTCCCGAGTAAGGGAGAGGGGTCCACCGCGAACCAGGCGTACAGGGCGAACATGATGGCTAGCGCCGTACGCGCGGTCAGCGTGGAGAACGCGTAGAGAGGGCCGACTTTGAACAGGTCGATGTGAGTGTGTTGCGTGTAGATACGGCTCACCAGGCGCAGTCGCCTCACTGTGTGGTACATCACGGTTGCCAGCAGCGCCCATAGCCCCATTATTATCCCAGTATCAAGTATGGTCGACGCGGGGGAAGTAAACAACTTTTGCGCTTGCGTAATGCCCGGGGGCAAGAGCGCGCTCACGAGTGCGCCACCCGCAGCCCCGGTCAACCCGGCAAGTAACGCCATACGAGCGGGGGCATTCGTGAGTTCGTAGCGCAATCGCTCGAATACCCTTTCATCACCTACAAACACGCTACGGAACGTCTGCATCTTGTCCTCGGCAAGCCTGTCCAGGTAGTGTGCTGTGGCCAGGACGTAAAGGGGCAGCGCCGTGTGTACTGCATGGATGGGAAACACTGTGCCTACAGCATAAGCGCCGTCAAGCCATTTGATAAGCGTTTCAGCGAGCATGAGAGGCAGCCAGCAGGCAGCGTAAAAGGCCCAGGCGGGCACCGGGAGCCGATCTACCCAGGCGAAGAGCCGGTCCAGCCAACCGGGTCGATACAGCGGGCCTATTTCAGGGCTACTATGCGTGCCGGAACGAGCCGGCGAGCTGTATTCGGTTCCTGAAACCTCTGAGTGTAGCAGGCTGGACATGCTAGTACCTCATCGACGTGGGTTACCCCAACGGTTGGTAAGACCCATTACCGCAGGTGTTACCCAACTAAGAGGCTGATAATTTACCCGCAGTATAGGTGTGGGAGCTTAGGCGGGCGACTACCATTTGGAGTGTCTGCCACTACGCCAAAGGTGGTAAGCGGAAATACCCTATGCGTCGAATGCCCTTAAGACCAGGCTCTGTGAGAATTACTCACAACCTGCTACTCCCACAAGAGGACGCAGCGGGCGCAGATTACGTAAGGAACGAGGAGAGTAGCAGTGGGGGATGATCCGCTGCCAGGAGGACTTTACAATGGTCTATCTCATACTGAAATGGCTGCACATATTGCTCGCAATCGCCGCCATCGGCACCAATCTCACCTACAGCGTGTGGCTGGTACGCGCATCGAAGAAGCCCGAGGTGCTGCCGTTTACCCTGCGCGGTGTGAAGATCCTGGATGACTGGATTGCCAACCCGTCTTATGCGCTGCTCCTTGTAACGGGTATCGGGCTGGTCCTGATAGGAGCATGGCCCCTCACCACCACCTGGATACTCATCTCACTGGTGCTTTACGTGCTCGCCGTTGTGCTAGGTCTGCTGGTCTATACACCCACCCTGAGACAGCAGATCAAGCTCGTAGACGCTGGCAAGCACGACTCTGAGGAGTATGCCGCACTGGACCGCCGTGGCCGCGTCCTGGGGATCGTACTGGCCGTGCTGGTGGTGGCTATCGTCTTCCTGATGGTAGTCAAGCCGGGCACTTGAGCCACTCGACGACACTCCTTGCTACCCCCGCCCAGGCGTAACCTCTACGCCTGGGCGTGTTACTTTCGACTTTGCGGCAGGGTCTCGAAAGCATAGCCCTGTGCCGACAGCTTCGCGAGTATCGTTTCCAGCGCGGCTACAGTCTGCGAGCGGTCGCCCCCGCCGTCATGTAACAGCACGATACTGCCGGTCTTCACGCGCTGAAGCACATGGGACGAGATGGCAGAGGCCCCCGGCCTGCTCCAGTCTCGCGGGTCTATATCCCACAAGACGACCTGTAGCCCCAACTCCTCCGCAAATCCTCGCGAGCGTGCGTTGATAGCGCCTCCGGGTGGTCGTATAAAAGTTGTTGCCGCGTCGCCTAGCACGCGCTGGGTGCTCAGCACTTCTTCCTGGAACTGCGCCCTGTTCATGCTCAGGAACGAGCGGTGTGTAAACGTATGGTTGCCGAGAGCGTGCCCGGCGTCTATTTCCGCCTGGAGGAGCTTGGGGTACGCCTGGGCGCTCTGGCCTATGACGAAAAAGGTGGCCCTGGCGTTGTAGCGAGTAAGCAGGTCCAGCACCTGGGGTGTGTACTTCGGGTGAGGGCCGTCGTCAAAGGTGAGGTACACCGTCTTTGTGGCCTGTGATGCCCGCGCGGCAGGCGTTGTGCCGGCCTGGGTGCCAAATGCTGCTGCTACCAGTATCAATAGCACAAACGTCATCACACGGCTGCGCCACTGCCTATTTGTGCTCTTTTCATGTTTGTAGTCTCTGGTAAACATCGATTTCCCCTTCGCATATTGTCATTGCTTATTTTTGATTTGAAGCTTTGTAGCCCGTTGTCCTATTTGCCGGGGGTCGGTTGTTCCCCCTGTTCGAGCCTTATTCTGCATGGTTGCCGGGCGCGGTAGTAATAGCCGTAGGCTGTATAGGCCGCACCACTGACGAGACTATTGCCCTCTAGGCCGAATGCCGGAGCACCCTACGCCGTTCTGCCAGGCCGGAAACCCGTTTCAGGCGAGCTTTGCAGCACAGGTTCTACCCGCCTGCTTGGAGTAGCAGGCCGTGTTTTGAGAAGCAAACCGCGCGAAATCACGCCGGCTGTCAACGAGTTGGCTATCTCACCTGGGAGCTCCCCCTACCCTTCATTTGAACCACCGTCTCCCTTTTAGAGGCCAGGACAAGTCGGGGAGTCGCCTCAAGAGAACAGCAAGGGCTAGAGGCTCGGTATACCAGTCCCGTTACCAGAAGCCATCAAAAACGACGGTGTGGTACATGAGCACCCAAAGCCCCCAATGTCATTTCGAGCGCAGCGAGAAATCTCGTCCTTCAGCACCCAGGTAGCATCTATCTTCCAGCAAAGAGTCTCTTCTTCTCATGAGAAGAGGGGGACATCTCCGTGGAGGACGAGATTCTTCGCTGCGCTCAGAATGACAGGGGGTAGCTTTGGGTGCTCATATTTCGCTACCTGGTTTTTAGGGTGCTTCTAGTTGCAAACCGGGTATGTGGTAGGACGTATTGCCTACCGGTGCGACCAAGGGCGCAGTTGCGGCCCCCACCTAAGTCTTACCTGCGGACACGTCCTGTAACGTACCCATGCTTAGACTGACCTGCCGATTACGAGCGGGGCCAGGCGCGGGATAATCTCTTTGTACTCACCAGTCTGCGCCATGCAGAAATCCACTCGAAAGCAAACGAGAGTACAAAGGGAAAAGGCAATGTTATCAACAGGCAACAGAAAGGCAGCACAGAAGGTAGCAATGAGCCTCTCGACGGTGGCTCTTGTGCTCAGCCTATTCTCCCCTGCCAGGGCCGCTACCGTAGGCGCGTCGGCGGGGTTCGGGGACCCTATATTCGAGCAGGTATGGAACCATACCGACAAGCCCGTGCGGGAGCAGGTGGTAGCCCGCTCGTGGATGTGGGGAGCGGAACCCTTCCACACCTCTTACGAGCCTCATGCCGAAGGCCCAGGTGGGCAGCACCTCGTGACGTACTTCGACAAGAGCCGCATGGAGATCAACGATCCTACCGCGAGCCGCGACTCCGAATGGTTCGTCACCAACGGCCTGCTGGTGGTCGATATGGTTTCGGGCAGAGTCCAGACCGGCGACAGGATGTTCGCCCCGGCCACCCCGGCGTATATACCCGTTGCGGGAGACACCTCGGCCAGCGTTAATGCCCCCACCTACGCAGCACTTGCAAAAGTCGCCTCTACGCAGGGCGATAACCGCGCCCCTAACCGCACGGGCCAGCCGGTGCGCGAGTACCTGGCGAGGACCGGAAGCGTCGGGGGCTTCGAGGGGGACTCGCACGCGGTCAAGTATGGCGTGTATGAGCCGCAACTGGGTCACAACATAGCCGACGTTTTCTGGACTTTCATGAACGCGAAAGGCGTAACGTACCACGACGGCCGGTACGTACAGAACGATCTGGTTGTGGACTGGCTCTTCGCGATGGGCTATCCCATTACCGAGCCGTACTGGATTGAAGTCAGCGTGAACGGCACACAGCGTTGGGTGCTGATGCAGGCTTTCCAGCGCCGCATCCTGACCTACTCGCCGGACAACCCCGAAGGCTGGCAGGTGGAGATGGGCAACGTTGGCCGCGCCTACTTCGACTGGCGGTACAACCAGGCAGGCCAGCCTGCCCCCACCGCCACGGCAACCCGGGTCCCGACCCTCATACCTACTCTTACCCCTACTCTCTCCCCTACCCCCGTGACGAAAGCCAGCATCACTATCGACCCGGGTAAGGGCGACGTCAACACGCAAATTATGGTGTACGGCAGGAACTTCCCGGCCCACTCGGCGGTAAGCATTGGCGTAGAGAAACCAAGCGCCAACTACGCGCGGAGCATAACAACTCTGGCCGCAAGGGCCGACGGCACTTTCGAAGTGAGGATAACCCTACCCGGCGACGCAGTACAGTTGGACGAGGTAACCATCACGGCCACGGCAAACGCGGGTGCCGTAAAAGCAACACAAACCTTCAAGCTGGCCTACAATCCCAAGGTCAGCGTAACGCCCGACGAAGTGGTGATTAACGGCTCCGTCCGCGTGCAGGGTGAGGGTTTCCCTGGCGGCGTGCCGGTCAGCCTGGGCATGCTCCTGAACAACGGCCAGGTCGAATGGTTAGCCTCGGCGAACGCCGACCGGGGAGGCTACTTCAATGCCGTGGTTGCCATACGCAACAAGCCCGTAGGCTTCCAGTTCAGGATCGTGGCGGCTACTGATGGCGGGTCCAGGGCCACGTCACAAAAGACTATTACCGTTATAGGCCAGCCCGGCGCGGACGTGTACCCGGCCAGCGGCCCGGCGGAAGTAAACGTCAGCTTCAGCGGCTGGGGTTGGCCCGCGCGGCGCGCCCTCTACCTGGGCCTGCGTGTCGCAAGCAGCCAGACCGAGTCATGGTTGCCAAACCCCATAACAACTGACGGGCAGGGTAGTTTCTCGACCCAGGTGTGGGTAGGCAGGGAATACGCGCCTTATACCGAGGTACGCCTGATTGTGGTGGACGGCATCAGCACTGTGCGTCTGGAGGTCCCGTATCGCATAACGAGGCTGCCCACGGCCACTCCCACGACCGCGCCCACGTTCACGCCCGTGCCGCCTACGGCTACGCCCGTGCCCGGCAACCCCAGGCTGTCAGTGTACCCGGACGTGCTGGCGGTAGGGCAGGCGGCAACTGCTACGGGGAGCAGGTGGCCCGCTGGAGCCAGCGTGTATCTTGCACTGAGTCGCACCGGTTCGGCAACCGCCGAGCAAGCGCTGGGCGTCGCATACGCGGACTACGCCGGGAACTTCAGCTACAGCTTCGTGCCCGGTCCCCAGTGGAAGGACGGAGGTCAGCTGATCCTGACGGCCGCAGTGCCGGGTGGGCCTTCCGCGAGCGTGCCGGTCCGCGTAGCAGCTCAAAGCGGGCGGATAGTACCGGCGGGCCTGCCTATGGCCGTCTATAGCCTGGGCAGCCGCAACGGGCCTGTAACTTACAAAGCGAGGGCGGAAGGCTGGCCCGCGGACAGCATCGTCAACATCAGCGTGGTGTCGGCCGATGATAGCCTGAATGCGCAGGTAGGTAGCGCCACCGTAAAGTACGACGGCACGTTCAACGTGGCTTTCAGCGCTGACGCGGCCTGGCGCGGGCGAAGCGACCTCGGGGTGCGAGCCGGCACCGCGGACGGCCGGTACTATTCGCTGCGATATCTCCCCTTCACCGAGATGGTGAAGATAAGCGGCAGTGGGAACATGTACCAGGCGACCGGCCAGGGCTGGCCCGCAAATACGAAGGTAGTAGTGGCGCTACGGCTGGACGGGGAGTCTGAGGAAGTGATAGGCTCGGCATTGACCGATGCGGAAGGCCGGTTCAGCCTCCAGGTAAGCGTGCCGAGAATGCCCGACGGGGGCAAGAACGAGGTAGAGATCAGGGCGACCGACCAGCCATACAGCGCGGCGTTCGACCTGTAGGCGAACACGGGCGGTCTCACAAATCTCCTGAGACAAGGACCCCCCCTCATCTAGGAGGATGAGGGGGGTCCTTCCTTGCTTGTGAGTAGAAGCTATCTCAAAAATGAACGTGTGGAAAATCGGCACCTAAACCCCTTTCATGTCATTTCGAACGCAGTGAGAAATCTCGTCCTACACCGGGAAGTGGCTCTTTTCTCATGAGACTGTGCATCATAGGAAAGGTGTTACTTGGGTGCTAAAGGACGAGATTTCTCACTACGTTCGAAATGACATAGGGGGACTTGGGTGCTCATGTTTGGCGGTCTTGTTTTTCAGATGACTTCTAGTGTGCCACATCTGAAAGGCAACTCTTGCGAGCATGTCCTCCTCCTGTCCGCCTCTGTGGTAAGACTTTCGTCTTAATCAAGAAAGGTAGGAAGGTCGGGCCGCCGCTACACCATGTGCTCGCTGCCTGCTCCCGGCTATGGTGCTACACTCTTGAACATAAGAGACTTACGCGACTGCTGTTAGTACGCCAAACGCGCTCCGGCTTGGCAGTTGCCGTCTGACTTTATAAAACACCTTGAATATTTAGGAGGCACAAAGAAATGAAGAAATTAGCTCTTATTGTAGCCGCAGCAGCTGTGGTCCTTGCAGGGGTTGGGACCGGGGCGTCGTCTGCTCGCGCACAGGCCACAGGCCCCGATGCGATAGACCCCATCTACGCGCTCAGCCTCACAGAGGCCATCAACAATCACAACGCCGCCCTTGTGCTCGAACACTTCGTCAAGGGCGGGACGGTGGTGTTCGACAACTCTATGTTCGGCCTCCCCAACAAGACCTTGAC
Organism: Chloroflexia bacterium; assembly: GCA_036389075.1. Taxonomy (GTDB): domain Bacteria; phylum Chloroflexota; class Chloroflexia; order QHBQ01; family JADMIH01; genus JADMIH01. The sequence continues at coordinate 13,610 of DASVQO010000017.1, read as the reverse complement.
GGCCGCCGAATACGCCGCCCGGCAGCGCGCGGACGAGCCGGACGTGCCCACCGACATCCACCTGGAGATTACCGACAGGTCGCTGGAGATAAATGCAACGAGCGCGACCTGGCTCTGGAGAGAGACAGCGGGCTTCCTTGGCGACATAAACGTCGATTACATCGAGTTCAACGTGCTGGCGACCACCGAAAACCACAGGTTCAAGTCCATACACATCACCCCATCGAACGAGAGCCTGGCCAAGCTCATCAGCCTGGCCCCCACAACTGAGAGCCTGGCGAGACTGCCCTACAGCCCGGCGCTACCGACGCTGCCCTTCACCCTGGATGGGGACGCGAACCTGGGTCTTGGCCCCTCGGCGGCTGTGGTGCGGCTGGAATCACCGGACGGCTCGCAGGCTAGAGGTGGGGCAATCCTTACGGGCAACGGCACAACCGGCGGCACTACGGTATCGCTCCACGTAAGCGGGCTGACGGCGGGCACGCCCGCCCAGGCCAGTTTGCATGCGGGCACCTGCACCACGCCAGGGGCCAGTCTTGCCGCGCTGCCGGCGCTCGTGCCGGGCACACCGAGCGCCACCTCCGCCGCGGCTACCGGCGCACTGCTTTTCAGGGGGACGGAAAGTGTAGCACTGGCAGCAGTGGCTGACGGCGAACACGTCATTTCCATCAGCCAGTCGGGACAGGTGGTAGCCTGTGGCCTGGTCCCCCAGGTGGAGGGTGCGCCCACCGGCCCTGTTGGGATGCCACGCACGGGCGGCCCTGCTGATCTAGCTGTACTGCTCGTGCTGGTACTGGCCGCGCTCGGCCTGATACTGGGTGGCGCACAAATGTGGGCGCGGAGTAAGTCCTAGATAGTCACTTTCATGCTCCCTATCAGTCCCTTTGCCTCAGGTGATGCGAGGTACGTCCAGGAGCAAGTATCGACCGGCGCGGCAGTAAGGCTTTCGCAGCTCATGCCAGCCGGTCGATATTGGTATCCAGGTCGGCGTCGCGCCCACTAAGATATGAGGTACGATGTGGGTTAGATTGGAAGTAACCTGGAAAGTAGATACTGAAGAGGGCATCGCCAGGAATTTCATGCCTGGCGATGCCGCAGCTAATCACGACGCTATTGTGCGGGTACATGAACTAAATAAGCACAACAGACTAGGATACAAGTTGGAATCTGAGGGCATCAGCCCAGGAACTTCTTGAAAAACCCGGACAGTCCCCCTCCCTGCTCGCCCAGCGCCTCCTCGGCGGGTTTCCTCAGCTCCGGGTCATCCGTCAGCTCAAGGACTCTCTTGAGGTCATCGTTTGCCCACTTGTCATAGCCTAACTCGCTATAAAGCAGACCCCGGTAGAGATAGGATGTTGGGTCGTCCGGCGCGTTCTTAATGGCCTCGGTCATGTCTACGTTGGCCTTTTCGCCCTGGCCCAGGGCAGCGTATGCCAGGCCTCGTACGCGCAGTGCCCAGGGCCAGCCGGGATCGAGTTCCAGCGCCCGGTTGAAATCATCGACCGCTCGCTGGTATTCTCCCATGTCGTAATAGCACAGCCCACGATTGTAGATAGTGCCTTCCACATCAGGGTGGGCGTTGATGGCCCTGGTGTAAATATCGATGGCTTTATCGTATTGCTCCAGCCCGTGATAAGCCAGTCCCAGCCGGATAAAGTACATTTCGGCGTTCCCAGGATCGAGGTGGATAGCAGTCTCCGCATCATAGATCGCGCCCTGGTAATCGCCCTGAGATACGCGCACCCAGCTGCGCCCATAGTAAGCCGGGGCGTAACTCTGGTCCAGTTGGAGCGCCCGATCGAAGTCTTCGGCGGCGCGAGACGTGTCGCCCATCTCCTTTAGTATGAGGCCGCGTTGCACATAGGCATACGCGAAATCGGGGGTGGAATCAAGCACGCTAGTATACAACTGCACAGCTTCCGGCCAGCGCCCGGTCGAATATGCTTCATCCGCCTGTTCCAGTAGTTGTAAGGTTTGGTCGTCCATCTGATGAGCATCCATCGCTGCCCTCCTACCGGTAACTGGTCCCACTACTGACATACGTCAAGGCCCGACTAATATACCTAATACAGTGGACTTATGCTAAGGCGGTAAGCCGGTACCGCACACCAAACCAGCGATAAGGCCACTCAGTGTTGTGAGCATAACGCTCGCCATCGCATGGGTTTCACTACATACATGACACGCAAGCCAGGCGCGAACTCTGTCAGCACAGTAACGAACTCGGGTCTATCTACAGAGTGCTGCCCAGCGGTACCAAGCCCCCCTCTGTCATTCTGAGCGCAGCGAAGAATCTAAAGAAGCATGTACAAGGAGGCTGTTGAACATTACCTACTATGGCGCTGACGCTGAACATAGGAACCGAGGCAACATCTTAGATTCTTCGCTGCGCTCAGAATGACAAGGGCCACCTCTGGTCGTGTGTCTCCTCCACCTTCCAAAGAGGCTACAGCAACCATCGTTTCCATTGTAGACGACATTACTGTTCTCATACATGTGCCTCGGTACTACAGCATGTGGCACAATGCCTGCTTATTCCCTCCACTGTCACGCCGGGCGCGTTCGAATCAAGGCGTGCACAACACCCTCAGATCCTTCCGAATTTCTACTGGGTGGTCATTACTTTCTCGGTCCTATCGCGTTAACAAGGTGAAGGCCGGGATGCGGGGACAAGCGCGCCCGTGTAACCGCTGGGCGTATGCCTATTAACAATCGTTAATAAGTCCTCCCGATGTCCTCCCGACACAATAACCCTCGACGTGGGAGGACCGGGTTGTCCCGGCCCCTACATGGAGCGCAGCAATGCAGCCGAACAACCCGAACATACCCGGCCCGGACACGCGCCCGGCGCGGGTGCTCATGTACTGCCACGATGGATTTGGCCTGGGCCACTTGCGCCGCACCACCACCCTGGCACAGAACCTCCGAGACGCTTACCCCAACAGCGGCATCCTGCTCGCGGTGGGCAGCGCCTCCCTCCCCTTCTGGAAAGACCTACCCGGCCTCGACTATATCAAGCTGCCTTCTATTCGCAAGGTGGCGACCGACTGCTGGAGCGCCCGCAGCCTGCCGATTAGCGCCGACATGGCCCACGGCATACGCGCCTCGGTGCTCCGCGAGGTGATGCTGCGCTACCAGCCCGACCTGTTCGTGGCCGATTACCTGCCCCTCGGCCCCGCCGGAGAGCTTGTGCCCGCGCTCAAAGCGGCGAAGGCCATCGGCACTCGCTGCGTGCTCGGGCTGCGCGACATCCTCGACGCCCCCGGCACTGTATCGAAGCTCTGGGAGCAGCACGGCATCGCGGAGGCCATCGAGGAGTGGTACGACCGGGTGCTGGTGTACGGCGACCCCCAGGTGTTCGACGGCGTGAGCGCGTACGGCTTCTCTGAGAAGATAGCGGGCATGGCGCGGTACTGCGGCTACGTGGTCAACGACTCGCCCCACGAAGCGCCGGAGAAGGTGCGGGCGCGGCTCAACCTGGCAACGTCCCGGCTGGTGCTCGTCACGGGGGGCGGTGGACAGGACGCGGCCCCGCTGGTGCGAGCTTACCTTCGCGGGTTGAGGGAGCACTTACAGGGCGAGGCCGCACCCTCGTTCGATAGCCTCGTCGTGCTTGGGCCGCTGATGGACCGCAACACCCGCAACGCGATACGGGATGAGGCCCAGGGGCTGCCAGTCAGCATCAGGACCGAAGTGGGCGACTGCCGCCGGTACGTGGCAGCCTCCGACCTCGTGGTGACGATGGGCGGCTACAACAGCCTGATGGAAGTAGCGTTGGCCCGTAAGCCCGCCGTGGTGGTGCCGCGCCACGGGCCGAGCCAGGAGCAGAAGATGCGGGCCGGCCTGTTCGCCTCTCGCGGGTGGGTGGTGGCGGCACCCGACACCGAGACTATAACGGGGCGGGAGCTACTGGGCGTAATCGAGCGCACCCTGGACGACCCGCCGCGGGCCGCCTGGGAAGGTTTCCGCATGGAGGGCGCGCACAAGTCGGTGGAGGCGCTGGCGGAATGCCTGGCTGACAGGCACGCCGACCGACTGATGACCCTGCCGGAGATTGGCTATAGCCTGCCGCAGGGGAGACTCCGCAAGAGCTATGGCCCGGGACGCGCGCCTTCCATTCGCCCTGCCTACACGGACGGAGTGCCGCCGCATTTGCAGTAGCTGACAGGCGCGATGAGCGGGCACCACGCACGCCAAGCGCTCAACGATTTGCCACCTCCCGAACAACGAACACAGTTTTGAAAGGGGACATGCCTGCCATGTCGAATACATACGAGAACCGACCTTTACGAGTGGGGTACGTGCTGAAGAGGTACCCGCGCTACTCCGAGACGTTCGTGGTGAACGAGATACTGGCCCACGAGGCCGCCGGGGTGCAGATAGACATCTTCTCCCTGCGCCCGCCCAACGACGACCACTTCCAGGACGCTATTTCTCAGGTGCGCGCCCCCGTTACCTACCTGCCCTCCTATGGCTTGAAGGCGGCGGACTTCTGGAAGGCCATCCAGGACGCCAACGACCTGCTGCCGGGGGTGTGCACCGGGCTGGAAGCGGCGCGGGGCGAGGACGTGCGCGACGTGCACCAGGCGCTGATGCTGGCCCGAGAGGTGAAGCTGCGCGGCATTACCCACCTGCACGCCCACTTCGCCAGCGTGGCTACCAGCGTGGCCCGGCTGGCCGCCCACTTCGCGGGGGTGCCCTACACCTTCACGGCCCACGCTAAGGACATTTTCCACGAGAGCGTGCGCAAGGACGACCTGCGGCGCAAGCTCGAGGACGCGGCGGGCGTGGTCACGGTCAGCGGCTACAACGTAGAGTACCTCAGCGAAATATCCGACGCGGCCCGCACCAAGATCAACCGCATTTACAACGGCCTGCACCTGGACCAGTTCCCCTACACCTCGCCGCAGGAACGCGCGCCGCTGATAGTGGGCGTGGGGCGGCTGGTGGAGAAGAAGGGTTTTTGCGACCTTGTGTACGCGTGCGCCATGCTGGCCCGCAAGGGGATCGATTTTCGCTGCCTGATTATCGGCGCGGGGGAGGAGGAGGGCAAGCTGCGCGAGACGATAGAGCGGCTGGGCCTCACAGGTACGGTGGAGCTTATGGGGCCTAAGCCCCAGTGCGAGGTGAAGCAGTACGTGAGCAGCGCGGCGGTGTTCGCGGCCCCTTGCGTGGTCGGCTCCGATGGCAACCGCGACGGCCTGCCCACGGTGCTGCTGGAAGCGATGGCCCTGGGCACGCCCTGCATCTCGACCGATGTGACGGGCATCCCGGAGGTGCTGCGCGACGGCAAGACGGGGCTGATGGTGCCCCAGCACAACCCCGCCAAACTGGCTGAAGCTATCGAGCGCCTGCTGAACGACCCGCAATTGCGCGTCAATATCGCCCGCAGCGCGCGCAGGCTCATCGAGGACGAGTTCAGCATCGACCGCAACTCGGTGCGGATACGCGCCCTGTTCGAGCAAGCCACAACGGCAAATGTCCCTGAGCCTGCGGAAGCAGTAGGAGCGCGAGGATGAGCGTGCGCGTGGCTTACGTGTGCGCCGACGCCGGTATACCCGTGTTTGGCAGCAAAGGCGCTTCGGTGCACGTGCAGGAGGTCATAAGGGCGCTGCTCGGCAGAGGTGCGCGCGTGACCCTGTTCGCCGCACGCACGGGGGGCCAGCCGCCGGAGGGGCTTGAGGGCGTAACGGTGTACGACCTGCCCTCCCCGGCAAAAGGCGAGCGGGCGGAGCGCGAGAGGGCCGCGTTCGAGGCCAACGGCAGGGTGGGCGAAATTTTGTCGCAGGCCGGGCCTTTCGACATGGTGTACGAACGCTACTCGCTGTGGAGCTACGCCGGTATGGAGTACGCCCGCGAGCAGGGTATACCCGGCCTGCTGGAGGTAAACGCGCCCCTCATAGAGGAGCAGGCCGAGCACCGGGGGCTGGTGCACCGCGAACTGGCCGAAGAAGTGGCAAACCGGGCGTTCGGGGCGGCCACGGCCCTGCTTGCCGTCTCACGTGAGGTGGCCGCGTACCTGGACAGGTTCCCCACGGCGCAGGGGCGGGTGCACGTTGTGCCCAACGGGGTTAATCCCGGGCGTTTTGAGGGTGTGGGCGGCAGCCGCAACGGGAAGATAGATAGTGCCTTCACCGTGGGCTTTGTCGGCACGCTCAAGCCGTGGCACGGGCTTCCGGTGCTGGTCGAGGCTTTCGATTTGCTCTGCCAGCGCACGCAGGGCGCCCGGCTGCTCGTAGTGGGCGAGGGGCCGGAGCGCGAGACTATGCAGGCAGAGCTTGAGAGGCGGGGCTTGCTGCATCAGGCGCGTTTCACAGGTGCGGTGCCTCCCCACGAGGTGCCCCAACTGCTTGCCGAGATGGACGTGGCCGTAGCGCCCTACCCTGAGAGGGCAGATTTCTACTTTTCGCCGCTCAAGGTGTACGAGTATATGGCCGCCGGGCTGCCGGTGGTCGCCAGCAGGATAGGCCAGTTGGAGGACGTGATAGAGCACGAGGCCAACGGCCTGCTTTGCCCTCCCGGCGACGCAGAGGCCCTGGCGGGTGCCCTCGACGGGCTGCGGCAAGATGCCGGACTGCGGGCGCGGCTGGGGCAAGAAGCCCGGCGTAGCGTGTTCAAGGGCCACACCTGGGACTCGGTGGCCGCCCGCATATTGGAGATAGCCGGCACTAAGCAGGTGCTGAGCGGTGTCATGGAAAGGGTGGGTTCGTAGCGATGGCGCGTCCGATGACGCTAAAGCAGACGATACCGGGCTTCTGGCGCATCATGCGACGGTTCTGGCCCTACCTGCGCAAGCAGCGCAAGCTGATGGCGGGGTCGTTCGTGGCCCTCTTCGCTGAGGTGGGCCTGCGCCTGTTGGAGCCGTGGCCCCTCAAGTTCGTGTTCGACCGGGTAATTCCCCAGAGCGCCAAGGCTACCTCTTCGGGCATCCCATGGCTGGACTCGCTCGACGTGCGCATGCTACTGCTGGTGTCGGCGGTGGGCATCGTGCTCATCACGGCGGTGAGGGCGCTGGCGGCCTACTTCAACACGGTGGGCTTCGCCATGCTCGGCACCAGGGTGCTGGCGCGGACCCGTAGCGACGTATACAACCACATCCAGCGGCTCTCCCTCTCCTACCATACGAAGGCGAGGAGCGGCGACCTCGTGGTGCGCATCATCAGCGACGTGGGCCAGCTAAAGGACGTGGCCGTGACCGCGCTGCTACCGATGCTGGCGAACGTGCTCATCCTGGTGGGCATGCTCGCGCTCATGCTGTTGCTCCAATGGCAGCTCACCCTGCTCGCGCTGGCGGTCGCGCCCTTGTTCGCCCTGTCCACGGTGAGGATAAGCCGCCGCATACAGGACGCCGCCCGCAAACAGCGCAAGCGCGAAGGCGCTATGGCCGCCACCGCCTCGGAGTCCATCAGCGCGATAAGGGTGGTGCAGGCGCTGTCGCTGGAGGACACGCTGGCGGAGAGCTTCTTCAGCCAGAACAAGCAGAGCCTCAAGCAGGACGTGAAAAGCAGCAAGCTGGCGGCCAGCCTTGAGCGCACGGTGGACGTGCTGATCGCGCTGGCGACGGGGCTGGTGCTCTGGCAGGGGGCCAACCTCGTGCTGGAAGGGGCGCTGAGCGCGGGCGAACTGCTGGTGTTCCTCACCTACCTCAAGAACGGCTTCAAGCCGGTGCGCGACTTCGCCAAGTACACCGGGCGGCTGGCTAAGGCTACGGCGGCGGGCGAGCGGGTGATGGACGTGCTCGAACAAGAGCCGGACGTGCGCAACATGCCGGGGGCCGCACCCGCGCCCGCGTTACGGGGTGCCGTGCGCTTCAACAACGTCGCCTTCGAGTACGAGCCTGGGCACCCGGTGCTACGCGACATCAACCTCGACGTGCGGCCTGGGCAGCATATCGCCCTGGTGGGCGCGTCGGGCAACGGCAAGTCCACGCTGGTGAGCCTTATCATGCGCCTGTACGACCCCACGGAGGGTAGCGTGCTGCTGGACGGGCTGGACGTGCGTGAGTACACCATCGACTCGGTGAGGTCGCAGATAAGCGTGGTGATGCAGGACACGATCCTGTTCGCGGCGAGCGTGCGCGACAACATAGCCTACGGCTCGCCGGAGGCCACAGAGGAGGAGATAGAGGCAGCGGCCCGCCTCGCCAACGCCCACGACTTCATCCAGGCGATGCCCGAAGGCTACGACACGCTGCTGGGCGAGCGCGGGGCCACCCTCTCCAACGGCCAGCGCCAGCGCATCTCGATTGCCAGGGCCGCCATACGCCGCGCGCCCATCGTCATACTGGACGAGCCGACCACGGGGCTGGACGAGGAGAACGAGCGCGTCGTCATGGAGGCGTTGGACCGCCTGTCGCGCGGCCGCACTACGTTCCTGATTACTCACAAATTGAGCCAGGCCCGCAACGCTGAAACCATCGTCGTATTGCAAGAGGGGTCAATTGTCGAGCAGGGCACCCACGCCGAGCTAATGAGGGCAGGGGGTGCGTACCGCAAGCTCTACACCGGCGAGTCGCTTGCCGGTCCCGGCGTAGAGATAGCCGTACCTGCTGCAAGTCCGGCCCCCGCGCCCGCCGTGCACATAGTTGTGGCGGGAGGCGGAGATGGTGGCGATGCTAGCGATACGGGCAGTTTGCAAACCAATGTCGCACCCGTACATGAAACCCAGTTGGAGAGTGCAAACGAATTGAAGGCTCAACCAAATAACTCTAAAGAAACGGACAAAGCACGCAAGCCCAGTGCGTGGAGGCGTTCTTTCGCCCTCATGCTGGCCGTGCCTGCGGTCGTGCTGGCCCTGGTCGCGGCGGCGATAAATGCCAACGCCACCGGCAGCGCGACGAACGGCGCGAGCACAGCCGCACAGTCGCCCGCCGGGAGTGCGGCCACAAGCACGGCCCCTGCGCGCCAGCCGGTGCCCACCGCCCTAGCGGATATGCAGTCGCATGTAGAAGCCACGGTTTCCGGCGGCGTGGTGCAGTCAACGAGCGTGGTCACTTATTCGGGCTACCTGACGGGCGTGGCCTCGCTGGCCTGGTCGCCCGACAACAGGACGCTGGCCCTCGGCTCCACGGACGACGTTGCCAGGCTGCTCGACACGCAGACCGGAGTGGTGTCGATGCTGAAGGGGCATACCAAGGACGTGTACCTCGTCACGTGGTCGCCCGACGGCTCGCGGCTTGCCACGGGCGGGTTCGACAACCGGGTGCGGGTGTGGACCGCCGGCGGGCAACTCGTCTCCACCCACGGCGATCATTCGGGCATCATAGCGGGCCTTACCTGGCTGCAAGATGGCCGCAGTCTCGCCTCTGTGTCCACCAACATGCAGATCATCCAGTGGGACGCCGACTCGGACTCGCAGGTGTTCGCGGCCAAGGGAGAGGGCGATTTCCTCTACAACGTCATGTGGTCGCCGGATGGCAGCGTCATGGCGGCGGGATCGCACAACACGGTGCGCCTGTGGAACAGGGACGGCAAGCTGCTCAACGCCATGCCGGGGCATACGGCGGAGATCTTCTGTATCGCCTGGTCGCCCGACGGCAAGATGCTGGCTACGGGGTCTAACGACGACACCGTGCGCCTGTGGAGCGCGGACGGTAAGGCGGTAGCGACCCTGGCCGGGCATACCGAGTTCATCAACGGCGTGGCCTGGTCGCCCGACGGCAAGACGCTGGCGTCCGGCGCTTTCGACAAGACGGTGCGCCTGTGGGACGCGACAGGCAAGCACCTGGGCACCCTGGCGGCGGGCGCGGAGGTCGTGTCGGTGGCCTGGTCGCCCGATGGCAAGAGCCTGGCCGCCGTGCTGCTGGACGGCACGGTGTGGGTCTGGAAGCTGGCGTAAGAGGAGGACGGGCGTGCTTTCACGTTACGACGCGGAATTGGTGCGGCGGGACACGGCGATCCCCGGCCTGGCTACCCTGCTGGATGCCGAGGCGTTCGCCGCCTGCCTCCGGCAGCACGCCCCCGGTGCGGATATACGACGCGTGCGCCCCTTCTACGTGCGCTACAAGCCCGGGATGAACTGCCTCGTGGCGTACAAGGTCGAGCTACCCGGCGGGCAGGTAGACGTGTACGCCAAGGGGCACGGGGCCGGGGCCGCCGACCCACTGCGGGAGGCGATAGAGCAGCCGGGCATACCAGGGGCGCTGGGCCGGGGCCGTATCGCCATGCACGACCTGGGCATAGTGGTCTCCGTCTTCCCCAACGACAGCAAGCTGGAGCAGCTAGGCCGCCTGGCACGGGCGGAGGAAAAGACCCGGCTGCTGCGGAGGGTCTTCTCGGACCGCCCCGACCTGTGGGAGGCCGAAGTACGAAGCATCAGGTACAAGCCTGAGCGCCGCCTGGTGGCCCAGCTTGTGTCGGGTGGCAAGCCCCAGGCCGTGCTCAAGTTCTACAGCGACACCGGGTATGCGGAGGCCAAGCAGAGCGCCAGGGTGTTCAACACGCGCAAGGCTAGCTGCCGGGTCTTGCAGGTGCCCCGCAGGTTGGGCCACTCCGACCGGCACCACGTGCTCGCCTTCGAGTGGATGGAGGGGCAGTTATTGAGCGAGGCGCTTGCGGGTGCGGACCTGGACCTCGCGGCAATCGAGCGCGTGGGGGTGGCCCTTGCCGAGGGGCACAGGCGGTCCGTGGGCAAGCTGACGCCGCTCAACCGGGAGGCGGAAGCCTCTACGCTGCTGTCGGTGGCCTCGGGGCTGGCCTTCCTGTGCCCCGACCTGTCCGAGAAGGCGCATGGGCTGGCGCGGCGGCTCGCTACCTACCTCATGCAACAGCCTCCAATGCACACCCCCGTCCACGGAGACTTTTACGCCAAGCAGGTGCTCCTCGCCGGGGAGCGGGTGGTGATACTGGACTTCGACAGCGCGGCGGCGGGCGACCCTGCCTACGACCTCGGCCTGTTCGTGGCCCACCTGGAGCGCGGCGCTATCCGGCACACGGTCCCCCATGACAAGATTCACTCCGTAGCCAACGCCCTCCTCAAGGGGTACGAGCGTGAGAGCGGGCAGACCTTCCGAGAGCGCGTCACCGTGTACGCGGCCGCCGGGCTGTTGAAACTCGCCCCCCACCAGTTTCGCAACCGCGAGCAGAACTGGCCCGAAGGCATGGAAGCCATCATCGACCGGGCCGAGGCGGTCCTGAACAGCGTGGTAGCTCCCACCGCCGCTATTGCTAATGCCCCTGTAGCTCGGGAGCATGAGCCGGATAGCGGGGGCGTGCAAGCGATTGGGGCCGCGGAAGCGACGGTTGTAGCAGTCAGCGACCCGCCAGGCGCGGCCAACGACCCCGCGATGCCCTTCCTCTCGCAGGCCCTCAACCCGGCGGACGTGCACCAGCAGTTCCGCCGGCAGTTATCGGGCTTCATAGGAGAAGGGGGGCGGCTGGACCTCCTGGGCATACGCGTGGTCAGGCACAAGATGGGCCGCCGCTGCCTGGTCGAATACGACGTAGCGGTGGAGAGGCCGGGGGAGCAGCCGCAGGTAATGGCGTTGATTGGCAAGGCACGCGCCCGAGGCCTCGACAAAGCTACTTATGATACGGTATCAGCGCTGTGGCGGTCGGGGTTCGGCGGGGACGCGGAGGACGGCATCGGCGTGCCTGAGCCTGTGGGCACGGTGCCCAAGTTCCAGATGTGGCTGCACCGCAAAGTGCCGGGAGCACCTACCACGCAACTGCTGGCCTCGAAGGACGGGGCGGACCTCGCCAGGCGCATAGCGGAGGCGGCGCACAAGCTGCACGCCGCCCGCGTCCGCCCGCAGAAGCGGCATGGTATGGCAGACGAGCTACGCATCCTGCACGAGCGGTTGCCGCTGCTGAGCCAGATGAGGCCGGAATGGGCGGCGCGCATCGAACGGCTGTTGGAGGCATGCGACCGCGTAGGTTCGGCATTGCCCAGGCCGCGCAACACCGGCATCCACCGCGATTTCTACGCCGACCAGGTGCTATCACACGCAGACCGCATTTACCTGCTCGACTTCGACCTGTATTGCGAGGGAGACCCCGGCCTGGACATAGGCAACTTCCTGGGGCACATCCAGGAGCAAGCCTTGCGAACCCTGGGCGACCCGCACGCCCTGGCGCACGTCGAGGAGGCGCTGGAGGAGCGCATCGTGGAGCTTTCGGGCGAGCAGGTGCGCCAGTCGATACAGGTGTATACCACGCTCACCCTGGCGCGCCACGTACACATCAGCACCCGCTTCCCCGACAGGCAGCAGATCACCGAGGCGCTACTTGAGCTATGCGAGCAGCGACTGGCCCGGCCCGCAGTTCTGCCCAACACCCGCCTGAGGGCGCGGCCCGCACAACTCGTACTGCAAGAAGGGAGCGTATAGAGGCTACATGAAGGTAAGGAAGTCGCCGGTTGCGCGTTGGCTGCTAGTGGCCCTGGTAGGTATGGTGCTGGCGGGGTGCTCGCAGGACAGCCTCACCGGGCTGCGGCAGGAGGTGGCAACACCGGTGAGCGGCCCGACAGAGTCGCTTTCGCAGGCGGCTCCATCACCCACTACGCCCGATACGCCCGATACGCCCGATACGCCCGATACGCCCGGTGCCGTCGCGGAAGCCGCTACCCGGACGCCTAAGCCCGGGGCCACCCGCCCTGCTCCCACTGAAACTCCGCAGTTGGCACTCAGCGACGGTGAGGAAGCGATGCTGGTAGGTGCCGGCGATATAGGAGACTGCGACGGAGACGGCGACGAGCGCACCGCCGCGTTGCTCGACGACATCGAAGGCACGGTGTTTACGCTGGGCGACAACGTATACGACCGTGGAACGGCCAAAGAGTACAGAGAGTGCTACGATCCAAGCTGGGGGCGGCACAAGGCACGCACTCGCCCCGCGCCCGGCAACCACGACTACCGGACCGACGAAGCTGGCCCCTACTACGACTACTTCGGAGATGCGGCGGGCGAAAAGGGCAAAGGCTATTACAGCTACGACCTGGGTAGCTGGCACATTGTCGTGCTGAACAGCAACTGCAAGTATGTGGGTGGGTGCGAAGAGGACTCGGCACAGGTGCGCTGGCTGGAGGAGGACCTCGCGGATAACCCGGCGCGGTGCACCCTTGCCTACTGGCACCACCCCCTCTTCAACGCCGGGGAGCACGGCAACGAAAAGGCGGTGCGCCCCATGTGGGAGGCCCTCTACGAGGCGGGCGCGGAAGTGGTGCTCTCAGGTCACGACCACAACTACCAGCGTTTCGCGCCCCAGGACGCGGGAGGCAAGAGCGACCCCGAGCTCGGGATTCGAGAGTTCGTAGTCGGCACCGGGGGCAAGGACCACTACAACATCGACAAGCGCATCCCCAACCTTGAGGTCAGCAACGACGACACCAATGGAGTGCTAAAGCTGACCCTACGCGCCGGCGACTATAGCTGGGAGTTCATACCAGCAGAGGGAGAGGACTTCCGGGACAGCGGGACGGGAAGTTGCCACTGAGTCGAGGGTGCCTGCCCGCGTGCTCCCATGTGGTCCTGTGGGGACGCCCTGTGGCTAAAGCCACGGGCTGGCAAGTAGCGAAGTCTCCGAAGGAGACTGGGGCCTATCTGCAAGGTGCCGCCAATGCGAGACCAACTCCCCCTCTGTCAGTCTGAGCGCCGCGAAGAATCTCGTCCCTCA
>DASVQO010000016.1:0-20127 GCA_036389075.1 Chloroflexia bacterium | reverse complement strand
GGGACCTTCAGATGTTCATCCGCTGGTTTAGACATGGAGCTGAGACTGTGAACGTCTGGAGGATAACGGGTGGGAACTCACCCAATGATGATGCGTTCGCACTGGCCCATGCGGACGGCATAAACGGCGCGGGTCAAAGGCGTGAATGGTTTACGAATTACCAGGAATGGCGACCCTAATTTAAGTCTAAGACATAGAAGTGGAACACCTGGGTAGGTCGGGACCTATCCGAGGTGTTCCACTTCTATGTCGTCAGTGTTGTTGTGTGTTTCCTAACGTGCCACTCTCGCCGGTAGATGAGGCCGACTTGATTATCGAGTAAATGTAAATTAGAATCACAATTGTAGTACTAATGGGTAGTGTTGCTGGCCGAAACCAGGAAGCTAGTTGATCGTTCTTACTGGTAATGGAGTGCCACCTTAGTCTCATAGGATTAGCCAACGGCCCCTAATGGGTCCGTTAGATTGAGGCCGCTTCACGGGGGCCGAGAGGATTTCGTCAGTGCTGAACATCGCCCCTAAGAGAGCGAATCATCGAAGAGCAGTAACCGCTATGTTGCTGCTAGTTGGGCTGAACATACTGTCGTGGCCCCTGGTTAGGACCACAAAGGCAAATCAACCCGCTCCGACCCCACGCCCCGATGTTGCTACTACCCCTACCGCACCCGCCGCACTTGCCGCGCCTGCCGCGCCTGCCGCCTGGCACGGCACCGATTTACCCTGGCCCAAGCATCAGGACTTGCTGTGTATGGACACACGACAGCCGTACACGTTCTATGTGTATAAGGCCAATCAAGGCACCTTCGCCTATAACTGGCGTACTAACCAGCGCACCCTGCTAAGCACCCGCTGGTTCAACCTGTGCGGTCCTCGCGGGCTTCTCTACCACCAGACACCTGAAGGCGTCGTCTGGCGGTTCAGTTCTGAAGAGCCGCAGGGTCACGTCGTAGAACGTATGCCCACGCACATCGCTCATGACGGGAGCTTACAGGTATATTCCTACACGCGAGAGAACGGACAGATGGTGCTGCGTTCGAGTGTAGACGGTGGCTTGAGTTGGGAGCAGCGTACTCCCCCTTCTGGGTTCAGCTTTGCAAGCAATCTGGTTGTCTCAGAAGCTGATGCGCAGGCGTTGCATGTGGCAGTTTCGGCCGTTGCCGTACCAGGACAACCCGGACAACCCACGAGCCTATTGTCAGCCTCCTCAGACGGAGGTCGTACCTGGAAGGCGGGTTCTAGACTCCAGTACGACGCAGACATCTACCGGCTGGAACCTATGCCTGGCGCGACTGCCCCAGATAACCTGCTGTTACATGTAGGCCAGATGGAAGGAACCGGCGCGCCGGGCCTCTTCGGTACTGCAACAACCCTATTACACGACAACGGACAGACTGTTGACGAAATCTTTCTGGGGCGCAACACGAGCAAAGCCTTTATCAGCTTTGTGTATGCCCCTCAAGGCATCTTGCGCCTCTTTGCGGAACCAGGGGATCAACGTGCCTCGTTTGATCTTTCTACCGATAACGGGAAGAACTGGCGAAACTTACCTGACTCTCCAGTTGCCTGGGACTTTGGTGCGGCCAGGGGCGTACCGGGCCTCCTCTTCCTGGTTACACCAGATAGTCTCCACTATTCTGTCAGCAGTGGGAGGGCCTGGCAAGCAGTGCCCGACTATACAGACAGCTCCGTTCGGATGCGCATTGCCTCCTACAATTACACCCCTCACAGGTTGGATGTAGCACCGTACTTCCCCTCCGCAGTGCTGGGCGTGAAGGACGGCTACCTACAGGTCCTGGATTTGCCCGCGGATGGTACAGGGTTGTTGGAGGCAGCGCTACCCCAGGATAACGGCATAGGCACCACAACATTCTTTCCGCAGACGAGCCACAACATGCGCGGCGCCTTCGCCCGGTACTGGGCCTCGCAGGGTGCTCTCGCTCAACAGGGCTATCCTCTTACCGAGCAGTTCCAGCAAATATCGGATGTAGATGGCAAAGTCTACCTCACTCAATACTTCGAGCGAGCGGTGTTCGAACTGCATCCTGAGAACAAGCCTCCTCATGACGTGTTGCTCTCGCTGCTGGGCGCCGAAGCCTACAGGCAGAAGTACGGCCCGGGGGGAGCACCCGGTCAGCGCATCTCTAAAGACAACCCGCGCCACTTCCCTGAAACCGGGCACACCGTAGGTGGTAAGTTCCGCCGGTATTGGGAGGAGCATGGTGGGCTGGCGCAGCAGGGCTACCCGGTAAGCGAGGAGTTCACGGAGATAAGCGACCTTGACGGCAAGGCGTACACCGTGCAGTACTTCGAGCGTGCGGTAATGGAGTTGCACCCTGAGAACCAACCACCTCATGACGTGCTACTCAGCCAGCTAGGAACGCTGAAGGCTAAACAGCTTTCCCTGTCCGGTCCCAAGCCGACACCCTAGACAGCTACCTGTTGTTGGTCCATTGTTGCTTCAGCGTGTTACAGTAGTAGCAGGTTGTCGATAAAGGTCCTTCCCTCGACTCGTGCGTTAACCATCGAAGGAAGGACCTTTGCTGCCATGTTTGCTCATCTATGACTTGGGGAACCACTCAGGGTCCTGTAGGCTGGTTGCAATGTTAAGCGACACGGCTTTGTGGGGAGACGGAGCTAGGCCACTGGCAGGGCTTAGCGATCCTGAGGCTAACGTTGCAGCAGAGAAGGACGAGCCAATTGCATACTTTGTTTGCCAAGTTGAGGGTAGTTGCAGATTCTATCGACAGTCAGGAGCAAGCCTTGACCTGTTCTGGCATACTTAACATCCGGCAGATAATTTGGACCGATTAAGGAAGGGGTAAAGCAACTATGGCAGACGCGACTGACACGACACAGGCAAACGATGCAACCGCCTCCCGGCTCCCCGCCGACACCCACATCGGCCACGTGCACCTCAAAGTGGCCGACCTCGAACGCGCCATTTGGTTCTACCGCGATGTGATGGGCTTCGACTTGGTACTGAACTTCGGCACAGCGGCCTTCCTCTCCGCGGGCGGCTACCACCATCACATCGGCCTCAACACCTGGGAGAGCCTGGGCGGCCAGCCTCCCGCACCGGGCACCACCGGCCTCTACCACTTCGCCATCAACTACCCTACCCGCCGCGACCTCGCCGTGGCCCTCACCCGGCTGCTGGAGGCTGGCTGGGGCATCGACGGTGCTTCCGACCACGGCACACACGAGGCGATCTACCTGCACGACCCCGACTTCAACGGCATCGAGCTTGCCTGGGACCGTGCCAGGGACGAGTGGCCCCGCGTGGACGGCACGCTCTCCTTCAGCCGCAAACCCCTCGACTTCGCGGGCCTCCTTTCCGAACTCGGGGAAGCAGACCCCACCCTCCACCTCGACTACCTCTCGAACTACAAGTAGGTGCGAGGAGCAATAGGAGACGGAAACGCCAAGACGCCAAGACGCCAAGAACGCGCAGAGGTTAGGATTGTTATTCTACGAAAAAGGACCAGGTCACGACATCACGTACCCTGGTCCTCTCTGTACCCTCCAAACCTCAACAATCTTGGCGTGGTCCTTGGCGTCTTGGCGTCTTGGCGTTTCCGTCTCTACTCTTCCCTGGTTCTTGTTGCGCCCGCGCGCCCTGTGTTATAGTTTCGCAACCTATTGCTTAGAAAGGGCAGCATGAGCAGCAAGAGAAAACCGACCAAACTCCGGGGTCCTAGCAGGCCCATCGACCCACGCAACGCTCCCGGCTACAAGCCCGTGAAGTCCGGCCCCGACACCTTTGGCATGGTGTTGCTTGGGGTCAGCGCCGCGTTCGTGGTACTGGTGATACTGTTCGTGGTGTTGCAGAACAACAACAGCTCGGCGACGAACGTAGCAGGCGGCGTGCAGGACACCTCCGGCAACACCGCCCCTCAGAACCTCGACGCCAACGCGGCGGCAACCGCCACCGTGGTTGCCTTGCTCAATATCGTGGCCGACGTGCCGCGCACCTCTATTGAGGAAGTGCGCAAATTGCACGAGGCCAACAACGTGACCATCATCGACGTAATGGCCCCCGACCACTACGCGCGGAGTCACGTCGCGGGGGCAAAGAACATCCCCCAGGCCCAGGTGCTGTCGCGTGTGGCCGAAATACCCAAGACGGGAAATGTTATCCTCTATTGCGAATGTCCTAACGACGAAGAAAGCCTGTACTCGGCATATACCTTGATACAGAGCCAGGGCTACACCAACGTCAAGGTAATGCAAGGGCCGCGCGCCCTCACGCTCTGGCAGCAGGCGGGCTATCCCGTCGAGGGTTCCGGCAGCTAGTGAACATCCGCTCCCTCACCACCGGGGCCGCCCTCCCCACCGCCGATGAGGCCCGGCTTGAGCTTGCCGCCAGGCTCGGCTCGTTCGCACACGCGGGTAGGCAGGCGCTTGAGGCAGAAGGCTTCACCGTGCAGACCACCCGGCTCGCCGCTCAGCCCCTTGAAGACTGGCTCGCACCCGACGACTATGCCCCCGGTAAAGCAGCCGCCCTGGGCGCGGCGTGCGCCGACGCGGGCATCGACTACTTCTCGGTGGGCACGCTGCAAGCCACCATCCCCCAGAAGGAGTTCGAGCCGTTCTACGAGCTGGTGCCCGAGTTGCTGCTTGCGGCGGGAAATGCGTTCGCCAGCATACAGGTGGGCGCGAGGACGGGCAGCGGTGGAATAGTGAACCTGGAGGCCGTAAGAGCCTCCGCCCGCGTCATGCAATCGCTGGCCGAGCGCACCGCAGAGGGCTTTGGCAACCTGCGCTTCGCGGCGGCCTGCAACTGTCCTCCCCACGTGCCTTTCTTCCCCGCAGCCTACTACAAGGACGACGAGCGCAACGGCGGCAGGCCGGAGTTCGGGCTGGCCCTCGAAGCGGCAGACCTGGCGGTGCGCGCCTTCGACGGGGCTACCTCGCTGGACGAAGCGAGGCTAAGGTTGCTGGGGCTGCTCGAAGAGGAAGCGGGCAAGGCGGCGGACGTGTGCGTGGCCCTCTCCGCCGAGCATGGCTATACCTTTACCGGCCTCGACATTTCGATGGCCCCCTTCCCGGACGACGCCAGGAGCATCGGGCGCGCGCTCGAAATGCTGAGTGGCGCGCCGCTGGGCAGCCCCGGCACCCTCACAGCCGCCGCCTTCCTCACGAGCGTGCTGAAGCAGGCACGCCAGCAGCTACCCACTGTCGGCTACTCCGGCCTCATGCTCCCCGCGCTCGAAGACCAGACGCTGGCAGACCGCGCCGCAGAAGGGCTGGTGACGGTAGACACGCTGCTGCTCATGTCGGCGGTGTGCGGCCTGGGGCTCGACACGGTGCCCCTGCCTGGCGACGTGACGGCTTCCCAGTTGGAGCGCATCATCACCGATATGGCGGTCATGGCGGTCAAGCTGGACAAGCCCCTCACCGCCCGGCTGCTCCCCGTTCCCGGCAAGAGCGCGGGCGACCCCGCCGAATGGCCCGATTTCCCCTACTTCGCGAGGGGTAAGGTAATGCACGTACCCCCTGTGCAGCAGGGCGCGGGCCTCTTCAACGGCGCGTTCATCGACCTCGCCTGATGCATTTACGTGCAATAGCCCCTGGCGAAGCCGCGCTGTTGCTTTTCAGAGGCGGCATGCGATAATGCTCTAGGACAGATTACCATCACACCCACAACCCGGGGGCAGCGTCCTTCCGGGGGCAGCGATGACACTCCGCGTCTTCCATTGAACCGATACCCACAGGGTATTGTATATTGGATAGGAACCCGGCCACTCGGGACGCTCCGTAAGATGTTCAATGTAGCAGTTGACACGCGTACGAGCATTTGCTAAACTGGGGGCACGCTTTTTGCCGTAATGAGCACGCGCAACAAGCGCTATGAGACTCCCCTAAGCAAGCCAACCAAGGAACCAGGAAAGCGACTAGAAAACTAGAAAGCAGCGAGACCCTGTCCGGTTGATTGACTTCATTGCCATGTAAATCCCCTTTACTCTGGCGTGGCTTCACCTTTTCACATAGACAAACACGGCTCCAGGAGCCTTTTGACACAGAAAAGCATACTAATAGAGACAGCACATCGTAGTGACACACCAGGCCGAGGAGCGTACGTTGCGTAGCACAGCAGCCGGGGCACGACGCATGCACGGCCGGACGGTACTTGAAAGGAGGTAGCACTCTGGACACTCAGACTTCAAACAGGCAGAGGACCCAGGGCTCGGCGCGTAGGACCGGGGCGAACACTGGGGTCGAACATGAGGCCCTCATGAAGGACTACCCGGAGAATATGAAGGAGTCTAACGAGCTTCTCCGCGTGGAGGGCATCAAGACTTACTTCTTCACCGACGACGGGGTGGTCAAGGCTGTAGACGGGGTGAGCCTGAAGGTGCGCCAGGGCGAGACGCTGGGCGTGGTAGGCGAGTCGGGCTGCGGCAAGAGCGTCACCTCCATGTCGATCATGCGCCTCATCGCCTCCCCCGGCCGCATTACCGAAGGCGAGATCCGGCTGCGCGGGCTCGATATCACCGCGCTATCCGAGGAAGAGATGCGCCACATCCGGGGCAACCGCATCTCGATGATTTTCCAGCAGCCGACCTCCTGCCTCAACCCGGTGTTCCGCGTGGGCGACCAGATCGCCGAGGCGTTGATGATCCACCGCAGCTTCACGAAGCAGCAGGCTCGCCAGCGCGCCATAGAGCTGCTCACGATGGTGGGTATCCCCTCCGCCAAGACCCGCGTCGACTCCTACCCACACGAGATGTCGGGCGGTATGTGCCAGCGCGTGATGATCGCCATGGCCCTCTCGTGCGAGCCTGAGTTGTTGATAGCCGACGAGCCGACCACCGCCCTCGACGTGACTATCCAGGCCCAGATACTTGAGCTTATGCGCGACCTCAAGTCTCGCTACAACACCGGTATCATGCTGATTACCCACGACCTCGGCGTCGTGGCGGAGATGGCCGACAATGTGGTGGTAATGTACGCGGGCAAGGTAGTCGAGGAAGCGCCGGTAACGGAGCTATTCGAGGAGCCTAAGCACCCATATACCCAGGGCCTGCTGGCCTCAATCCCGGTGCTCGGCGAGATCAAGGAGAAGCTGGCGGTTATCCCCGGCTCGGTGCCTTCATTGCGCAACCTGCCGCCGGGCTGCCGCTTCGCCAACCGCTGCCCCTACGTCATGGACATCTGCCGGGTTGAAGAACCGGGCCTCATTCGCTTGAGCGAGTTCCGCACCGCGCGCTGCTGGCTGTACGCCGATGAGCTTGCCGAGCAAGGCCAAAAAGACAAGCCCCCCACCCGCGCCACCGCAGGCGTCGGAGGACCAGAAGGAGCGGAAGCATTGTAGCGGGCGATAGACGAGAGCTCTTCATCGTCGTCCATCGTCCACCACTAGAACCAGGAGCAACTGCTTATGAGCGACCAGCAAAGCACACAGTCCCTGCACTCGCCCGAAGACCTCGGCTCGCCCACTCCCACGGAGCCGGGGGCCGACGGCTCGTTGGAGGGCAGCAACGGGTCCGGCGGCAGCCCCACCGTGGCTATGGGCGGGGGCAGTCCCACCGTCTCCACGGCCGTAGGCACCACCGAAATCCCCAGGCCGCCTACCACCGCGAATGGCGCGAAGTCCGACGTGCTCCTGGAAGTGGACCGCCTGGTGAAGTACTTCCCCGTGCGCGGCGGCCTCTTGCAGCGCACTGTGGCGTGGACCAAGGCGGTGGACGACGTTAGCTTCTTCATCCGCCAGGGCGAGACGCTGGGCCTCGTGGGAGAGTCGGGCTGCGGCAAGACCACCGTGGGCCGCACGTTGCTCCGCCTCACCCCCGCCACCGGCGGCGAGGTACGCTTCCAGGGGGAGAACATCTTCGACCTCAGGGCCGAACGCCTGAAACGGGTCCGCCGGGATATGCAGATCATCTTCCAGGACCCATTCTCTTCGCTCGACCCGCGCGTGCCCATCGGTGAAAGCATCGGTGAGGGCCTCATCATCCACGGCGTGTCCAAGAACGAGCGCCAGGACCGCGTGTACGACGCGCTGGCCCACGTGGGTCTGCTCCCCGAACACGCCAAGCGCTACCCGCACGAGTTCTCCGGCGGCCAGAGACAGCGTATCGGTATCGCCCGCGCCCTCGTGCTGCGCCCGAAGTTCATCGTGTGCGACGAGCCGGTGTCGGCCCTGGACGTATCGATCCAGTCGCAGGTGCTGAACATCCTGAAGGACTTGCAGGGGGAGATGGGCCTCACCTATCTCTTTATCGCGCACAACCTGAGCGTGGTGGAACACATCTCCGACCGGGTGGGCGTGATGTACCTGGGCAAGATGGCCGAGCTTGCGGAGCGCACCGCCCTGTTCGCAAGCCCCCAGCACCCCTATACCCACGCACTGTTGTCGGCCATCCCCATCCCCGACCCGAAGATCAGGCGCGAGCGCATCATCCTCAAGGGAGACGTGCCTTCGCCGCTCAACCCGCCCACCGGCTGCCGGTTCCACACCCGCTGCTGGCTGGCGCAGGACATCTGCAAGCAGCAGGTGCCCGAATGGCGCAACGTGGCCCCTCCCGGCCAGCTAGAGCACTTCGTGGCCTGCCACTTCGCCCCGTTCACCAAGATGCCGCTGCCGGGCGAAACAAGCTCCGTCATCGGCAAGGACGAGACGACGGTAGTACAGCACCAGTAATTTACGACGCAAAAAAGACGGGAGCCCGCGCGGGCTCCCGTCTTTTTGTGCCCGGCTTCTGGCTTTTTCCGCGGGTGTTGCTTGTAAATCGCCGCTTGCGGGCGGAAAGTTAGCTCAACTTGCCCTGTCCGGTTCTAGCGCGGCAGGTAGAGGTTTGGCTACCTTCCTGCTTTGGTCGGCTCTACGTTCCCTCCACCATACCGCGCCGATTGCTGCCGCGAGCACGATGAAGGGCTCGGCGGGAGCGCGGATGCGGGTGTCGGCCCAGAAGATCAGCCCGATGAGCATCGTGCCCACGATGAACACCAGCACCATACCGCCATTTTGCCTGTTACGCCAGCACGCCCACAATCCCACCAGGAAGAACGGCAGCAAGACGAGCACAGTCGCGCCTGCCGCCCTCGTCACGAGAGTCGTGCCGGGAAAGACGTTCCAGAAGCGGAGGAACTTGCCGAGCAGCAGCATGGGCACGTCCTGAGGGTGCGAGGTGAGGTATCGCAGGCCGTACTCGTAGCCCTTCCTGTCGAGCAGTCCGGGGTTGTCGCCGTACGATATGTACTCGGCGTAGTCGGGCAGCATCTCGGCAGGCACGTAGCGCCCCCACCGCTCGCCTGGCCGGGCCGTGTACTCGTTGTTGCTTATCCAGAAGACGTACCCACCCGCCGACGAGCCGTAGCCGGAGGTCAGGGGGATGAACTGCCCGTACTCCGCGAAGTTGCGCGCCACCCACGGCGACAGGGCCACCAGGGCACCGGCCAGCAACAGCGCGGGCCTCACCAGCCTGCTACGCCCCCGCGACACAAGCAGGAGCCAGAGCGCAAGCCCCGCCGCCACCAGGATGGCCGTGGGACGCGTCAGCAAGGCCACGCCCAGCACGACCCCTCCAGCGAACACTCGCCCTACCCCGGTCCTCCCGGGGCACACCAGGACGGCGGCCAGCGCAGCGTACACGAACACGAGCAGGTTCTCGGTCGCCATGTACCGGCTCCAGAAGATGCTGAAGGGGTGGACCGCGAACACAAGCGCGGACAGCATACCCACGGAGGGACTCCAGCCCCTGCGCCCCACGTAGTACAGGAGCGGCACCACGGCCACGAGCAGCGCGGCCTGCACCAGCCGGGCGATGGCGGGCTGCACCCCAAAGGCGGTGTACACCAGGAAGAGGAAGACGGGGTAGCCGGGCGAGCGGTTTACCTGCGGCTCACCGTCCAGGCTGTACCCTTGCCCCGACAGCAGGCTCTTCGCCAGATCGTTGTAATCGAGCTCGTCCTCCTGCGGGGGCGCGAACAGCCCGCCCGAGGCCACCAACCAGCCCACGCGCAACGCAAACCCCACCAGCACCAGCACCGCAAGCACTGGCCCCGGCCGGGCCAGCATCCAGCCCCAGAGCAAGGATATCCTACGGGCAGACCTGGACAGCACCTGCTGCCTCCTACTTAGAACTAGAACCCGAGTGCAAAGTGTCTCACGTGCAGTACCAGGGTAGCCCCTGTCATTCTGAGCGTAGCGAAGAATCTAAAGAAGCCGGGACACGGAGGCTGTTGAACGTTAGGTACTGTGGTGCTGACGTTCAAGGTAGAGGTAGGGGCAGCAACTTAGATTCTTCGCTACGCTCAGAATGACAGGGGCCACCTGCGTTAGCTTATCTCCTTCTGTTTGGGGATACGCCCCGGGCTGGACATCTGCAATGGGCGCAAACAACCGTACCGCATCAGCCGCCGTCTCGCTCCTGCAAAGCTTCGTAGGCGGCAACGAGGGCGCGGGCCTGGTCCCGCCACGTGTAGCGGGGGGCCACACGACGCATGTTGGCCCTTATCTGTGCGCCGCCGTCGGGTAGCGTCAGCACCTGGTTGATGGCCCGCGCGTAGCTCTCCGGCGTGCTCAAATCGGCCACCACGCCGAGGTCGTCCGTGGCTATCACCTTGTGCAGGAACGGGAAGTCGCTGGCGACAATGGGCAGCCCAGCCTGGATGTAGTCAAATAGCTTGTTGGGCGACGAGTAGTAGTTGTTCAAGTCAACCGCCTGGTAGGGGATGAGGCCCACGTCGGCAGAGGCGCAGTATGGCAGCAAGTCGCGGTGAGATACGGCGGGGAGGAAATATACCCGCCCCGGCGCTTCTGCCGCCCCCATGCGCTCGAGCACCTGCTGGTAATCGCCGTAGCCGATGAACACCACGGCGGCGTTATCTGCCAGCATCGGCGCGCACCTCACGAGGTTCTCCAGGCCCCGCCCCTCCGACATCCAGCCCTGGTAGAGCACAATCTTCCTGCCGGGGGCAAGACCCAGGCGCTCGCGGAGCAGGTCGTAAGGCGTCGATGGGTCGAACTCGGGCGGCGGGTCGGGGCAGTTCATCACCACAAGCGGGGCGGGCACCCCGTAGCGGTTGGATAGCTCAGCGGATATGAATTCGTTTACGGTGACCACAAGGTCTGCCTTCTTGATAAGCTTGCGCTCCAACTGCGTCCAGGCCCTGCGCCGAAGCTTTATCCACCGGTTGCCAATCTCGGTGAACAACTCGTGGGAATCGTATACCACCCGCGCCCCGTTCGCGGCGGCTGCCGTGCAAGCAAGCTCCAGGTTGTTGAGGTCGTGCGAATGGTACACGTCGGCCTTCGCGGCCACGGCCAGTTCTAGCGCCCTGAGCGTGAAGGTGTGGCGCATGGTGAGCACGCTCCACAGGGCGGCGAAGTTGCTGCCCAACGACACGCCCGCCAGCCGGTATAGCCAGCCGAAGCGCGGGTCGCGGCCTCTCACCGCCACCCACTGCACGGGGACGCCGTCTATCTCCTCGGTGGTGTCCTCGGTGCCCGCGGGACGTGAGAAGATGGTGACGCTATGCCCCGCGTCGATGAGGCTGCGCGCTTCCTGAAGGATGCGGCGCGTCACAGTTGGCTCCTGGACGATCATCAGCACCTTCATGCCGCCCGCGCCTCCATGACTTGCCGGTAAAGACTCACCAGTTGCCCTGTCACCCTCGCCTCGCCAAAGCACCCCTCCACCACGGCCCGCAGGCGTTCCGGAGGGAAATCCCCCGGCCTGCTCAGCACGTCGATTATACCTTCAGCCAGCGCGTGGGCGTCGGCTTTCTCCACCAGCACTCCAAGGGCGGGCGTCAGCACCGCCTCTGGCCCCCCGCACTTAGTCGCCACCACCGGCAGCCCCGCAGCCAGCGCCTCCAGCACCACTACTCCGAACGTCTCGGCCAGGGAGGAGAGCACCAACACGTCATACGAGGGCATCATAGCCACCACCTGCTCGTGGGGCAGCGCGCCGTGGAAGCGGCACACAACCGCCACGCCCAGCCGCCGGGCCAACGCCTCGTACTCGGGCCTCCTACGCCCGTCACCCACTAGGTCGAGCGTCAGTTCCACGCCCCGCTTTCTGAGTACCGCTACCGCCTCCAACAGGTAATCAACCCCCTTGATGTCCGTGAGCATCTCCCCCACGAACAGCAGCCTGGCAGGTCCCTCCGAGCGCCGCGCCTCCGCTTTGAGGGCAAACTGCTCCACGTTCACCAGGTTGGGGACCACGTCGATGGACCTGCGAAGCTCTCTATACATCATTATTTGGCGGCGTAGCACCGCGCTTACGGCCACAACCCGGTTTGCGCTTTGTATAGCTAGCCGCGTGGCGAGGGCCGCCGGGCGGTTGCGCATGAGCGTGGAGAAGGGGCCGGTATGCTCGGTGAGCACGACGGGAGTGTGCCACAGCCTCTTGACGAGCGCACCGGCAAGCCCGGCAGGCAACGCCACGTGCGCATGAACGATGTCGGGGCGCACGCTCCTCCTCAGGGACGCATATGCGAGCGCCGCCCAGGCGACATACAGGAACGGCCAGACGACCCGCACCCTGGGCATCGCTAGCCTGTAAACGCGCATTCCCTCCTCGCATCGCATTATCAACCGTTTCGGCCCACGCAGCCAGTCAAGCACCGAGGTCCTGTCCACGAAAAGCACCGTCAGGTCGATGTCAGGTCTAGCGGCGAGCGCCCGCGCCTGCTGCTGGATGAAGACGCCGCCCACCGGGTACCTGTCCGTCGGGTACCAGGACGGCAAAACGAGCACCTTTAGTTTGTCTTTCGCACTCCGCACTCGCCGTTATCTCCTATGCTTGCCCGCGGCCCCACCACCTAGCGGCCCGGCGGTACCCCTGCCCAGTGCAGCCCGCACCCCCGCCAGCCCGAGCGATACCTGCCCGGGAGTGACTGCTTTTATTAGAAACAGGGCCGCCACATAGCCGAGCATCAGCACCGTCGTGAAAACCGCCGACACCCAGACGGACGGGTGCAGGGCCAGGTTGAAGGCCGCCGCGATTGCCACGGCCATCAAACCTACGAGCCACACCCCGGCCATCCGCACGCCATCAAAGGGTATCGGGTAGACGCGTTGCGACATTACATACATCAGCACTACTAATAGCAGGTTCGCAGCCAAGGCAGCAATAGCCGCCCCGACGATGCCCCACATCGGGATAAGGGTCGCGTTCAGCACGATGTTGGCGAGGGCCGCCACCATATTGGTCCAACCGACGTGCCCCGTGCGCTGTGCGAGGTTCAGGCCCAGGGCAGAGATGTAATACAGGCCGACGGAAACGGCGGCCAGGGCCAGCAGTCCGATGACCGAAGAGGCCGGGGCGTAGTCGCCCTTGGCCAGCAATAGCACGATAGGGGCCGCCCCTCCGAGCAGGACAGCCGCTCCCACCGAACCCGAGGTGTAGAGCATTGCCACCCTGGTATAGACACGGTGAGCGTCGGGAGCCCTGGCGATGGAGAGGCTGAAGGGCGACCACGCGAACTGAAAGGCGTATACCGCAATGCCAAGCACCGAAGCAATCTGCGCGCCCACCCGAAAAATGCCGGTGTCCCCGGTGCTCAGGAGGCGGGCCACGAAGAAGGTGTTGGAGAAGCTGACCACCCACAGGGCGGCGGCAGCGGGCACGAGCGGCGCGCCGAGCCGGAGCAGCCTGGCCGCCACCGGCCTCGCCTCCAAGGTGAGCAGTCGCCAATCGACCGCCGAGCGCACCGCCCATAGCCCTATGATACTCGCCACCGCCGTGCCTGTCAGCGTGCCCAGCAGCGCGCCCATCACCTCCATGTGCAGGCCCACCACCAGGTAGATGCTGGTGGAGAGCACCAGGATGGTCAGCCCCACGTTGAGCAAGGCGAAGGCCCGGGGCCGAAACTGCAAACGCAAGACCCCTGCCACCACCAGTTGCAGCATGTTGAACGGCAGCACCACTATGCCCACCCGAAAGAGGTCAGCGTACCGGTCGGTGCCTGTAATGAGGCTAGATATGGGGCCCGCAAGCATGACAAGCACCACGGTGAGAGGCACCGCCGCAAGCAGCGAGATAAACAGCCAGAGCGTCGTGATTCGCTGCCGCTCCACCGGGGAGTCGGTGTCGAAGAAGAGGATGGAGGTGGCCCCGTCCAGGCCCAGCGCGGCCACCGCCACCAGCAGTGCGCCGAAGATGCTCACTATCTGCCATGCGCCGTAGCTCTCGGTGTCCTCAAACACGCGGGTGTAAACGGGGAGCAGCACCAACCCCGAGACGCGCGCGGCGGCCCCGGCCAGCCCGTAGACGACGGCGTCTTTGGAGAGACTAGAAAGCCTTGATAGCACGTATGTGGCTCGCGAAAGGATCGGGTAGGTGAAGATTGTGTGTCAATTCTGCCTTAGCTCGCTCTCAAGTCTATCAGAAACGGGCAGGGCACGCGCTAACGCGGATGCAATGCCCGCATCTACATCTACGTTGTAGAGGGACAGCGCGCGGGCCGCCACGTGGTGCATCTCATGCTCGCGCCGCACGTACTCGATGCCCCGGCGACCCAGGTCGGCCCACCGCTCGGGCTGGGTAATCAGCGATTCCAGGACATCGTAGACGCTACCCGGCTCCGCATTGACGACAGGCAGGTCGGGCGGGTAGAACCGCCGCAGGTCGTCGCGTATGCGGCAGACAACCGGCAAGCCCTTCGCCATCATCTCAACTGAAAACGTGCCATACGCGCCAATCATAAGCTGGTCCACCGCGATGTCCGCCCGCTCGGTCAGCGCCTGTACTTGCTTGTGTGGAAGGCCCTCCAGGAGCTCAATTTCGACCGGATAACCGGCCTGCTTGAGGCGTTCGACCGCCGCAAGCAGGTATTTGGTGCCCTTCACCGCGCGATTGGTAGGCCCGTGAACTATGCGGACCGGGTGGGCCTGGGATATCGCTCCACGCTGCCGGGACCTGGGTGCCCACTCAGCTAGATCGACCGGACCCGGCAATAGGTGCGCCCCTGGCACGAACTCAAGCAGGTCGGGAGTCGATACGAACGTCACGTCCGCCGATGTGAGGTCCGGGTGCTTCAACTCCTTGCACCTATGCCAGGTACAGTCCGTACAGCCACTTAGCGCATATTTACCCAGGTTAAGTTCTCTATGGCGTATCTCACAGCCGCAAAAATGGAAGACGATGCGCTTGCCCAGGGCGCGAAGCACGGGTAGATCGGGGTAGGGAGGCGGCAGCAAAGTGTTACCGAAGTAGAAATGGAACACGTCGTAGCGTCTCAAGGCGCCCACGGCGAACATGCCCATGGCGGTCGCTTTTTTGACCCTGCTATCCGCTGCCCCCAGGCCCAACGTGCGGTCAACATGAAAGTTGAATGGGCGATCGAAGTATTCGACCGAGGTCGTGTCGAGGCCCAGGTCACGCTGCGCCCTCGCGAGTAACCCCGCGATGCCCGCGATATTGGCCGGGGCATGCAGGACCCTCAGCTTACGCTCGCCAAAGACCTGGGCACGTGTGCGTCTCATATCAGGAAAATTATAGCACACCGCCCGCTGTACATTGCGGCAGTGGATTCCGGGCGTCGTTGGGCGTGAGCACTACTTGCTGCTGCCTGTGGAGCCGTAGCCGACCGGGCTGCTTCTTCCCCGCACCAGTTGGAGCAGCAAATCGACCAGCTCCCGCTCTCGCCGCTCGAAAGTGAAGTTGGCGGTCACGTGGCGGCGCACGGCGTCGCGGCGCTGAGCCGGGGCGGACAGGGTACGCCGCACCGCCCCGGCTATGGCGCGCGCATCCCCGAACGGCACGTACTCCCCAAGCCCGCCCGTCACCTCCGGCAGCGAAAAGACCTTCGTAACAACGGGTATCGCGCCGCACGACATCGCCTCGGCTACCGCGATGCCGAACCCCTCGTGGGCGGACGCTTGAACGTAGCAGGAGGCGCGGGCGTACAGGTCGCGCAGTTCCTCGGCGGGGAGGAAGCGGTCGATGAACTCGACGTTAGAGGAAGCGGTGGCACGGAGTCCTTCCAGGGAGTTGTCGGGAGAGCGGCCCACCAGCACGAACTTCACCTCGGGTGCGTGCCGTGCCGCCGCCACGAAGGCCCCAAGCCCCTTCTGCACAATCGAGCTTTCGATAACGGGAGACACGGTCACGGCCACAGCGTCGCGCGTAACCTGGGGCTGGGGCGAGAAAAAGGAGGTGTCTACGCCCTGGTAGAGCGTAACCATGCGCCTGGGCCGCGCGTACTTACGCACCTGCCCGGCGGCGCTGTCCGACATAGCCAGGGTGAGGTCCGCCAGGGCCAGTGTGGGCTTGAGGAACAGGCGGAACAGCGGGAAGCGCATCGCCCCGAAGCCAATAGAGGGTAGACTCACCACGTCGAAGCCGCCGGTGAAGAACCCCACCTTCACGCCGAGCGCCTTCGCCATGAGGGTCACGGGGAGGGCGTAGCTGGGCACAACGAACCACATCAGCAATACGTCGGGCCGCTCGAAGAGCAACCGGCGCAGCACGCCCGTGAAAAGCCGCCGCTTACCCCGGTTGTGGACCAGCACGTCAAGCGCGAAATGGCGGGCAAGGGCGTCTGCGTCCCACTGCATGAAGGCGGCAGGCTCGTAGGGCAGCAGCAGGAGCACCTTGAGTGGCGGGCGCGTAGAAGGCTTGGGCATGAAAGACTGCCGGCCTCAACCTATGCCGATGTAGCGCATGCCTGCCTGCTCTACGGCCTGGGAATCGAGCGCGTTGCGCCCATCGAGCACCACCTGGCAGCCACGCTTGTACAACTGTGCCCAGTCCAGGCTGCGGTAATCGTCGTGGTATGCCTGAAGCACGAGGGCATCGAACGGGGGTAGGTCGTCTAGTGGCACAGGCTCGGCGTACCGCGCTAGCTCCTCCTGGCTGTAGTGCGGGTCGTTGATGAGGGGCACGGCCCCGCGCTCCCGTAGCTGGCTCAACAGCCGCACCGCCCCGGAGAAGGCAGTCTCCTTGACGTTCTCCCGGTAGGCGAGTCCAAGCACCAGCACGCGCTTGCCACCCAGACCCCCAAGCGACTCCTCTAGCCGGTCGAGCGCCCAGCCTACCATGCTGTCGTTCACCTCGCGGGCGCGGCGCACGAGCGACATGCCCTCGTCCCGCGAGTTGTTGGTGAGGAAGTAAGGATAGACGGGGATGCAGTGGCCGCCCACCGCGATGCCGGGCCTGTGCACGCGGGAGAAGGGCTGCGTGTTGGCCGCCGCAATTGCTTCCAGCACGGGGATGTCGCGCTCGGCGGCGAAGCGGGCGAATGAGTTGGCGAGGGCGATATTCACGTCGCGGTAGGTGGTCTCTACCAGCTTGACGAACTCCGCGGTGTCGGCATCCCGCATCGGAAGCACAGTGGCGCCTTGCAGGGCGGCCTCGTAGAACCGTTCCGCCGCTGACGTGCAATCAGGCGAGATCCCGCCCACCACTTTGGGGTACTTGTGCAGGTCGCTGAAGATACGTCCGCTGTATACCCGCTCAGGGCTGAACGCCAGGCAGAAGTCGGCACCTGCGTGCAAGCCTGAACCCTCTGCCAGCATTGGCCCAAGCCGCGTGCGAGTCGTGCCCACGGGCAGGGTAGTCTCGTAGATGACCAGCGTGTCGCGTTGCAGCCCCTGCCCTACCGAGCGCGTTGCAGCATCGATAGCGCGATAATCGATGTTGCGCTCCTCGTCCACCATGAGGGGGACGATAATCACTACCACGTTGCACCGGCTCACGGCACCAGGGGTGTCAGTAGTGGCGGTCAGGCGGCCCTCGCGCACCATCTCGGCAACCAACTCCTCAAGGCCCGGCTCCTCCTTGACGTGCGAGTGCCCCGCGTTGACAGTTGCTACTACCTCCGTGGATATGTCGCAGCCGATTACGTTTAGCCCTGCGCTCGCGAACTGCGCCGCCAGGGGCAGACCGATCTTGCCCAGGCCCACCACAGCTACCCTGTAATTGTTTTCCCGTGCTGTCTCCAAGCTCAACCTTCCTCATCCAGATATATTGCCCGTCCCTCCAGCCCCGACTCTACTATCTTGCGGGCAACGTGCAAAGCCCTAAGTCCATCCTCGCCAGAGACGATTGACACTTCTTCGCCACGGACAGCGCGGGCGAAGCGATCTAGCTCTACCCGTAGCGGTTCGGTCTTGTCGATACGGATGCGCACCATGTCGCCTTCGCTCACGCCTTCGATGTTGGAGATGGTGTCCCAGTCGGTCTTGGCGTAGTTGTTCTCGTAGAAGTAGAGGTCCTGAGTGAGGTAGTTCGCCTGGAACGTGCCTCGCTCCCCCGTGATCATTAGCTCGCGTATCTTGGTGGGCGTGAGCCAGTTGATATCCAGTACGCCAATCGACTCATTGGCGAAGCGAAGCAGGCCGGACAGCAGGTCCTCGTGCTCGGTGTGGATGCGACGGGCCGTCTCGGCCTGGACTCGCACCACTTCGGACCCGCTCAAGAAGCGCATTATGTCAACGTCATGGGTTGCCAGGTCTATGACCACACCCACGTCACGCACGCGAGGGGGGAACGGCCCCAGCCTGCGGGCGTTCATCTGGAACACCCGGCCCAGCTCCTGCTCGTGGAGGCGCTTGTGCAGTTCCAGGATCGCCGGGTTGTAGCGCTCGATGTGGCCCACTGTGAGGACGACACCCGCCTGGCGGGCCGCCTCGATCATCTCCCGGCCCTCGTCTACCGTGAAGGCTATCGGCTTCTCCACCAGCACGTGCACGCCGCGCGCTATCGCCGCCAACGTCACCTCCCGGTGCAGGACGGTGGGCACGGCCACGATCACGCCGTCGGGCCGCTCCCTGTCGAGCATGTCGAGGTAGCTGCCGTAGGCGGGGATGTGGAAGCGGCGGGCCGCGCGCTCGGCGGCGGCCATATCCGCGTCGGCCACGCCCACGAGGCTGACGGTATCGAGGTCGTTGAGCACGCGCAGGTGGTTGCGGCCCATCGAGCCTGCCCCGATAACGGCCAGCTTAGGCGGGCGCGAGTCGGGATCGGCGAGGCGCGGGTGGGTGGTCATTGCTAGTCCAGGTCCCGCACGGCGTCAACTATGGTGTCGAGGTCCTGGCGACTGAGGCCGGGGTGGATGGGGAGGGACAGCACCTCTCGCGCGGCCCGCTCCGACTCGGGGAAGCTGCCGCCGTAGCCCTGCTCGGTGTAGAACTGCTGCTGGTGCACGGGCACGGGGTAGTAGACTTCGCTGCCCACGCCCGCATCGGCCAACTGCTTGCGAACGTCGTCCCGGTCGAGGGGCGGGAGCACGCGCACGGTGTACTGGTGGAAGACGTGGCGGGTGCCGGGCCGCACCGCGGGCACCTGCACCTTGTCGGAGGGCAGGCGCGCGCTCAAGTAGGCGGCGTTCTCTATCCGGCGGGCGTTGAAGCTCTCCAGCTTGGGCAGTTGGGCCATCCCAATCGCGGCGTGGATGTTGGTCATGCGGAAGTTGAAGCCGAGCGACTCGTGGTAGTAGCGCACGCGCATGCCGTGGGAGCGTATGAGCCTGGCCTTGTCGGCTATGCAGTCGTCGTTGGTGGTGACGATGCCGCCCTCGCCGGTGGTGATGTTCTTGGTCGGGTAGAAGGAGAAGCAGCCTGTGCCCCAGCTACCGGCCCGCTTTCCGCCCTCCTCCGCCCCGTGCGCCTGGGCCGCGTCCTCGATGACGATGAGGCCGTGGCGCTCCGCGATCTCCATGAGGCGCGACATGTCGGCCACGTTCCCGAACAGGTGCACGGGCATGATGGCCCTGGTGCGCGGGGTAATGGCCGCCTCTACCTGGTCCATCGCCATGTTGAAGCTATCCGGTTCGATATCCACGAACACCGGCCTGGCACCCGCGTAGAGGACGGAGTTAGCCGAGGCGATGAAGGTGAAGGGCACGGTGATCACTTCGTCGCCCGGCCCTAAATCGTGGGCAAGGACGGCGACGTGCAGGGCGGTCGTGCCGTTGCTGGTGGCAATGGCGTGCTTGACACCGCAGTAGTCGGCAAACGCCCGCTCGAACTCGGCCACCACCCCGCCCTGTGCAAGCTGCCCCGATTCGAGCACGGCAATCACCGCCGCCTTCTCCTCGTCCCCTATCATTGGCCGGGCTATGTTGATCATACTTTTGTCCTTTCGAGTAGTGAGTGCCGAGTACCCTACTATGAGTGGTGGGGGACGCCCTGTGGCTGAAGCCACGGGCTGACAAGAAGCAAAGCCTCCTT
>DASVQO010000015.1:0-4564 GCA_036389075.1 Chloroflexia bacterium | reverse complement strand
TCTTCTCGTACGACTTGCCGGGGTCGAGGTCGGGACTCTGCCAGGTGTCGTTGACGGGGGCGTTGGTGCTGGAGGTGCTGTGCTGCTCGTGGTCGTTGTTGGTCCAGCGCACCGTGGTGCCGGTGCTGATATAGACGGTAGAGGGGCTGAAGTTGTCGCCGCTCACCATGTAGACCTGCGTGACGCTGCCGAGGCCACCGGAGGGGGTAGGCGTGGGGCCGGACACTACAATGGTGCCCTGGAAATCGTCACGGTCCTCCTCGTAGTAAAAGGTGTCCGGAGTGGAGAAGGTGTAAGAGAAGGTATCGCCCGGCGCCAGGTCGTCGCTGCGGAAGATGTGATTGCTCAGCTCGTCAATCCGGCGCTCTTCCGAGCTGTTGTTAGTCCACGTCACCGTGGTACCGGGGGTCACGTTGAGAGTCGAGGGGTTGAAGCCGCTGTCGGTTATGGATACGCTGGCGCCGGCCTGCGGAGCGTGGGGGGCGGCCGCGTGGGCCGCTGGGGCATCAAACACCTGGGAGGCAGTGCCTGAGCTTAAACGAGTAAAGCCGCCTGAGAAGAACGTTGCTAGTATGACGGGCAGACAAAGGGCCAGGAGCGTAGACGCAAGTCTGCGTGCGCTCCACCTCTGTATGCCTGGGTGCGATGATCGGTGCATTCCTCTTTCTCTCCCTTTTGGTGTCTTGTACGCTAACCAAGTGCGACGCAATACCGCCGAGTCCGGGATATAATACGGACCAGGGTTACGATAAAAGCCGGTTCCCTGGGAGGTGGGGATTTCGGCTCGTAACAGATAAGTTTACCAAAATGGAGGGGCCAGTAGCAAATAAAAAGAGCGTAAAAGGGGGGCGTTTCGTGCGTGGGAGCACTATTTATGTCGAACTGGCAGGGCCAGAGCGGCCCCTGTCATCCTGAGCGTAGCGAAGGATCTAAAGTAGCTGGTACTGGAAGCTGTTGAACATCACGAATCATGGCGCGAACGTTCAACGTAGGGGTAGAGGTAGCATCTTAGATCCTTCGCTGCGCTCAGGATGACAGGGGCCGCCTTGGTCCCTCGAACCAGGCGTAGGGGCTAACCACCAGGGCACGACGCGTCGTGCTCCTAATCTCCTGGGTCCAACTGGCACCCGGTTGCCCCGCCTCCTCCATTGGCCTATAATCTCCTCGTGGCAGCCACCGCACAAGCCGAGACCTTGCGGAAGCCTGGGCTAATAGCGCAGGTCAACAGCCGCATCTACACGCCCCGAAACGCGCCCCTCGCCCTCATGCTGGCCGTGCTGGGGGCGTACTTGCTCACGATGTCCGGGCACACCTACTCGCCCGACGAGGAGACGATGCTGGAGGTGTCGCGCTCGCTAGTGACGAAGGGCACCTGGGCGATACCGCAGAGCCAGTCGTTCGTAGACGTGGCGGGGGCCGACGGGCGCAGGTACAGCCAGTACGGGCCTGGGCAGTCGTTCGCGGCGGTGCCGTGGGTGGCGGCGGGCCTGCTCGTGGGCAACACCTTCCCGAAGGACCAGGCGGGCTACCCCTTGCGCCTCGTGCTCGGCTCGTTCAACGTGCTGGTCGCGGCGGGCATATGCGGGCTGCTGGCGGCGCTGGGCATGGCGTTGGGCTATGGCCGTCGTGCCAGCCTGCTCGTGGGTGCGGCGCTGGCCTTCTCTTCGTACCTGTGGCCGCACAGCCGCACCTTCTTCTCGGAGCCTCTAACCGCGCTGCTCATGCTCGGCTCGTTCTACCTGCTGGTGCGCGCGCGGCACACGCCGCCGTCCGCGAGGCGGGGCATGGTGCTGCGAATGGCGGGGTCGGGCGCGCTGCTGGCGTTAGTACTTGCCACCAAGATACAGTACGCGGTGGTTGTGCCCGCCTTCGCGCTCTACCTCGTATGGGCGACATTGTCACGTCAACATGACAACTCCCCCCGTTCGCGCTCCCAATCGTTGACGCGCATCTCTTCCTGGGGCGCGGGCTTCGCGCTCGGCCTGGTGCCGCTGGGGCTGTACAACTGGGCTGTATTTGGCAGCCCGCTGCTCACCGGCTACGGCACCGACCTGCGCGCTACCTTCAAGACGCCGCTGGGCGAGGGGGTGTACGGGCTGCTGCTGTCGCCGGGCAAGGGGCTTGCCTGGTACGCGCCGCCCGTGCTGCTGGCCGCGTGGGGGTTGTGGCGCTTCGTCCGCAAGCACAGGGCCGAGGCAGCGTTCGTGCTGCTGCTGGGCGCATCGGTGGTGACGCTGTTCGCCCTGTACGCCTTCTGGCACGGCGACGGCTCGTGGGGGCCGCGCTACCTGGTGCCGTTCCTGCCGTTCGCCCTGCTGCCCGCCGTGGCCCTGTTCGAGGTGCTGGGGGCGGCACCCCTCAAGAGGGCGGCGGTGGCGGTCGTGCTGTCGCTGGGCTTCTTCGTCAACCTGCTGGGTGCGCTGGTCAACTTCGACACGTACATCAACCTGGGGTACGACGACGAGACGCGCCATTTCGTGCCCGCCGCCTCCCCCATCGTGGGGCACTTCAACCTGTTGGGGCAGCGGCTGCGGCTGGACGAGATAGGCTTCAACAGGCCGACCGGGCGGGTGGTGTTCCGAGGGGGCTTCTCGTACAGCGAGGGCGACAAGACGAAAGGCGAGATGCTGCCGCGCTGGACGACGGGCCGGGCCACCATGCAGGTTTGGCCCGACCTCTCGCGCGGCCCCGCCTCGGTCACGCTACGGCTGGCCGACCACCGCCCGCCGGAGCTACCCCGCGCCTCCCTTGCGATACTGGTGAACGGCAGCCCCGTCACTCCACAGGCGCAGCCCGTGGCCGACATGCCGCCGAGCATCGACTACACCTTCCAGGTGGCCGCCAACCCCTCCACTATCGAGGTGCAGTCCGACACCTGGAACCCGGCGAAGGTGGTGGTAGGCAGCGAGCGGGACGAGGAGATAGGGCTGCGGCTGAACGACGTGATCGTGGCCGAGGGCGGGCAGGTGCGCCCGTATGCCTTGTCGGAGGCGTTGCCCGCGCCGCCCTACTACCCTCAGCCCCGCTGGTATTACGACCCCGGTACGCCGCACCCCGCCGACCTGTGGCCGGTCTACATGGCCGAGACGGGCATGGGGCGCAAGGCTATGCTGGCGCTGGGCGGGCCGGTGGTGTTGCTCGCTCTGGCCTGCATCTTCTTCGGGGTCAGAGGGCTGCGGAGTAGGGTTGTGTTGGGTGCTGAATAGGGCAACCTGGGAGGGGCGCGCCGCCCCTGGTGCCTTGAACGATGCAATTAGCGAAATATAGCGTGCCGAGGGACCAGAGTCCCCCCTGTCATCCTGAGCGTAGCGAAGGATCTAAGATGCTGCCTTTGCTACCGGGCTAAACCGGGGGCACCGTGGTTCGAGATGTCCACCGGCCTCCTTATCCAGCATCTTAGATCCTTCACTACGTTCAGGATGACAGGGGGGACTCTGGTCCCTCCGTTGCGACCTTCTTCCCTTTGCGGCACGTTATAGCATGCTCGGAGATGACACCACAACGGAAACGGCCGACAGTCAGCAAGACCCACCAGCCCCGAGGAGGCGCTTCCGGTTCACGCGGCGGCTGGGGCTGTTCGCGCTCGTGCTGCTCGCAATCGAGTTCCTGGACGAGCTTGCGTTCGGGGTGCGGGAGGCGGCCTGGCCCCTCATCCGCGACGACCTGGGACTAGACTACGCGCAGGTGGGTCTCCTGCTGGGAGTGCCCAACCTCATTGCGGGCTTCATCGAGCCGGTGATAGGCGTACTGGGCGACGTGTGGCGGCGCAAGGTGCTGGTGCTGGGTGGGGGTGTGTTCTTCGGGCTGTCTTTGCTCGCCACAGCCTTGAGCGGCGACTTCTGGCTGCTGTTGGCCTCCTTCATCGTCTTCTCCCCGGCGTCGGGGGCGTTCGTGAGCCTGTCGCAAGCCACGCTGATGGACACCGAGCCTGCGCGGCACGAGCAGAACATGGCGCGGTGGGCGTTCGCGGGGTCCCTCGGCGTGGTGGCGGGCACGCTCGCCTTGAGCGCGGTGGCGGCCACGGGGGCGGGAGTGGGCTGGCGGGGGCTGTTCCTGTTCATGGCGGGGCTGACCGGGGCTTTGGTGGTGATTGCTTTGCGCTTCCGCTTCCCGAGGGGCCACCCTGAGGACGAGGAAGCGCCGGGCCTGTTGCGGGGGCTGCTCAACGCGTTCGGGGCGTTGCGGCGGGGCGAGGTGCTGCGCTGGCTCACCCTGCTCACCTTCTCCGACCTCATGCTTGACATCCTGCTCGGCTTCCTGGCGCTCTACATGGTGGACGTTGTGCGCACCACGCCCGAACTGGCCGCGCTGGGTGCCACCGTCTGGATGG
This sequence comes from Chloroflexia bacterium, assembly GCA_036389075.1. Lineage (GTDB taxonomy): Bacteria > Chloroflexota > Chloroflexia > QHBQ01 > JADMIH01 > JADMIH01. The sequence continues at coordinate 234 of DASVQO010000015.1, read as the reverse complement.
GAGTGGGCTTGCTGGGAGATTTCCTGCTCATCCCGCTGTTGGAGCGCGTGCCGGGGCTGGTGTACCTGCGGGCGAGCGCGCTGCTGGAACTGGTGCTGTTCCCGGCCTTCCTGCTCGCGCCCGAAGTCTGGCAGAAGTTCGTGCTGCTGGCCCTGCTTGGCCTGTTCAACGCGGGTTGGTACTCGATCCTGAAGGGGCGGCTCTATTCCTCGATGCCGGGACAGAGCGGCTCGG
>DASVQO010000014.1:0-15134 GCA_036389075.1 Chloroflexia bacterium | reverse complement strand
TGCCCTGCCACCTTCGCCCCGTGGCTTCAGCCACAGGGCGAAGGTGGCAGGGCACCCCCGGCGTCTCCCCATCAAGGTAGGGTTTGGTCCTCGTGTTGTAAGATAGATGCTACACGAGCACTGACCACCATTTCAAACTTAGGGGGACCTACATGGCGACGTTTCATATTGAGCCGGAGCGCGGCATGCTCCACGGTACTTTCTCGCGCGACCTGCCCCCGGCGCTCACCATCGAGTCGGGTGACACGGTGGTCTTCCGCACGCTGGACGCAGGGTGGGGCCTGGGGCCGGTGGTCGCCATTGACGGCGAACGTCTCAAGTTCGAGCCGCGAGACGAAGAGCGGGACAAGGGCCACGCGCTGTGCGGCCCCGTTGCGATACGAGGCGCGGAGCCGGGCATGACGCTGGAGGTGCACATAGAGGAGGTACACCCCGGCCCCTTCGGGTTCACCTTCGCGGGCGGCTGGTCGTCCGAGATCAACGACAGGCTTGGAGTGTCGACGCAGGGCACACTGCTCACCTGGACGCTGGACGCGGACGCGATGGAGGGTCGGGACCAATTCGGGCACACGGTTACACTGCACCCCTTCATGGGGGTGATGGGCATGCCCCCCGACGAGCCGGGTCTGCACCCCACCGCCCCACCGAGGTACACGGGAGGCAACATCGACTGCAAAGAGCTTGTGCCCGGCTCGACCCTCTACCTGCCCATCGCGGTGCGCGGTGGCCTTTTCTCCACCGGGGATGGGCACGGCAGGCAGGGTGACGGAGAGTCGGCCACCACCGCCATAGAGTGCCCGATGGAGCGCGTGGTCATGACCTTCCGGCTGAACGAGGAGATGCGCATCACCACCCCACGCGCCCGCACCGACGAAGGCTGGCTCACCCTGGGCTTCGACAAAGACCTAGATGAGGCCACGGCCATAGCCCTCGAAGCTATGCTGGAGGTGATAATGGAGCAGCACGGCGTCGGGAGGCTCGAAGCCCTCGCGCTGGCGAGTGCGGTGGTCGATCTACGCGTCACGCAGATAGTAAACGGGGTCAAAGGCGTGCACGCGGTCCTACCACACGGGGCGATCCGGTAGGGTCAGGACTTGCCGCATACTGAGACCCCCGTGTTGAGCGTGCGGGACCAAGAGTGCCCCTGTCATCCTGAGCGTAGCGAAGGATCTCAAGAAGCCGGTACAGGGGGGCTGTTGAACACTTCCATACACGGCTCTAAAAGTCCAACGTAACGCAATGGGCAGCATCTTAGATCCTTCGCTACGCTCAGGATGACAGGTCCGTTCTTGGTCCTGCACGCTCAGCGCGGGGCTATCTCCGGGCAGGCGAATCATGCTCTTAATACGTTGTTGGCGGTGATATAATGATTGGACCGCTTTGGCCCGGAATAGCGGGCCGCTCCGGTGCTAAGAAGGCGCGAAGGAAGGCGTGAGATGCTGCTGGTGCAGTTCGCTAATGTAAGCAAGGACTACGCGGGCAACCCCGTCCTGGACGAGGTAGACCTGGAGATAATCGAAGGGGAGCGCATCGGCCTCGTCGGTGAGAACGGCGGGGGCAAATCCACCCTCATGCGCCTGGTGGCGGGGTTGGACACGCCCACAGAGGGTACTGTGTCGCGCCGCCGCAACCTCACCGTGGGCTACCTGCGCCAGGAGGCCGACCCCCTCGACAGCGACAAGACGGTCTTCCAGGCGGTGTCCGAGGTCTCCCCGGAGGCGGCCGCTCTATCGGCCCGGCTGCGCGAGCTTGAGGCGTTGATGACCGACCCCGGCCTCGACGCCGGCGCTATGTCCCGCGTGTTCGAGGAGTACGGCGACGTGCAGGGCCGCTTCGAGGCGACGGGCGGCTACGAGGTAGAGCACAACGTCGAGTCGGTGCTGGCGGGGCTGGGGTTCGGGCCGGACAGGTACGCACAAAAGGTGGGCACACTGAGCGGCGGCGAGAAGAAGCTGGTCAGCCTCGCCCGCATCCTGCTGCTCAAGCCCGATTTGCTGCTGCTGGACGAGCCGGACAACCACCTCGATCTCGACGCTAAAGCCTGGCTGGAAGGCTTCATACAGGGCTACCCCGGCACCGTGATCGTCATCTCGCACGACCGCTTCCTGCTTGACCGCGCCGCCAAAAAGATATTCGAGCTACAGGACGGCAAGATAGAGGTGTACCACGGCAACTACACCTACTTCGCGGGCGAGCGCGAGCGGCGCCTGCTCAAGCGGCACGAGATGTACACGCTGCAACAGGACGAGATAAAGCGTCTGGAAGTAATTCTGCGCAACCTCAAGCAGTGGGCCAGGCAGAACCCCAAGTTCGCCCCTCGCGCCGAGAGCATGGAAAAGCGGTTGGAACGCGCCCGCAGGGAAGCCGCCTCGCAGCCTCGGCTGCGCCGCGAGCGGGTGAGGTTCGACTTCGACTCGGACCGGAGCGGGCGGAAGGTGCTGGAAGCCCTGGGCATAAGCACGTCGGCGGGCGGGAGGCAGCTTTTCGCGCCGTTCGACCTGCTGGTCTACTACGGAGAGCGGGTGGGCATCGTCGGCCCCAACGGCAGCGGCAAGACCACCCTGCTCAGGACGATTGTGGGGCAGTTGCCGCCCGACCGGGGCACGGTCAAGATAGGGGCGAGCGTGGTGCTGGGCTACTATTCGCAAGAGCAGGAGACGTTGCCCGGGCATATGACCCCGCTCGATTTCGTGCGCAGCCTCAAGCCGCTCACCGAGCAGTCCGCGATAAGCCTGTTGGACCGCCTGCTGTTCAGCTACCGCGACGCCCACCATGAGATACGCGAGTTGAGCGGGGGCGAGAAAAGCCGCTTGCAAGTGGCCCGACTGATGCTCACCGACGCCAACTTCCTCGTGCTGGACGAACCAACCAACAACCTCGACATCGCCTCGGTGGAGGTGCTGGAAGATGCGCTGAACGACTTCCAGGGCACCCTGCTGGCCGTGTCGCACGACCGCTACTTCATGGACCGGGTCGTGACGCACATCGTGGCTATCGAAGACGGCCGCGTGCGCGAGTACCCAGGCAACTACTCGGACTATATTGCGAAACGGGACCATGCCGCCGACCTGGCCGTTTCGGGCGCGAAGAAATAGCCTCTTCCTCAATTGCGGCATCGATACCACCAGAAGGGAGACACCGATGAACGAGCAAGCACCCGCCCAAAACCAGCCCCCACCACTCCCAGAGCAGCCGGTACGACTCATCCCTCTCGCGCTCGACATCGACAAGGCGCAGATATCGGGGTTGGCATGGCATGGCGACAGCCTGGTTATCCTGCCCCAGTACCCCAACTGGCGAGGCACGCCCGGCGACGGCTGCGTGCAGGTGCTCGACCGCGCGGCCATACGGGCGTTCCTGTACGGCATATCGGACAACCCCGTGGTGCCCAGGGAGGTGCCCCTCATCACGGGCGGCCTGGAGGCGAGCATCCCCGGCTTCCAGGGCTACGAGGCGATGACCATCGTGGGCGACCGCGTGTTCGTTACCGTGGAGGCCGAGCCGGAGTGGCACAAGGAGATGCTCGGCTACATCGTGGCGGGCACCATAGAGGACAACCTGAGTGCCATACGCCTGCACCCCGAAACGCTTGTGTCGATCAAGCCCCAGGCGCAGGTACCTAACGCATCTTATGAGACGCTGGTGTATGCGGGTGACAGGCTCATCGCCATCTACGAGGCGAATGGGGTGAACGTCAACCCCAACCCGGAGGCATACGTGCTGGACCTCGCGTTCAAGCACGTGGGTACCGTGCCGTTCCCTCACCTCGAATACCGCATCACTGACGCGACGCCCGCCGATGAGCAGGGGCGCTTCTGGGCCATCAACTTCTTCTGGCCCGGCGACAAGGGCGACTACACCCCCGGCCCCGACCAGATTTCCGCCCGCTGGGGCATGGGACCGACGCACGCGCGCACCGGGGCGGTGGAGCGACTGGTGCAGTTCCAGTACAGCGAGAGCGGCATCACACTGGTAGACAGGCCGCCAATCCAGTTGAGACTGCTGGACGCCGATCACACCCGCAACTGGGAGGGCCTGGTGCCCTTCGAGGACGAGGGCTTCCTCATCATCACGGACGAGTTCCCGGAGACTCTGCTGGGGTTTGTCAGTCTCACCTAATTCCTGGCGGTGAAGCAACAGGACCAAGTCCCCCTCTGTCATCCTGAACGTAGTGAAGGATCTAAGATGCTTCTCATACCTCTAGCTTGAACCTCCAGCACCATAATTCTCAATGTTCAACGGCATCTCATTCTAACTTCTTTAGATCCTTCACTACGTTCAGGATGACAGAGGGGGACTTGGTCCTGTTGCTTCACTGGAATGACAATACCAAACGTAATCCTTCTCTCCCAGTTGGGCAAACTCGCACATACAGAGGTGCCCGGAGGCGAACGCATGGCAAGTGACAGCAACTGCATATTCTGCCGCATCATCAGCCGCGAGATAGGCGGGCACTTCGTCTACGAGGACGAGGCGGTCGTGGCCTTCATGGACATCCACCCCGCGCAGCCCGGACACCTGCTCGTCATCCCCAGGCAGCATGTGCCCGACTTCTACAACCTGGACGACGACCTCTACTCGAAGCTGATGCTGGCGGTGAAGCGGCTGTCGGAGGCCGTAAACAAAGCCACCAACCCGGCGAAGGTCGGCCTCATGGTGCTCGGCTTCGACGTGCCCCACGCACACGTCCATGTCGTCCCGCTCCAAAAAGCGAGCGACATCATGCCAGGGACGGGCAGCGCGGCCCCGCACCAACCCTCCAGCGGCGAGCTTGCCGAGATTGCTTCCCGCATAACCGCCGCCCTCAACAGCTAAACACTACATGTCCGAACGAGCGCGCAATTCTAAATCCCTGATCCAAAACTGGCCTTCTCTCCTGGCGCTATTCACCATAGCGAGCATAGTAGAGGCGGGCTTCTGGAACCAGATGAACGTCTTTACCCCGCTCTACCTGCCCCAGCTCGGCATAACGGCCCCCGAGGACATCCGGGCGTGGACCGGGGCGAGCGCCGCCATTGCCAGCCTGATAGGGTTACCGTTCCTGCCCTTCTGGGGCGCGTTGGCCGACCGCTACGCCCGCCAGCCAGTGATAGTGCGCTCGTTCGTGGCCCACCTGCTCGCGGGGGTGGTGACGATGCTGGCGGGCAACATCTGGATTTTCCTGGCGGGCCGGGCGATACAGTCGCTCTCGTTGGGCAACAGCGGCTTGATGCTCACCACCCTGGCCGAGCGCACCCCACAGCACCGGGTCGGTTTCGCCTTCTCGGTCATGAGCGGCGGCTCTCCCCTGGGCGCGTTCCTGGGGCCGCTCATGGGAGGGCCGATAGTGGACGCCTGGGGCTTCCCCGCGCTGCTGGCGGTCGATTCGGCCATAATGCTCCTGGTCATCCTCGCGATGGCCTTCGGCTACCGCGACACCTTTGTCGGCACCAGCCGCGGCTCGCTGCTCGGCATGGCAGGCGACTCGCTGCGTATCATCTGGCGCTCGCCCCGGCTGCGGGCGCTCTTTCCCGCGCTGTTCCTGCTGTTCGCGGGCTGGATGCTGGCCTTCGCCTTCATCACGCTGGCAATCGCGGAGGTGTACAAGGGGCCGAAGGAGAACCTGGGCACGGCCACGGGCATCGTCGTGGGCGTGGGCGGCCTGGTGACGCTGGTGCTCAGCCCGCTGCTCGGCTGGTTAGCAGACAGGGTGGGGCACTGGCGCACGCTGTTCGTGGGCGCGGGAGTGCTGGTGCTCATCTGGCCGCTGCCGTTGCTCACGCGGGACATCGTGCCGTTCGCCGAGCTGTGGGCGGCTATCAACGGTCTGGCGTCGGCGGTGTTCGCCATCTCGTTCAGCGTGCTGTCGGCCTCCGCGCCGCAGGAGGTGAGGGGGCGGGTGATGTCGTTCGCGTACCTGCCGGTGAACGTGGGTGCAATAGTGGGCGCGGGCGTGGGCAGCGTCATCACGCAGGTGGGGGTGTTTGTCATCTTCCCGGTGGCCTCGGTGCTCACCGCGCTGGGGGTGCTCAGCCTGGGGTACGCGGCGCGTAAGGAGATCGTGGCGGGCGCAGGAGCGGAGGCTGAGGCTCGGCTTGGCAGGCCCGCGTAGGCAGGCGGTTACAATATAGCAAAGTGGCGCGAAAGCCCACGTCGGACGAAACAAGCTACATGGTTGCCAATCGAGGCAGGGCTTTACCACAGTCGGAGAGCAGCACGGGGTGGACGTTGTCATTCTGAACGCAGTGAAGAATCTCGTCCTCCACCAGGATCTTTCACCTTTCCTACGGAGGTAGTGGGAGAAAGCACCGGGAAGAAAGGGGCTATTTGGGTGCTGAGGGACGAGATTCTTCACTGCGTTCAGAATGACAACGTCCACCCTTTGCCTCTACATTGGACTTTGACACGGCCCTGCACTCCAGGGCCCCTCGCTGGACATCACCCCGGAAGGTGCGCTATATAGATATAAGCTCACCAAGGAGACAGCACTTGCCAGAGTATATTTTCGACCTGACCTACATCCCACCCGACTTCACCCGCCCCGCTTTCCAGGCCGCACCCGATAAGGAGACCGAACCCGCGCCCGCCGACGGCCTGGCCCCCACCACCTTCTACGCCTCCACCAACTTCCCCACCTACATCAAGCGCAACGGCGAGTGGAAGCTGGTGCGGCGGCCGCGCATGGACGCCTGCATCGTGTGGGAGGACAAGGCAAAGAACGAGGAGCCGGGCTACGTGTGCGTGGAGATGCGCAAGGTGCGCGCCGGGCAGCCCGTGGTGGTCGGCATGGCCGAGGACGGCAGCACCGGGCTGCTGGTGCACTCCACGGGGTTCGTGCCCGCGGGCACCGGCTCGGACGCTGAGGCTTTCCGCTTCATGGCGACCGGGGCGTCACGCGAGCGGCCCCTCAACTACAGGCGTATCGCGGAGCTATTGATGTGGGACAGGAGGCGCAACGGCCGTAGCATCTGGGTGCTGGGGCCTGCCGTGGTGCACGCGGGGGCGAGAGAGAGCATGGCCTGGCTTATCGCCAACGGCTATGTTGGCGCGGTGTTCGGCGGCAACGCGGTGGCGGTGCACGACCTGGAGCAGGCGCTGTACGGCACGGCGCTCGGCATGGACGTGGAGGGCCACCTCATTTCGGGCGGGCACAGGCACCACATGGACGCGATCAACACGGTGCGCAAGGCGGGCAGCATCGCGGGCGCGGTGCAGAGCGGACTCGTGCGCGATGGCATTATGCACTCGCTGGTGCAACACGGGGTGCCTTTCCTGCTGGCAGGCTCGATCCGCGACGATGGGCCGCTGCCCGGCGTGATTACCGACGTGCTGGAAGCCCAGGACAAGATGCGCCTGTTCACGCAGGGCGCAACATTGGTGGTGATGCTCGCTACCATGCTCCACTCTATCGCCACGGGCAACATGCTGCCCACCTTCATCGACCGCGACGGCAAGATAGAGCCGGTCTACACGATAGCGGTGGACCAGGCGGAAGAGGTGATACACAAGCTGATGGACCGGGGCACGCACCAGGCGTTCGGGGTAGTGCGCAACGCCGACGACTTTCTCAACAGGGTGGTATCGGAGTTGAAGGTGCTGCACGAAAACCGCGCCTGAGTGACCTCTTACGCGCAACGCCATTACAAACCCGCGCTAATGTTTGCGCGTCCTTTGCGTCCTTCGCGTCCTTCGCGTCTTTGCGTTTTCGTCTCTTTCCTCGTAATTCGTAATTCCGCAGCCTACCCTGCGGAGCGGTGGCGGTCCGTGTCTCGCTCGCGCTCTTTGAGGTGGGCGCGCAGCTTGATGATGCCGGGGTGGGGCGAGCGCACCTGCTCCTCGCGCAGCCGCTTGTTCCACTCCAGCCAGTTGTCGAGGTACCGTTCTACCTCCTGGCGGTTGTGCAGGTAGTAGAGGATGGTGGCGTACACCTGCTCCAACGACAGGGTGGGGTGGTTGCGGGCTATCTCCTCCGGGGTCCACTTGCGGTGCAGATAGTTGTACAGCACCGTCTCGATGCCTACCCGCAGGCCCTTGATGCGGATGTCGTCGGCGGCTCGGAACTCAAAATAGTCTTCTAGTTGCATATGCTACCTCGCTAATCTGGAGCACTTGGCGTTTTTCGGATTATACTAAAGCAACACAACGCAAGAGACGGATTCCACATTTAGCTTGTCGTTGCCTTCTCAGGAGCATATTGCAGACGGCCAGAGGTGACGGCTAGACTACAATTGTGCAGTATGGAAGAGGGGCAAACTTAGCGTGTACATTCGCGCAAATGATGGCGCCTCGTTTCAATTAGAGGTCGTGGGCTACCGGTATCCGGAGCTACCGGATGTCGAATACGACTCGAACTGGCTCTGCATGAGTATGTCTGCCACTTTGCCAGAGGGTTCGTGGTCGGTCACAGATCCATTCCTGCTTACCTACGAAGTAGCTAAGTTGGCTGACTGGCTCGACGCTATAGCGACCCATTCGGAAACACAGGACGAGATGGGCTTTGTCGAACCCAACATCTCGTTCGAGGTAGTGCGGCGGGCAATGGGACAGAGTTGCTTGCGTGTGTACTTCAGAGCTGAATGCGAACCACCCTGGGCTGTCACAAACGAAACGGGTGGCGCCGATATAGTCGCCGAGTTTGCGTTGGCCGAAATCGACCTACGCCTGGCCGCGGAGTCCCTCAGGACACAGTTGAGCAGCTATCCACAGCGAGCTGCCTGTTGAGGACCGTTGGCCGGTAAGACGTACTTAAGAGAGACCATGATGAAACTACAGCAGCTACTCACCGGCGCGGCCATACAAGGTGCGCATTTACTCGCGCCCTCGCAGGACGTTGAGATAACCCACATAGCCGAGAACTCCCGCCTTGCCGAGCCTGGCAGCCTCTTCGTCGCGGTGCGGGGCAGCGTGCACGACGGCCACAAGTTCGCACCGGATGCCCTCAAGCGGGGTGCGGTAGCCGTCGCGGGGGAGCGGGAGGAGCGGCCGGAGGGTCTGCCGGACGAGGTGCCCTACGTCCACGTGCCCGACGACCGGCTGGCGGTGGCCCAGCTTTCGGCGGCGTTGTTCGACTACCCTTCCCGCAAGCTCAAGGTGGTGGGCGTGACCGGTACCGACGGCAAAACCACCACCTCCACCCTCATCCACGCCATCCTCAAGGCCGCCGGGCGCAAGGCCGACGTTATCACCACCATACGCGCCGAGATAGGTGGCGAGGACTACGATACCGGCTTCCACGTGACCACCCCAGAAGCCTTCGACGTGCAGCGCTACCTGCACCTCATGGTCGAGGCTGGCACCGAGATAGCCGTGCTGGAAACTACCTCGCACGCGCTGGACCAGGGGCGAGTGGCCTGCGTGGACTACGACGTTGCGGTGGTCACCAACGTCACCCACGAGCACCTCGACTGGCACGGTAGCTGGGAGAACTACATGGCCTCCAAGGCCCGGCTGTTCAAGGCGCTGAACGGCAGCCACCGCAAGCCCGGCACGCCCAAAGTCGCCGTCGTTAACGCCGACGACCGCTCGTACACCTGGCTGAAGAAGATACCCTCTGACATGCAGTGGGTGTACGGCCTCGACCGCCACGCCCAGCCCGACATCAGCGCGGACGAGATAGAGTACACCCCCGGCGGCACGCGCTTCATGGCCCTCACGCCTATTGCCGACATCCTGGTGAAGATGAGCCTGCCCGGCAAGCACAACATCTACAACGCCATGGCGGCTATAGGCGCGGCCCTGGCCCTGGGCGCGGACAGGGAGGCGGTGCAGAAGGGGCTTGCTTCCGTAGAGCAGATACGCGGCAGGATGGAGTGGGTGCGGGAGGCCGCCCCGTTCGGCTTCGACATGGTGGTGGACTTCGCCCACACGCCGAACGCCCTCGAAAAGACGCTGGAGCTTGCCCGCCAGATAGTGCAGCCGCGCAACGGCCGCGTGATAGTGGTGTTCGGCTCGGCTGGGCTGCGCGACCGGGAGAAGCGCGGGCTGATGGGCCACGTGGCCGGGCGCTTGGCCGACGTTACGGTGATTACCGCCGAGGACCCGCGTACAGAGCAGGTGGAGGCGATTTCGGCGGAGATTGCCCGTGCCATGCGGGAGGAAGGCCGCACCGAAGGCGTGGACTTCTTCCAGGTGCACGACCGCGCCGAAGCCATCGACTTCGCCGTCCAACTCGCCCGGCATGGCGACATCGTGCTCACCTGCGGCAAAGCCCACGAAAGCTCCATGTGCTACGGCACCGACGAGACCCCCTGGGACGAATTCGCCGCCGTCCGCGCCGCCCTATCCCGTAAGGCCAACTAAACGGCAAAAGGAACAGGATAATTCACCGCAGAGACGCAGAGAACGCTGAGGTACGCAGAGAAGAATTGAGGGTATTCTTACTGGGGCAACACTGGACAGTACAATGCCGCCTTTACACCTTCTTAAACCTTCCCTTATCTCAGCGCGTCCTCTGCGTCCTCTGCGTCCTCTGCGTCTCTGCGGTGAATTACCTGTTTCTATCGGCGATTAAGCTCCTCGCTAGCGTGAGGGTTCGGGTTGGGCATCGGCTACGCCGGGGGCTGGGGTGCGGTCGCGCTGGGTGTCTGTCGCTGTCGCCTCGTCGCGGCGCTCGCGCAGGGCGAGGAGCTGGTTGAGCACGATAGCCACCAGGGTCGCGAGGGCGATGCCGGAAAGCTCGAAGCCGCCGATGTTGAAGGCGAAGGGGGTGGCGGGTGGGGCGATGCTGATGGCACCGACAACGATAGTTACGCCACCCACGATCAGGTTGCGCTGCTTGGCGAAGTCTACCGCGCCGTCCACCCAGATGCGCCCGCCTGTGGCCGCGATCAGCCCGAACAGCAACAGCGAGATGCCGCCCATGACGGCCACCGGGATCGACTGTATGAGGGCCGCGAACTTGGGTATGAAGCCGAGCAGGATAGCCGTGGCCGAGGCGACCACGAACACAGCTATCGAGTAAACGCGGGTCATAGCCATCACGCCGATGTTCTCCGCGTAGGTGGTCTGCCCCGTGCCCCCGCCGAGCGCGCTGAGGGCCGTGCCCGCCGCGTCACCCAGGAAGGCGTGGCCCAGCTTGGGGGTGAGGTTGCGGCCCATGTTGCCGGAGATAGCCTTGACGTGCCCCGTGTTCTCAGCTACCAGCACAATAGCCACCGGGGCGATGAGCAGCGCCGCGTTCCAATCTATCGAGGGAGTGACGAAGTTGGGGATGCCGAGCCAGGCTGCCTTGTCTATGGCGGTGGTGTCTATGAGGCCCAGGGCGGGGAAGGGGTTGCCCATCACTGTGTTGAGCAGGGATACGAGGTAGCCGAACGCCACACCCAGCAGTATGGGCAGCATCGACATGAAGCCGCGAGTGTACACCGCGATGAGCACCGCCGCCAGCAGCGTTATGAGGGCCAGCGGCCAGTTCGCCATGAACATACCGCCCGCCACGTTCGCCAGGTTCAGCCCGATGACCATTACCACCGCGCCCGTAACGATGGGAGGCATCAGGAACTCGACCCAGCTCGCCCCGCTGAGCACCACCACCGCCCCGATTATCGCGTATACCACCGCTGCCGCCAGTATGCCGAACAAGGCACCGGACAAATTGCCGTCCTTGCTGCCCGCCGCGAGCACCGGGCCGATAAAGGCGAACGAGCTGCCCAGGTAGGAAGGTATCTTGCCGCGGGTGATGAGCAGGAATATCATGGTCCCCAGGCCGGAGAAGAAGACGGCCAGCGACGGGTCGAAGCCCATCAGGAGGGGTGCAAGCACGGTCGCCCCGAACATGGCGAGTACGTGCTGCAAGCCCAGGGCGAGAGTCTTGCCGAGCGGTAGGTTCTCTTCGGGCAGTACGATATCGGTACGAGAGCGAGGACTACCTTTGACGATGCGGTCCATGGAAATCATAGGTTTGGCTCCTCCGGTTGAACGTGAATAAACTTGGTCCTGGTGCGTGGGGCAAAGTGAAAAGGCGGGAGTGTTGGGCAGGAGGAGAGGCGGGCGGTGGCCGCGTCAAAAGCCGGAGGCAAGGCCAGGACCGTTGGTGGTGACTAAATCCGGGGCATGCAAAAGACCACCCGGCGTATTGCCACGGGCAAGCAGTAGGGCAGTATTGCGCGCTAGGCCGAAGGTATGTACCCACCGTACAGCGTCCACCTTGCCGGACTCACAGTCCCGGCTTAAAGGTCCTGGTTGCGTGCGATGTTACACCCTCTCCAGCCTCTTGTCAAGAGGGGGAACGACGGAAACGCCATGACGCCAAGACGCCAAGAACGTGCCAAGTTAAGATAGTTGTTCTAAGCAAAAGGAGCAGGGTACGAAATCACGTACCCTGCTCCTTTGCGCAGGAACGCCATCCACACTCTTGGCGTGGTCCTTGGCGTCTTGGCGTCTTGGCGTTTAGAAATCCCTTGGGGCTAGGCGGTGAAGGTTTGGAGAAGCTCGCTGGCCGTGCGGGGGCCATTGAAGACGCCGGTGAGCCACAGCACCAGCAGTATGAGTACGATCAACACGACCACAACCAGTATTATGGCAGTGGTGTTACTGCCATCTGCTCCCCCCGGATTTACATTGACCTGGCTCATGTGTTGTACCTCCTTCTGGTCTATCTCAAGTTGCGGCCCCAGCCGCGAGTGGTGAGCACATGCCGGTATCTTGCGAGGTGTCCGGCTTACGTCGCACGGCCGGCGAAGGGCACGACTCGTTCGAGTCGCAAGAGTAGCACTAACCATGCCGCACTGTTGCGGTCTTGTGTACTTAAGTGTTTATCAGGAGCCGAAAACGGAGCTACACAGGCTGAGGAGTGAAAGGAGGAAGCCCAGCAACTCTACAACCTCCGGCGGCAAAATCAGGAGCAGGATAACCCCCGCCAGCATGGCTGCCGCCATCGTGCCGCACCCCGCGAGCGGGTACTGCTCGTAGAATTCCCTGATGTTCCGCCTCAGCAACTGAAATGGGTTCATGTCTGCGGACAACTTCTAAAATGGAAGGCTCGGCATCGTTTAGCTCACGCTCCACTGACACTACCGCTAGGCCCTCCCGGTGCCCTCGCTCCTGGCTTGTTGCAGCCGCAGCCGCGCGTGCTCTACCAGGTCGAAAGGGCGGCCCAGGCGAGCCATCTCCTGGGCCGCCTCCGAACTCTTGCTCTCGGCCAGTAGCTGCCGCACCAGGCCCTCGTCCTTTCCCGCTTGCAGTAACAACCCCAGCACGTCGGATATGGAGATTTCGTACTCCTCCGCTATCGGGCCTGCCATCTCTACCAGTGGGTCGTAGAACATCCTTTACTCTCCCTCTCCTCTTCAGTTTGCGCTTTTCCGCTGAGGTCCGGGCCGGTCATTAAACGACAGAGGCCGGGATGTTTTACCATCCCGGCCTGTAAGTTGTCCATTACCCGGTTCGTGCACCCATTGTTGGACGGACAAGCAGCAGGGCTGTTCACCTCGTGGTGGGGGCCAGGCAGTCAGGGAAGAAGGTGTTAGCCACGATCTTCGATGCCTGGCCTCTTGTTACCTCGTTGGCGGGGCGGAAGTACGGCCTGTTCTGGCCGTCGCAAGGTCCGCTCCTCGGGTCGGCAGCGCCGCACGGGTAGCCTCCCATCACGTCCCTGTTGGTCAGGCGCATGATCCACGGGTAGAACTGGCTGCCCTCTCCCGTGGGCGGCACGTCTGCGTAGTGCTGCCCCGATACCGCTTCGCTGTACCCTATCGCGTTAGACACAATCTTCGCCATCTGCCCGCGTGTGGCATTCGCGCCAGGGCGATACATGGACGAGGTGCCAGGCGTGCAATCGCCCCCTCCATCACCGGCGCCGGTCCTCGGAGGACACGGGTAGCCTGCCACAATGTTGCGGTGCGTCAGGCGGTTGATCCACTGGTAGAACGGCGAGCCAGGCGGTACGTCAGCGTAGATCTGGTTGCCCGGGTCTTCGTTGAAGCCTGCGGCGTTAGACACGATCTTGGCTATCTGGCCCCTGGTGATGTTGGCCCCCGGCCTGAACGTGCCATCGGGGAAGCCGCTGATGACGCCCTTGCAAGCCAGGCAGTGTATGTAGGCATAGAAGGTGGAACCGGGCTGCTCGTCGCTAAATGCCCCACACGCGGCGGGCGTACCTGTGGCCGTGGCGGTGGCAGTACTCGTCCCTGTGGCAGTACTCGTCCGGGTGACTGTAACGGTGGGCGTGTAAGTAGCGGTGGCGATTTGCGTGCCCGTGCTAGAGCTAGTGGGTGATGCCGGGATGCTGGTGTTGGTGGCAGTGCCGGTGGGGATGGTAGTCTCAGTGTGGGTCGGTGGCACAGCCGTGTCGGTGCTGGTGGGGGGCATGGTGGTAGCGGTGCTGGTGGCAGGGGCTGCGGTGTAAGTGCTGGTCGGCGGAACTGCCGTGTCGGTGCTGGTTGGGGGCACGGCTGTGCTGGTCGGCGGAACTGCCGTGTCGGTGCTGGTGGGTTCAACCGTATTGGTTGCAGTGTTAGTAGCAGTAGCGGTATGGGTACTTGTGGCAGTTTCCGTGGGCGTCCCGGTCGCCGTGCGGGTGGGAGTTACGGTGGGCACGTCTGTAGCAGTCTCTGTAGGCGTGGCCGTGTTGGTTTGTGTAGCAGTATTAGTAGCTGTGCTCGTCTCAGTCGCGGTGTTGGTAGCCGTCTCCGTAGCTGTTTCTGTGGCGGTCTGAGTCGCGGTGTTGGTAGCTGTTTCTGTGGCAGTCTTGGTAGCCGTCTCCGTGGCGGTATTGGTGGCCGTTTCGGTAGCAGTGTTGGTGGCTGTGTTAGTCGCGGTGTTGGTAGCAGCCTCGGTAGCTGTGTTGGTAGCAGTCTCCGTGGCCGCGTTAGTGGGTGTGCTGGTGGCCGTGCTAGTCTCAGTTGCCGTATTGGTGGGTGTGTTGGTCGCAGTGGCTGTATTAGTGGCCATAGAAGTTGCTGTGTTAGTTTGTGTGGAAGTGTTGGTAGCTGTAGTCGTCTCAGTCGCGGTGTTGGTCGCGGTGGCGGTGTCTGTCTGTGTCGCCGTGGGCACGACTGTAGCAGTCTCTGTAGGCGTGGCCGTGTTGGTAGCCGTGTTGGTGGCCGTGTTGGTGGCCGTGTTGGTGGCCGTGTTGGTGGCCGTGTTGGTGGCCGTGTTGGTGGCCGTGTTGGTGGCCGTGTTGGTGGCCGTGTTGGTGGCCGTGTTGGTGGCCGTGT
>DASVQO010000013.1:0-3293 GCA_036389075.1 Chloroflexia bacterium | reverse complement strand
CCAGCAGCACGAGCGCGGTGCCCAGGAAGTAGGCCAGCGCCATGATACCCAGCCGCAAGGTGAGACTATCGGCCCGCACCTTCACCACCTGCGCCGACTTGATCTCCTGGAGGGGATAGGCCCTGTCGCGCAGCTCCACCGCCTCGCTCGTCACGCGGAGGGGGCTGCGGAAGAGCCGGGTGCCTTCGGTTGTGGGGGCGGTGGTGTTCACGTGGGCCCTGGAGATGACCGGGTGGCGCTTGGGGACCTGCCCGTTGACGCTTTGTGATTGCTTACTGCTTCTTTTACGCTGGAGATGAACTGGTCCACGAAACCCTGGTCTATAGATATCAGTGTAGGCACGTCCCTGCCGCCCGCGATCAGCTTGCCTACGTAAATTTGGTCGAACGTGGGCAGGCTCGTCTTTGGCTTGTCCCTGCCGGTCGTCCACCAGACCACGAAAAGCAGAATTGCTGCTACGATTACCAGCCCTGCAAGGATATAAAATAATAAGTCAGGGCCAAATAATTCGTTCTGAGTCTTGAGTATGACACCGAGCGCAAGGCAGGCCACCGGGTCCCAGGGCGACCTCCTCTGATCGAGGCTTCGCGCCTCCAGCTTTTTTTTACTGGCATGCCGGACCTCGGAGATTGCGGTGGACCACCCGGGAACGCTGACATGGCTGCCGTCGATGCGGAAGTAGTTGTCATACACAACGCCCTCCTGTGCTGCTCCTGCCTCTTCTGAGGCTGCATTGCTAGAGGCAGGGGTTGCACCGGGTCCTTCTACGGCATTGAAGGGCGTCCCGCCACCGTGCCTTGCGAGGGCGGCGCTCACGTTAGCTACTATTTGCTCTATGTAGGTCTTGTCGAGAGAAGCCGCAATGAGGGTCTTGCCGTAGTCGGTGTCGAGTTCGGCTGCATACACGTACTGCCATTTCTTCCTACTCCTCGCGTACAGCCATCGCAGCAAGTAGGCTATAGCCAGGTACGCACCCGCCACAGCCAGGAGGTAGGCCATGTCCTGGCCGCTTGCCCTCATCTCCCATACTCGTAACTCTGCCGCCAGCTTGCCAACTTGCAAACTGCCTCCGACATCAAAGACCAGGAGTCCGTAACTCCAGAAGCCTTCGTCAGTAGCGGCACCGCTTATCCCGGCGGACTTGATGGCCGCCAGGGGGTAAGTTACATCCCGCAACTGGACGGCTTCGCTAGTGATGCGGAGGGGGCTGCTGTACTGCTGGACCCCGGTCTCCGTGCTGCCGGTGTTCATGACTCACATCCGTATGATGTTGGTGCGGGTGCCTACGTTTTCCGCATAGCGCTCTCGAAACGCAAAAGGGGAGCAACCACGCACTCCCCTCAACACTCACACTATTACACTACACGCAGCCGCTTCCGGTTCGGACGGGGGCGTTTTGCCGGGCTTCCTCTCTCACCCGTTGTTGCTCGGCCCTGAGCAGGTCGGCCAGCGGCTCGGGGCTCTTGCCGGGAAGCTGCCACAAGAAGGGCAGGTCGGGCAGGTCGCCCCAACCGTCGAAGTCGAGGAAGCCCACGATGTGCACGCCGGCTAGCTGCCCGCTCCTTTGCCGCCTGGCGTCGAGGCCGTGATAGAGGTAGATATGGCCGCTGCCCGGCTTCACCGGCTCGGCGGCCCACATGGAGGGAGTCGGCTCCACGAACAGCGTAAAAGCGTCGATATTAGCCCCTGCCCATGCTGTAGAGGCGTTGATGGTCTGCACGTCAAGCTCCGGGGGACGAGTTGTTAGTTGTTAGTTGTTAGTTGTTAGTAGCACGTACTAAATGGCACCTGCCTGGACAAACCATCACCCACTTTGCGTGTGCTTCGCGTCCTTTGCGGTTACCTTCTCTTCACTAACAACTAACAACTAACAACTAACAACTCATCTAACGTCTATCGTCCGCCCTGACGTACTCGCGGATATCGGGTCCTACGTAGTCGGCGTTGGGGCGGATGATGCGATTGTCGGCTATTTGTTCCAGGATGTGGGCGGTCCAGCCACTGATGCGGCTGCAACCGAACAGGGCGGGCATCATGTCGGGTTTGAAGCCCAGGGTGTAGAGCAGCGGGGCCGAATAAAACTCCACGTTGGGGTATATCTTGCGCTCGCTGAAGTACTCGTGGGTCCTGGAGATGTTGTCTATGCGCTGGGCGATGCCGTACCAGCGGGTGTTGCCGCTGCGCTCGGCCACCACGTGGGCGTGCTCGTTTAGCTGGGCGGCGCGGGGGTCGTAGGTCTTGTAGATGCGATGGCCCATGCCCATGAGGCGGCGCTTGGTCGCCAGGGCGTTATCGATAAAGGCGTCCACGTTGTCCACGTCCCCGATTTCGAGCATCATCTCCATCGCCTTCTGGTTGGCCCCGCCGTGAGACACGCCCTTGAGCGCGCCGAGCGCCGCCACGATTGCCGAGTAGTAGTCGGAAATCGTGGAGGTGACGATCTTGGCGGTGAAAGTGGAGGCGTTGAAGCTATGCTCGGCGGCCAGCACGAAGTAGGTGTTGAGGGCGGCAGCGTCCTCTTCGGGGGGCGCGTCGCCCCGTAGCATGTAGAGCAGGTTGGCGGCGTGGCCGAGGTCGCGACGCGGGGCTATGGGGTCTTTGCCGTCGCGGAGGCGGTCGTAAGCGGCCACGATGGTGGGCATGCGGGCGGCGAGGGTGAGGGCCTTGTCGATTACGGCCTCGCGTCCGGTGTTGTTCACGTCGGGGTCGAAGAGGGCCAGCGCGGAGACCACGGTGCGGAGCACGTCAATCGGCTCGCCCGCCGTGCCCAGGGCGCGCAGCACCTCCATCGCCTCGGAGGGCAGGTCGCGCCTGCGGGACATAGTGCTCTTGATCTCCTCGAGTTGCGCGGCGGTGGGCAACTCACCGTGGATGAGCAGGTAGATTACCTCCTCGAAATCGGAGTTTGCGGCGAGGTCCTGTATTGTGTAGCCCCGGTAGCTGAGGCGTCCCACGGTGCCCTCCACGTTGCTGATAGAGGTGCTGCCCGCGGATATACCTTCAAGCCCCTTCGTCTTGGTGTTGTCGGCCATCTCTGTGTTCCTTTCGTCATCGAAAAGTTGAGTGCCAAAGACCGGACGCTTTCGAGGTGCCCAGCCCTGAATTACGGTTTGCCAATAGTATACCCATCTCGCCCATTTTTCGCACACCTGCTATTAGGAGACGGAACCGCCAAGACGCCAAGGACGCCAAGAGCGCGCCAAGTTAAGTACGGTTCACCGCAGAGACGCAGAGGACGCAGAGCGTACGCTGAGATTAGGATGGTGTTTCAAGCAAAAGGAGCAGGGTGCGAG
>DASVQO010000012.1:0-4319 GCA_036389075.1 Chloroflexia bacterium | reverse complement strand
TCATCACAGAAGAGGGGTTGCCCCATTCGGATATCCACGGATCGGCCTGCAAGCGGCTCCCCGTGGCTTTTCGCAGCGTTGCCACGTCCTTCGTCGGCCCTAGTTGCCAAGGCATCCACCATACGCCCTTATTCGCTTGTCGCTACCTCTACCTTGCCCCCCTCCTCTGCACATTAGCGCTTCGGAACGGCACAACTGAGTTAGACAAGACATTTGCAGCGCATTATCGGTCATTCTTCTTTCTTGCGAAATTGAATTCCCATGCTTTGTTGCTAGTTACTCATTTGCAACTATTCTCTTGTTAAGGTACCTGCATGAAGCTTGCGCCTCATGTAGTCTGCCGGTCCACTTGTGACCGCCAGTCGCCGTTCTTGTTCAGAACGAGGAGCGGAGGTCTATCCGTTCGGCTGTGTGTCTGTAAAAGGGCAACAAAAGAGGCTTGGGCACTCGCCTCAAGCCTTCCACCTGGCTGAAGAGTGGCGAGTTACTTTATCCGGTTATAACCTCGATCTGCTGCATTCTTGTCCTTCGGCCTTTGCGGACTGCTTATCCAGTCACGGCGCTTGGATATTATACGAAACCCGGTTTTACTTGTCAAGCGATTTGGCCACTCTATTTGCGGCAATTTCGCTGTTGTTTTTGCGCCTCTTACCGGCCCTTTTTACAAATGCCATTTTCCTGGGCGCTCTGTAATTATACGGAAATCGTATCTACTTGTCAAACGATTTGGCCCTCTTTTCAGGGGCAATTTCGCCGGAGTTGCGGCCCCTACCGGGACCCTGTGAAAGCTCGGTCTGGCGGGCGCTTGGATAGTATATGGATTCGGCGCGGCAATGTCAAGGAAGAGCGTTGGGCGGCCTTCACCTGCGCTCCAGGAGTAGCACCTGCCTGGTTTCCCCACCGCTCAGCCACGAGGAGTAAGGGAGCGAGCCGATCACGGCGTACCCCTCGACGGGCAGGTCGCTCAGCTTGAATCTTATGTTGGGCTGTGAAGGAAACTCCTCCCCTGGCTTGCCGGACCTCGGCCAGTAGAGCCCCTGCCACTCAAAGCCCGCATCGATTTGGTCTCGCGGTATGCCACGTCCGACCAGTTCTTGAGCAGCCTGCCAGCGTACGGTAGCATGGTCCATGTAATCTCGCATGCAAACTATGGAGAATACGGCTAAAATGCCCAACATCCCCCACCTCGAGAAGATGCTCGCGCGAGAGCCGCTGTTCTCATGGAGTGGCTCTGACAAGCTGATGCGCCTTAAGGCAGGTATCATAAGTAGCGGCAGCACGGGCAGCATATACCGGTCAAACAGCACGGGGGTGACGAAAAACACGAACGCACCCATTAGCGCGGCCAGGATGTAAAGCATGTAAGCCGGGTCGGCCTTGCGGCTTTCACGCCTCTTGAGCCGCAGAGATTTGAGTCCCTTCTCCAGGAGAGCGGTTATGTAAAGAGCGAGAACGAAGGCGCTCAGTATACCGATGAGCGCCCACACCCACTCGGCCCAGATGGGAGCAGCCCCATAGCCCCACATCACAAAGCCCGTGCGGTCCAATACGTTCCCGTTCGTCGGAAAGGCGCTGCCGTTGAAGTGGGTATTGAGGAAGAGGAGCACAGCCAGCGCTCCAAATAGCGGCATAGCTAACAGTGGCCGGCGCGGGAGCCGGAGCACAGGCAGGAAAAACAGGCCGAAGGCGTTGACCAGCAGGCCGATGAACGGCAAGCGTGACCGCAAGTACCGGACAGGATCGGCTGTTATGTCGGCCATCATCCTGGACAGGAGGCCGGACACCAAATTAGACGGCTGTGTGCTTTCCCACAGCGTGTAAGCAAGCACCGCCAGGATGGGCACGCCTGCAATCCCCACGGCGCTTCGCCACGACCACCGTCGGGTCCAGAGCAAATAGCTGATAGCGGCTGCTACCAACAGCACGCCCGGCTGCCGTGCCAGGTAAGCCAGGGCACACATGATACTTCCCAACCACAGCCAGCGTTCCCCATACCCTTGAAAGCCGCGTACGAAGAACAAGCCCGCCCATACCCAACAAGCCAGGAAGGTTATGTCGGTCATGAAGCTATAGCTCAGGTATAGATAAATGGGGTTGCAGCCCAGGGCGGCAGCACCCAGCAAGGCAAATCTCGGGGTGACCGCTAAGTGGCGCAACAGCAGGTAGCAGCCTACAAGGCACGAGGCGCTCGCCGTCAAAGTCGCGATTGTCAACGTGGTGAAACTTCCGCCGAAAGCCAGGACGAACAGCGCTCCCCACGCGACGTGACTCAGTAAGTTGGCCTGGGACTCTCTCGGCGGGTGATAGTCCCACCTGAGTAGTTGGTCTACGGCTTGCAAATAGCTCCAATCGTCGGTAATAGGAAAGGAGCGCACGGGCGAAACCAGACACAGCACGAGAATAAAGCCGAGCGCGAGCAAGCACAAATTGATCGCGTCGTCTTTGCTGAGCAAGGTCGGGCGCGATACAGACGAATCAATTGTCTTCGGGGCGACAGTTAGCTCCACCGGACCTCTCCCGTCTAAGCTATTACCCGTGTCATAGCCCGCACCCTTACGAGGCGCACGGCAGGTAGGAATGATACAACACCGGGCCCTACAAGCAAAACTTTAGGCAAGAGGCCAACAACGGCGGTCAGTGTCCTTCTGAGCGTAGCGAAGGATGCCGGGGGAACTTGATACCACACGCGCGGCGCTTTGCGGGTACTCCCTAACAGGACCCCCTGGCCCGGTGCCGAGCAAACTGCTCATCTTGCTGCTATAATGTTGCCCATGACCACGGACTCCCGGTCGCCTGTTACCTCACTTTCCAGTGCTTTCCGCGCCTGCGCGTTACCCTTCGTGGCCTCGCGTCTCCTCATCCTGGTCGCGGCTTTTTTCCTGCAATACCTGCTCGACAGCGGTAGAGCAATAAAGTACGACTACATCGGTGACGCCCCTTTATCCACCCTCTCCGCGACTTTCGATGCGAACTGGTATAACTCCATAGCGGAGCAGGGGTACAGTACCTCAGCCGACGTAGCCCAGCAGCAGAATTATCACTTCTTCCCCCTTTTTCCCTTTCTTGTATCTGTAGCCGCGAAACTCACGACGTTAGACCATGTCCAGGGGGGCTATGCGCTAGCCGGGGTCATTCTCAGCCACCTGCTCCTTCTCGCGGCTCTGATGCTACTGTACTATGTAACTCTCAGCATGAGTCGCGATGAGACCGTGGCTAAACGGAGCGTCTGGCTGATGTCGATATTGCCCTGGGCGTTCGTCTTTTCGATGACGTACACGGAGGCGTTGTTCCTGCTGGTCTCGCTGGCTGCGGCGACGGCAGCCTACAGGTTCGCCGCCCGGCCTTCACCCGTCCTGGCCCTGTTGGGCAGTCTGCTTTCAGTGTTAGCCGCGCTTACCCGCCCTCAAGGGATAGTGGTGTCATTGCTCGTGATGGCGCTGGTCGCCATAGTACCTCGCGGCTTGAGCCTGGCAAAGCGTATCGCCTACGCCGCCCTCGCTGTAATACCCACAGCCGTCGCAGTGGCCTCTTTCATATTATATACCGGCTGGCGGACGGGCAACGTCTGGGCAGTGTTGCAGAACAATCGCACCTGGGGGAACGGCTGGCTGGCCGATCTACCGAGGATATTCACTCTTCCACCTGCCAATCCTCTCTGGTTCATCGATATCTATGCCACGATAGGACTTGTCGCCTGGCTCGCGCTGCTGGCGCTGCTTACGTCACAGTTCATCAAATCGAGGCGCACGAAAAGCGAAGCGCCTGAGCACCCGGCAACCGGGACCTGGGTGCCCTGGCCTTTCCTGGCGTACGCATGGGTCTACTTCCTCTTCACGGCATTGAACAGTCCCTCGAACAACAGCTGGGGCAGGTACCTCCTGGTGATCTTTCCCTGCACCTGGGCGCTCGCTATGGTTACAGGTACAAGCACGCCGCGCCAATTTTCGAGACTCATTGTGGGGGGTCTAACGCTCCAGGCGCTCTTTTTTGCGGGGGCAATCTTACAGCAGGCTACTCCTTAGATCCTCACAGGTAAGCGCCCGGGCGTTCTTTGACCCGCAACGGGGTTTCGCGACATAGCGGGCAGACGCATTGTACTGGTAAGTTCCTCCCACACAGTACTAATTTCTCATACGCTCCCCGGACATACAGTCTTGTAGGGCACGCTTTGTGATATATACTAGGGTGTATCTGCAAACTATAACCATAGCAGGATAGCGGCTATGGTCAACAGCGCTCGGTAGTTCTCAGCGCGCTTCTCGTACCTGGTTGCTATCCTGCGGTGTTGCTTCAGGCGGTTGATTAGGCGCTCCACACGG
>DASVQO010000011.1:0-5362 GCA_036389075.1 Chloroflexia bacterium | reverse complement strand
GATCAGGGCGAATACGGCCCCCAATGTGCGGGCGACACCTAGCAGCACCCGCCCGCCCAGGTGCCTTGTGCGAGTCGAAGCATGCGGTGTGTTTGTCTGAGTGTTGTCAGGTGTGTTAGTCATTACCGCCATTGTTTTGCTCCTTTTGGATTTGAGAGATTGGCTGTGTAACTTGGTTTTAGATTACCTTCATCAGCAGGCAACTACATGCGCCATATACCAGACCGTAGCATGGCACTTTGTAGGGAGATGCATTAAGACTTCAACTCCCGGTCGTTAAGACGTTGGTCCAATCGGGTCTTAGGCCGAACGTGCTCCGCTTGCGTGACGGCTTCGTTCTCAGTCCCTCTGGACGTCGAGGGGGAGCAAGGCGTAACGTCGACCAGGGTAAGACCTAGGTCGCGGATCGTCGCGATGAGGCCATATAGGGCGGTCTGATCACGAACTGCCCCTGCCAGGGTCGTGGCCCCGTCCTGGGTGTGCGTAATCGTCAGGCCCCCAAACCAGTCTGACCAGCTGTCATCGAGATGTTCCGTTACCGTGATTTTGTAGTGTAGGGTCATTGTCCGCTCCGCGCTGTTCCAATGTGCTCTGTTTCATCAACAGGCTCAGCATAGCGTGCAAGAGGGAAGAGCGTACCCACCTTAAGGAGGGTTGGAGGTGGATTGTCTTCGTGATGGGAGTACTCAGACCTGAGGTAGGACAAGCATTGAGGTTTTGATGCTTGCTAAGGGACCCTCTATCTAAGGGTCCGCCGATATCCTTGGGATGGAATCATGGGGAAGGAAAAGTAAGGACCTGGGGCTATACGAGGCCCAGGTTCCGCGCTCGTGCCACTGCCTGCGTGCGGCTGGTCGTTCCGAGCTTGCTGAAAATCGAGTTCGTATGGGTCTTAACCGTGCTCAGGGCGATCACCAATGCGTCGGCAACCTCGGCGTTGGAGCAGCCGTCAGCAATCAGGCGCAGCACCTCTAGCTCTCGACCGCTAAGGGGTTCAGGGAGCATATTACGGGAGGAACGAGTCGCTGCGTGGGTGGGCACGATCCCAACATGCTCCACGACCTCCTGCCCTGTTGCTGCTCTATGCGGGGCAAAAGCTCCAAGGAGATAGGGGACGTAGCTGACTCCACCTGGAACTGCCCGTAAATCTACGGCCTGGAGCAGGCTCCGCATAGCCGGATCTTCGTCTACAAAACGCCGGACATACCCCTCAGGCGCGGCCATGGTGAGGGCACGCACAAGCGTCGCAAGGGCATGGGGAATGTTACCCTGCGCTCTAAGCGCCAGCGCCCGCACGATCAGGATTTCGAGCACACTGGCCCCGCGCTCCTTCGCAATGGCGTCCGCCATGAGCCGGTCGAGCATGTAGAGTGTGTGGATGAGTAAGTCACTGGACGTGTCGCTTCCGGCCCGGGCAACCCAAACCCGAGCCAGGACCAGGTACTCGGTTTCTCGTAGGTATGAGAGTTCATCATCTTTGTGTAACCCACTCTCATCTGCCCAGGTCAGAGCCTCGGATAGATGGCCTGCCGCTAGCGCAAGCTGAGCGCGCACTGCTGCCACACCTTTGACCAGGTGCGGCAGAAGACCTCGCTGCCTGGCCAGGTCCTGGAAAGCCGCCAGCGTCTCCTGCGCCCTGCGGTGTTCTCCACGAGCATGTTGCAGGCGCGCCAGGGCCGTATAACCCCGGAATAGGTCTCCGGCATCTACCGTTACCCTACCCGGCAGCAATTCCATAGCGCGCGCCAGGTACGCACCGGCGGCGTCCAGCTCATTCCATTCGCGATGCAGATCGCCGAGACCAACGTCATAGGCCGCGCTACCGTGTAACCCACGTAGATCGTCCGGGACAGTGAAGAGTTGGTCCATTTGACGGTATGTTGCAGCAGCAGAGCGCAGCCGGCCCTGCATCTCCTGGAGCCTGGCTAGGCTCCCGAGCACCGCCAATGTACCAAGTAGGCTCCCGGTGGCTCGAATCGGCCCTATAGCAGAGACCACGCGCCGCTCGGAGGCCAGCGTTACATCGCCGGTGACCCTGAACGCCCGGGCCACATGCGAGTGGGCCGTCGTTCGTGCAATCACCTCCGTCTCCGGCAGCAAGCTCAGCACCTGCTCGCCGTATGCAACACAGGCCGCGAGGTCGCCCGAGTAAAGAGCCATGTTTGCTCTGATCGCGGCTGCTAAGCCCTGTATCTCCTGGGCTTCAGCGGGCGTTGTGTCCGGCTTGATACAGCGTTCGGCATCCTGCACGCGGGCCTCTGCGGCCGGCATCTGGTTGGCGAATAGTAGCGCCAGAGCGTGGTAGATACAGAGCCGCGGGCGGACCAGGAGCAATGATTCCGGGAGCCTGCTCAGCCAGTCAAGCGCAGTTTGTACCTGGCCGCCTACGATGATACCCAGGGCGTGCCGCTCCAGCAACGTGGCCGCACGTAGGCCATCTGACATCATTAGTGCGTGCTGAATAGCCTCTGTGACCAGTCCTTGGCTCTCGCACCATACGCTGGCGCGCTCGTGCAAACCTGCCATGTCCTCGGGAGATACGCCCCGCGCCAGCCGCTGCCGCAGTACATCGCCGAGCAAGTGATGGTATCTGTACCAGTTGCGCTCCTCGTCCAGGGGCACGACAAACATGTTGTTACGCTCTAACTGCTCAAGCATGTTCTGGCTTGGGGCATTCCCGGGAGACGGTGGCTCCGGTACGGTGAGCGTTGTACCCTCTTCGTCTACGCGACCTTGCTCGGCACCGGGTATACCTAGAACTGCATCACAGAGCGGACCACACATACGGTCCAGTATGGCCGTGCGGAGTAAGAAATTCTGAACCTGAGCTGACTGGCGCACGAACACCTCGGCGGCCAGGTAGTCCACAATATATCGGTTGTTGCCTGTAAAGGTGCGGACAAAGCTGGTGGGGTCACGATGGTCCCGAAGAGCCAGCGCTGCCAGTTGCAACCCGGCTATCCACCCTTCAGTCCGCAGCTCAAGGGCCGCCACGTCTACAGGAGTCAGGGCCAGCCCCATAACCTCGTTCAGAAAGGCTGCGGCTTCATCCGCGTTGAATCGCAAATCTTCCGCATGTATCTCCGTCAAATCTCCTCTGGCCCGAAGGCGAGCGAGGGGCAGGGCTGGGTCAGCGCGCGTGACAATCATCAGGTGCAGCGTCTCGGGTAGATAGTCGAGCAGCCAGGCCAGTGCCATGTGAATGGCCGGCGTAGTGATGACGTGGTAATCTTCCAGGACCAATGCGACGTTTCGCCCCTGTTTGCCGGCCTTGAGGGCGGCGAGTGCGTTCAGCATGTTCGCCAGGATGCGCTCAATCGGTGGGGGCTGTGGGGCTTGGAGCAGGGTAAGGGCCGGCATACCGGCTCCCGGTGCTACCGAGTCAATTGCCGTCAGGACATAGCTCCAAAATACGAGTGGATCATTATCTCCAGAGTCGAGGGACACCCACGCGAACGGCAGGCGGCTCCCTGCGTCCGTTGTACGCCATGCACTGAGCAGGGTCGTTTTGCCTGATCCCGCCGGAGCCGCAATCAGGGTCAGTTTGCAGCGCAGTCCGGTCTCCAACCTCTCGAACAGGCGTAGCCGAGCTACCAGTTGAGCGCGCGCTGTTGGGGGGTTGAGTTTGGTGGCCAGCAGGTTAATTCGGCTGGCGGGTGCAGACGGGGATGCCGCCGGGGGTGCAGAGGTAGCGGCGGAGTCCGTAAGGTCTGGAGTGGAGGGACCCTTGGGCACCGATGCAGCCGCCAGCGTAGCCGCTGTGCTGGTCAATCGGTCAAGCGTGAGATCCTTGGTCTTCCCCAAATATGCCCGATGTAGGGTGCCCCCGGCTGTGTGATAAGCTTTCCAGTACAGGCCACCTCGGTCTCTAGCCTCTTTGCGAGCAGTGAATTTGCCTGTGGAACCAGTAAACGTGAACGCAGTAGCACTCTCAAGCCACTCAAACCAGGCGGGTGTGCCCACGACAATGGAGTTCTCGTCATTAGCGGCGAGAACCAGCCTATCCACTTGTACTCGGGCGGTAGTGCGCGCCATGCCCGTGCCTACCCTTTCATAATAATATGTTGGGGATTGTTGGGGATGTTGTGATAGAACCTGATACTACTATACGGGTGGTGAGACACATAGGCAAGTCTCATGACGGCGATGCGGAGACAATTGGAGGTCAGATTCAGTGCGTGAACAACGCTTCTCGACACTGGTTACGGGGACGGCACTGTTGTGGGACGTAGTGTGCCCGGTTTCCGGCTGTACGGAGAGTAAAACCTGATTAACATCTTGTTAGCGCCACAGCAGGTTGATGCCGGCGGCTACGAGCCAAAGAGACCAGACTATGTAGCTGATGGCTGTAACGACCCCAGCCGCTTTCACACCGGCTTCCTCGAAGATGCCCACGAATATGCCGATTGCCGGTATGATGGCTATCCAGCCTATCCAGGGTGCGAACAGCGGCGAGCCGATCATGGCTATGCCCACCAGAAGTGTCCAGCTTCCGGTGAACAAGTACCCCAGGTTTTCTCCAATACCCACTCCTGCGTAGCGGTGAAATGCCTGGAACGTAACGGCAACGGCATCTCGGGTGGCCTGGCTGGAGCGAGGGTCGGTATATGTTTGCGCCAGGTATGGAACCAGGAAAGGCCAGCGCACCAGGCCCAGGAACTGCACGGCAGCAGATAGGACCCCAAGGGTAGTGGCAACTCCAAGGTAGGGGAGGGTGTCTGATACCGAAAGAACCTCGTGAAGCAACAACACTACCGGCACGAAAAGCACTGCGGACAGCATAAACCCGTACCACATCAGGCGCAGGCGGGGCCCACCTTCCTGGAAACGAAGCAGCACATGCTCGGTAGGCTCACGCAAGATGTTTGGGTAGTCAAAAGATCGTTGGAGTAAGGCGTAGAAGACGTTGAAAACGACCGGAACAAGTATGAGAACAAGTCCTGTTATTTGTAATTGCAGACTATTCAACTTACAACTCCGTGGTTACTTATTCGCTAACGGTCGAATTATATAAGCTATCTACCTGAATCCCCTGGCGAATTCGCCACTGTATCAGGGGCACCCAGCAGAAACCGAAGGGCCACACCCGTAACAACGGTATAGAAGAGCGCTCCAGATGCGCCAAACACGGCCCAGTGCAAGGACACATCAATGCCTATAGCCAGAGTAATGAGCCAGCTCGCGGCCCATAGCGGCGGGCTTAGCATCAACCATCGCCATGAGGCGCGAACGCGATCCTTTAGTGCCCACGCTTGCAAAGCGCCAACGCTTGTTCCGGTAACGAAACCCATGGCAGCCAGGTCCGCTACCCCGGTCCTGTAATCAACCAACGCGGCACCGGCTGCCACACCTATGCTGAGGC
>DASVQO010000010.1:0-3569 GCA_036389075.1 Chloroflexia bacterium | reverse complement strand
ACCCTTGTGTATTCTGAGTTTGCTAAACCGTTTGTATAGCTTCTCCTCATTTCCCTATTCGAGTTTTTACTGGACTTTGTGAAAGTACCTGTCTGATATTGTCAGACGCTTGACGGCGACCACCCCCCTTCTCGATTTTAGATTTTAGATTTTAGATTTTAGATTCTTGTCTGGGGACTGGATTGTTTGCTGGGTGGGGTTACCACATTACTACCAGGCGGCCCAGCCGCACCATGTGGTGCCCGGAGGGCTTGCGGGGCTGGCGGGACCGCTTGATGGCCTGATCGACCAGCCGGTCCTGCTGCCTGCGCTCTACCACTGCCAGGGTCTCCCGCGTGCGCTGTGCCGCCATCTGCTCTGAGAGATATGTACCGTACATTGTCGTATTCCCTCCTGTAAATTGCTCCGGGCTGTATATGTGGCCGCCCGTTTTCTATGTCCGTTTTGTGTATATGCCTTTTACTGTGTTGTTTTGGTTTTTATATGTGCCTGTTTTGTTTTTTTATATTGCTGCGTTCCAACTGTGCTCATTTTACCCAAGAGGGACGGACAACAGAATAGATTTGGGTTACAGCGAGTAGTACAAGGAGTGCGACAAAAAGTGATACAAGACGCACTTGTGCAGGTAGGGGCGGACAATTCTTGCCAATCTGTCCGAAAAATGCGTTAGCTAGTCCGCTCTTGCGACGATGTTATAATGGCGGGAGTATTGCGACTCCTTTACAGGGGGATTTTGTGCATTCTCAATTCCCGGATGGGCTTTTCAGGCTGGATGACGTGCTGGTGGCCGAGCGGGCGCGGCTGGTGAGGCTGTGCGCGCAGCTTTCCGGTTCGCCAGAGGCTGCCGAGGACCTGGTGCAAGAGACGCTGATCGAGGCGTGGCGCATTAGGGACCGGCTGTACGACCCCAGCGGCTACTCGCAGTGGCTCAGCGCGATTGCCCGCAACGTCTGCCGCCGGTGGGTGCGCAGCCACGGGCGCGACCTAGCGCACATGGCGCACGTGCCCCGGCCCAACGGGTTCGACCCCTTGCGCTCCATATTGGAGGAGCAACCGTCCAACGATTTCGACCTGGAAGTGGAACTCGAGCGCGAGGAGCTTGCAGTGCTGCTCGACCGGGCGATGTCGCTGCTGCCGGAGGCCACTCGGGCGGTGCTGGTGCAGCGGTACATCGAGGAGACGCCTGTGGCGCAGGTGGCTGAGCGCATGGGGCTGAGCGAGGGCGCGGTGGAGATGCGGCTTCAGCGGGGCAAGCTGGCGCTGAAGAGAGTGCTGGCGACCGATCTGAGCGAAGAGGCTTCCGTGTACGGCCTGGGAGGCCCAGACCCCGCTGCACGCCAGGAGACGCGAATCTGGTGCCCCAGGTGCGGGAAGCACCGTTTCCTGGGGCGCATGTCGCACGAGGCCGGCACGCTCACCCTCTGGTGCCCAGGCTGTTCTCCCGAGCTTGGCACCGAGATATTCAGCTCCGGCATCACTCACCTGCTGGTGGGTGTGAAGGGTTACCGGGCGGCGCTCACCAGGCTGTTGACGTGGGTGAACAGCTACTACGACGAGGCGCTGGGCGACTTCTCGGGGCTATGTTGCGCCTGTGGCAAGCAGAACACTTTGCACCCAACGCTGCCGCAACAGGTGACGCCACGGCTGGGGCGCGAACCTGGACTCCACATCAAGTGCTCGAACTGCAAGCGCGTGTCGTGGGCGTCTTTGCGGTCCCTGGCGCAGGCGTTGCCGCAGGTCCGCGTGTTCTGGAAGCTGCACCCCAGGCTGCACACCCTGCCGATACGCGAGCTTGAGGCGAACGGCCGCCCGGCGTACATGGTGAGCTTCCGAGGGGTCAGCGACGGTGCGGAGATGGACGTTATCATCGACCGCGAGACGTTCAGAGTGCTAGGTATCCACGAGAGCCAGGCCGCAGCGAGGGTGGAACTACAGGCGGTCTGAACGACAGTCTTACACCCCGGTGAGGGAGTACCCCCGCACCCCCTCAGTTCGCAGCCGTCCGAATAGTCCTCGTGTTATAGCATCAATTCGCCGCGCCTGCGCGACAGGCCCCACGCGGCGAGCGCCCCCGCCAAGGGAAAGGTGAGCGCCAGCACCTGGCCCAGCCCCGTGAGGGTGTAGACACGCTGCCAGATGCCGTTGAACTCATTGCGGGCTATTTGGGTAGCCTCGGCGGCGCGCTGTTGCAGTTGGGCGTAGGCGGTGGCGCTTTCCCCCGTTGAGGCGGAAGCGGCCTCTGCCATGCGGTTGGAGCGGACGTGGTCCACCAGCGTTTCGTGGGCGACGAGCCAGTCGCGATAGGTCTGCCTGAGCTGCTCGTAGACGTTGGCCTGGCCCCTGAAGTAGACGGTGGCGACCAGCGGCAGGCGAGGGAGGCCCAGCCTGGACTTCTCTTCCTGCGCCGCTTGTATGGTGAGCGGAGAGATTCGGTCGTTGTTGCTAAGGAATGTGCCTGCCAGGGTGCAATCGCGCGGGCCGCACAATCTTTGCTCTACCAGCGTGTGATACTGGTCGAAGTCGGCCAGGCGGCGGTCTAGCTCGGCGGGGTCGAACACGATGATGCTGTCGAGGGCGCGCTCCTGGCTGAGCAGGGCGGCCAGGTCTTGCACGCCGGCCACGTTGTCGTAAGCCTCACGCACGAGCACGCGGGCGTCGCTGCTGGCCTGGAGGAGGTGCCATTGCAGCCCTATCGTGAGCAGCACGGTGGCGATGAAGGCAGCGCCGATAGACCAGGACCACCTGTAGTGCATACGCCGGACCGCGAAGAGCATGGCCAGGAAGATGAGGGCCAGCACACCCCCGACGAACAGCGAAACGTTGCGCCAGTTGTTGATGCGCTGGTCGGCCCCCGCATAGGTGGCCTCCATCTTCTCGACCTTGACGGCTTCGAGGCCCCCCAGGGCCGGGACCAGGCGGGTGTTCATCGTTTCGCGGGCGGCCAGGAAAGCGTCTCCCGCGCGGTCGCTCTGCCCGCTCTCTTCGTAGCCGAACATCGCGCCGATCTGCTGGATGTAGTCGTGCGAAGCGTCGTCGGCGGCGCTGAAGACGTTTAGCTCTCCATGGGTAGGGTCGGTGACGTTGCGCCAGGAGATGCGAGCCTGCTCCGTAAAGACGTCCCAGCGGGTATCCGCGAAGGCGCGGGCCTGCTGCTGGCCGGCTCCCTCGGTTTCGAGGTAGGTGGCGGCGGCGCTCATGTGGTCGAGGGCGGCGGCGCGCGCCAGGAGGGCGGCGTCCACGCTGACCGCGCCTTCGTCTACGATGGTGTGATAGTCGTTGTAGGTCGCCAGGTTGGCCTGCCAGGCCACAAGCCCGGCCAGTACCCCAAAGGCCAGGGCGGCGCTTATCATGGCAAGCATCCGCGAGCGCAGTCGCGTGACCCGGCGGTCCTGGGTCGTGGCGGCGCTCCTGGGGCTTGCTGCCGTGCTGCTACCTGGGTTTGCCGTGATCGTTGCCAATGTTCCTCCTGCTTCTAAATCGTCACACGTGCTACGGATTGCTCACCTGGATACGTGAACACACTGAAGCTACTCGTGTCGTGACCAAAGCGGCCCCTGTCATCCTGAGCG
>DASVQO010000009.1:0-6874 GCA_036389075.1 Chloroflexia bacterium | reverse complement strand
AAGGTGTTCCAAGCAAAAGGACCAGGGCGCGATCTCATGTACCCTGGTCCTTCTTGTACTTACTCAACCTCTCTAATCTCTGCGCGTCTTTGCGTCTTTGCGTCTTTGCGTTTTCGTCTCTTGGCGCGTTCTTGGCGTCCTTGGCGTCTTGGCGGTTCCGTCTCTTTCTCGCGACGCAACTTTGACGCCCGCCCGAACGTAGGTCTATAATGGTTGGGCGGCAGTCTTGTACTCAGCATTCCAGTTTGGAGAGCGCTATGACAGGTGAGTTGAACATCGTTTCTACCCTTTCGCGGCCCACGGTGCCCGTGATGAACGTGCCCCAGCTTGTATATTGCCTGCTGGAGATGCGCCCCGCCGAGGCCGTGTCCGCCGCGCCCATGCCCCTCAACCTGTTCCTGGTGCTCGACCACAGCGGCTCGATGAACGGCTCCAAAATCGACAACCTGCGCGATGCCACCAACCTGGTGCTCGACATGCTCACGCCCCAGGACTACATCGCCATCATTGCCTTCAACAGCCGCAACGAGACGATCTTCTCCGGCCAGATACGCGACAACTCGGTCCGCTCCGACCTGCGCTCCCGCATCGCACGCCTCAAAGCCGACGGTGGCACCAACATGGCCCCCGCGATGGAGGCCGGGCTGGTAGAGCTTCGCAAACAGATGCCGGCCCCCGGCTCCAACGCTCCCTCCGCCCTGGTGAACAGGCTCGTGCTCCTCACCGACGGCATCACCGAGAAGGAGAAGCGCTGCCTCGAACAGGCCGATAACGCTGCCCGGCTCGGCGTGCCCGTCACCGCGCTGGGCATCGGCAAAGACTGGAACGACAAGCTGATGGAGGAGATAGGCCGCCGCACCGGGGGCGACGCCGACTACATCTCGTCCCCCGAGCGCATCCGCTCCCACTTCCAGCGGGCCGTGCAGCAGATGCAGGCGGTGGCCCTTCAGCGGCTCTCCCTCGGCGTCAAGCCCGCGCTCGGCATAGAGGTGCGCAGCCTCTACAGGGTGCACCCCCTCATCTCGCGCCTCGCGCCGGGGCAGGAGGGCGGCGATCTGCGCGTGCCCCTGGGCGAGCTTGAGCGCGGACACGGCCAGACCCTGCTGGTGGAGTTCGTGGTGCCCTCGCGCCAGGCGGGCACCTACCGCATCGCCCAGCTTGAGGCCGAGTACGACGTGCCGCAGAGCGGGCTATCCGCCCAGCGCACCAACGTGGACGTCGTGCTCAGCTACTCGCACGACCCCGCCGTGATCTCCCCGCCCAACCCGCGAGTGATGAACCTCGTGGAGAAGGTCAGCGCCTTCAAGTTGCAGACCCGCGCCCTGCAAGACCTGGAGGCAGGCAACATCCCCGCCGCCACCCAGAAGCTCAAGGGCGCGCTCACCCACCTGCTCAACCAGGGCGACACCGAGTTGGCCGGGGTCGTGCAACAGGAACTGGCTAACCTCGAAAAAGGCCGCGTAATGTCCCCCGAGGGCCGCAAGACCATCCGCTTCGAGAGCGGCAAAACGGTGCGCCTGGGACAAAGCTGAGCGCCGAGTGATGAGGACCGGGCAAAAAGACGAAAACGCAAAGGCGCAAAGCACGCAAAGAACGCGCAAAGAGGATGAAGGTTTGGATTGCGGGCCGCTTAGTCCTCAGTCCTTAGTCCTCATTACTTAGGAGGGACTTGATGGCTTTATATTGCCCGAACTGTGGCGTGGAACTGCCCGACGGGGTGGCGTTTTGTGATGCTTGCGGTACCCCTCTGCGCGGGCAGAACCAGGGGCAGGCTTTCGCGGCACCCGAGGCCCAGGCTCCCTCGCCTATGTCCGGTATCGGCTCGACCGCTTGCCCAGTATGCGGGGCGGCGGCGCTTCCCGGCGAGGCTTTTTGCGACAATTGTGGGGCCGCTCTGCTCGCCCCTACCGCGTACATGCCCTCTGTCGCGCCTGATGGCCCCGCCCAACCTGTAGCGGCCCCGGCCTCCCAGCCCCAGTACGGCCCCCCGCTGCCCTCCTACTCCAATGCGCCTATGAACGGCCCCTCCTCTGGTGCCGGCGTAGCGGCGAGCGCGGGCGGGTACGCCCCTCCAAGGCTGGCCGTGGCCTCGCTCATCGTCACCTCGCCCCCGCCGCCTGCCACCATCCAGGTGCCCATCCGACCCGAGTTGATAGTCGGACGTAGCGACCCCCAGAGCAACAGCTACCCCGACGTGGACCTCAACCCCTACGGCGGCCTCGAACTCGGCGTGTCGCGCCGCCACTTCCGCCTCAAGCGAGAGGGCGACCAGGTGTACATCGAAGACCTCAACTCCATGAACGGCATCGTGGTCAACGGCCAGAAGGTCCCCCCCTACACCCTCCACCCCCTCCGCACCGGCGACCGCATCCTCCTCGGCAAGATGGAACTGCGCTTCGAGCTATCCTGAGGGACAACAAGAGACGAAACCGCAAAGGCGCAAAGAACGCGCAGAGTGGGTGAGGGTTTAGATGAAGTAAGGCGATGGCAAAGCATACCGGGCCGAAGTACATTGGCGGAGTCAAAGAGTGCGAATCTGGCCTGCCCATCTTAAGAAGTTCCGATATGCAGGCCAGATTTCTTTTTGCACGAACAGGCACGCCAGTTAGTATCTAACCCCTCTATTCGAGCGTACAGGACCAAACCGCCCTTTGTCATCCTGAGCGTAGCGAAGGATCAGCCGCCCGTGTTTGACTCTTCCTTACTTAGCACCAGTGTTCCTAATGCCGCCGGCATCCCCAATGTTGTAGAGTCTCGCCTACCCACCTGATCCTTCGCTGCGCTCAGGATGACAAGGGGGGCTTGGACCTCTATGCCCGCCAGCCTTGTCTACGGCTGCGCCTTTCCGCCTATGGCGCTTCCACCAGCGTGATGCTGTCGATGCCTACCCCCAGGCTGCGCGGGTCGTTGGTGTTGGGTACGTAGTCGGCCACTCTGCGGGTGGGGCTGGTGATTTCGAGCGTCAGCGTCCTGTCCGGTCTCTCGGGCACGGGCACGCTGTACTTCGACTTCTCCATTCTGCCCAGCGCCGCGGGGATCGGCACGTCGTAGTCCGCCCAGCCGGGGGCGACCTGCAACACCATTGCTTGCGACCCGCTCGCCGTGACGCTGACCTGCATCGGCTCGTTTGGACCTATGCCTGGGGCCGACATGCGCAGGCGTACGGCCTCGAACGAGCCCAACGGCAGTGGAAAGCGTACGAATGCCCTACCCCGGCTCCAGCGATAGTTGAAGTCGGGCGAAGGCTGGTCTGGGCGGTAGAAGCCGCGAATGTAGACGCTGTCGCCCCCCAAACCCACGTCGATGGCGGGGATGGGTGAGGGCTGGAAGCTGTTCCAGGGGTTGCCGCGCCACACGTCCTCCTCGCGCATCAGCCAGTCGCGCTCGGCGGCGGTGAACTGCCAATCGGAGTTCCGGGCGGCAAGGTCCAGGAAACCGAGGATGTTGTAAGGGTCGTCGGGGGCCAGCTCGTGGCTCGTGGCGTACAACTGGCGGGCCTGGTCGTACAGACCGTAGCGCCGGGCGGCGTCTGCCTCGCGCCTGTAGCCGTAGAAGAAGCCGGGGAACGCCTGCTGCGCCAGCCTGTACCGTCCAATCGCGGACGCTCCGTCTCCCGCCTGCGCCGCCAGGTCGCCCCGCCACGCCTGGTAAAGGCTGCGTAGCAGGGGCGGTATGTTGGGCGAGTAGGCCCCCGCGACCGCCCACAGGCACAGCACCGAGGCGGCGACTACCACCCTCCCGTGCGACGTGACTACCCACCAGGCCCTCCGTAGCGAGAAGACCGCCCGCCAGTCCGCCAGCACAAGCAGCCCTGCCGCCAGCACGATGAACGAGGGCACGGCAGGCAGTCGATAGCGGCCGTCGTAGGGCACCACCAGCCCCAGCAGCAGCATCGACAGCAGCCACAGGTTCGACAGCAGCAAAGTGCGCCCCGCCCTGTCCTGGGGCCGCCGGAAGCCTACCCCCGCCAGCCCGCATACCCCTATAAGCCCCACGAGCAAGAAGGCCGCGTCCGCGTGCAGCAGGTCGGGCACGTCGGGGTCACGCTGGGTCATGTCCCACGGGTTGAGCAGCACCGCCGAGTTGCTTTCCAGGTGCCAGAAGTAGAAGAAGGCGAATACGACGCTGCCCGCCGCCTCTCGTGGGTACTCGATGATGTTGGCCGTGCCCTCCGAGATGATGAGCGACAGCCGGTCCGCCGGGTTGGGCAGCGCCGCCATGCGCGCCGTGATGTCCTCCCCCCGGAAGTTGTGGTAGTTCCAGTACGCAGTGGTGCTCGCCGTGTCGAGCAGCAGGAACCGCCCGTACTGCCTGTAGTTGTATAGCGTCCACGGAGCGATGCACACCAGAGCCACAATAGTAGCCACCGCCGACACAACCAACGGCTTGCGGTGCCGCGCAAACAGCCCCACCGCGCGAGGCTTGCCGTCCGCCTCTCCTTCGGGTGACTTGCGGGCGGACCTGTACGTCACGAACAGCCACACCAGCACGAACGGCAGGAAGGTAAGGGCGATAGGCCGGGCGAGCGCGCCAAATCCCAGCAGCGCACCGCCAATAATCCCCACCAGCAAGTTCTTGCTTGTCGCCGTCTCCGGTGCCCACCACGAGAAGGCGTATATAGCCGCCACCACGGACAGGATCGACGTAGGTTCGCTGAGCGCGCGCTGGGCAGGGCTGCTGGCGAGGGGAGGGTATAGGGCCGCGATGTACCCCGCGACAACCGCCGCCCACGCTCCCTTCTGCGGGAATATGCGCCCCGCGAGCAGCATGATAAGCCCCACAGTCAGGAGGCTCTCCGCTATCTGCACGAGGTTGAGCGCGTCGTAGCGCGGCTCCATGAGGGCGGCATCGTCCCCGGCACCGTGCTTGGCGGCCTCGTCGGGCACGAACAGGAACGAGGAGGCGAACACCAGGGAGGTAAGGGGCACCCTCGTCCAGGTGCGCCCCGGCGTGATGAAGGTGTCTACGTAACGCCCATCCCTGAGCAGTGTCTGCGCCGGGAGCACGTAGTCCGGCTCGTCCGCCCCAATGCTGTAAGCCCGCGCGTCCTGCCAGTAAGCCAGCCTGACGCCGAGCGCCAGCCCGAAGACGATCAGCACGTGCAAGAGGCACGCCCAGGATAGAGACTTTGGCCGTGGCTTGCTCATCGCTGGTATTGTAGCACAACGGAAGAGCACCGACAGACGACTTGTGCGCCTGGCAGACGCCCCGCCAACATCGCCCTGTGGCTAATGAAGATTAGCAACTAAATGAGGAAATCACCAGGGGCAAGAAGCATGTGTAGAGGCAGGCCCCCGTGGGTTCCCTGGTGGAGATTAGCACCTGTGTAACCTGTGTACGCCTGCCACCCAGGGCAGGCACGGGGGCCTGCCCCTACAGTCCTCTACCTGATCCAGTTGGTAATCTTCATAAGCCACGGGCTGGCAAGTACCGAAGTCCTCTGCGGGGACTCTCTAGCATGTACCAGTCTCCGAAGGAGACTTTGCTTCTTGTCAGCCCGCCAATTCATTGGCAGGGCATCCCCACAGGGCGGCCCTTCGCCACTCGATACTCAAATCTCCTAACTATCTACCCCCCAGCGTCACGTCCACCTCCTGGCTGCTGCCGTTGCGCACCACTTGCAGCCGGATGGTCTGCCCTGCCTCGTACTCGGCCAGCACGTCGGCCAGGGGGTTGTTCTCGTTGAGGGTCGTGCCATCTATGCGTAGTATCACGTCGCCTGGGGCCAGCCCCACGTCATCTGCGGCGCTGCCGGGCACCACTTCCACGACGAGCACGCCGCTGCTGAGCAGCCTGCCGTTGGGGCCGCGCAGGTCGTAGTAGGAGGCGAGTTGTGGGGTGACTGGCTCGGTAGCCACGCCCAGGAACGGCCTCGGCTTGCCCTCCTGCTGGATGATGCGGCCCGCCACTGTCTTGACCCGGTTGGCCGGTATCGCGAAGCCCAGCCCCTCCGCAACGTCACCATCGTCCGCCCCGCTACCGTCGCCGCGCACCACCGCCGTGTTGATGCCTATCACCTCGCCCGACAGGTTGAGCAGCGGCCCGCCCGAGTTGCCGTGGTTGATCGCGGCGTCCGTCTGGATCAGGTTCTCCAACTGCACTTCCTGGCCTTCCAGGTCGCGGTTGGTGCCGCTCACCACGCCCACCGTCACCGTGTTGGTGAAGTCGCCCAGCGCCGACCCTATCGCGATCACCGTCTCCCCCACTCGCACCTTGCTGGAGTCCGCCAGGGTGGCGACCGCCTTTATCTCCGTGTCTACCTTGAGCACGGCCAGGTCGTTGCCGGGGTCGGCTCCGATCAATTCCGCGGGCGCGATGGTCCCATCGATGAAGATCACCTGCAAGCCGCCCTCCGCCGCGCCCTCGATCACGTGGTTGTTGGTGATGATGCGGCCCTCCCGGTCGATCACCACGCCCGAGCCGCGCGCCTCGCCGCTGAAGCCACTCTGGCGCGGGTCGAGCTTGTTGACCACCGTGACCACCGCCGGGTTCACCTGCTCCACCACCTTCACCACCGCCTGCTGCTCGGCCGGAACCTGCCACGCGCCCCCCGCCTGCTGCGCCGGAGGAGAGTCGAGGTCGCCACCGGAGCCACCGGAGCCGCCTGGGCTGCTGTCGCCCTGGTCGCCCTGGTCGCCCTGGTTGCCCTGCGAGCTATCCTGCTCCGAGGCCACCGGGGTGGCTTGCCGGCCGGCCGAGGGGGTCGCCGTGCGTGACTGCTTCACCTCCACGGTACTGAGGCTGCACGCCCCCAGCACGCCGGGAAGCACAAGCTCAAGTTACAGCAACCATATGGGTGCTCGGTGCCTTCGGGAAAAGCTGAAATTGTTCATGCTAACCTGCCTGTCTGCGCTTTAACTGTCACATCTGCACA
>DASVQO010000008.1:0-2292 GCA_036389075.1 Chloroflexia bacterium | reverse complement strand
GCAGGAGGTCGATTTTTTGACTGGCGCGAAGTCGATGAGGAGGCGCTGATTGGTCTTTGCCGCCGCCGTTCGATACCGGCTGGACGGAGCGAAGCTAGCCTCCGTCGCGCCAAGGCCGGCTGGCCTGTGACAGTCAGCCAGTGAACGCCAGGGCCAACCAGAAGGCCCCTCAAAGCCTCTAGAACTTCTGTCACAGCCTAGGGACTTGTTAGAGTGCAGGGAGGCTGCTAGAGGCGCTGAAGGGCTGCCAGGGCCTGTTCTGGGTGCCGTCAGCATGCCAGGCCGTGGGCGGCCCTCGATAGCCGAACCACATGGGAAGAAGCAGCCAGTATTGGCAAGGTGTAAAGGCGTTGCTGCCAAAGAGCGCGCGCTGTGGCCCTGCATGGACGCCCTGTGGCTGAAGCCACGGGCTGGTAAGTAGCGAAATCTCCTTCGGAGACTTGTAGATGTTATTTTAGTCTCCAAAGGCGACTTTGCGCCTTGTAAGCCCGCCAATCATTGGCAGGGCATGCCCACAGGGCGAGCGTGGCAGAGCGGCCCAGGCTGCGCTATAATTGGAGCGCTCCACATGACGACCCGCCCTCTCTTGAGCGCCGTCTTACCGCCTACAACAGGAGGAAAGCCTTGGCTAAGTCTAAAGCTAGGCTGCTGAACATCTGGCTGGTGCTGCTAATGGCACCGACCCTGTACGCGTGCGGGGGCGACACCCTACCCACGCCCACTATTGTGCCCACAACGGCACCCACCACCGTGCCGGCTTCCAACAGCCTGCCTACGAGTGGGGTTTCCGATGCCGCCACGCCTGTGCCAGAGCCGCCCGTCATTGCCGATACGGACGACGCGGGCACCCTGATGGGGCTACCCGTTGGTGTCTTTGAGAACTCCCAGACGAAAGCCGTGCAACAGGCCGAGCCCCAGCAGGTGCTGCCTTCGCAAGCCCGAATCAGGAGCACCGACCTGCCCAACACGCAGGAGCTAGGCGCGCCTCCCTGGGTGAGGCCGGGCATGCGCATCACCTTTTATGCGGCGGCGGCCACGGTGGTCTCGCGGGGCGAACCCAAGTGCAAGGAAGACCCCAACGGCGAATGGGAGGACCAGGCCGGTAACAAGTTCACTTGCACCGGCATGCCGGGCGACCCCGACGGCAGCTCCGCCGGCGACGGGCTGAGCCAGGTAGACGTGCTGGCGGTGGAGGGCACCGACGTGGTGCTCTCTACCACCCTCTTTAGCATCGACCGCATCAGCAACCAGTTTACGGTGGCCCCGACCGGCGGCGGAAAGGCCCCCGGCGACGTAATCGATGGGGTGTGGATTCACCCCCGGCGGCTGGCCGAGATAGCCGCTATGGACTTGCAGGACATGAAGGTACTGAGGGGCAACTACGAGGTGGAAGGGGTGACTTATAACGCCATCAGCTTCGTCAGCCTCAAGCCCGGCTCCTACCAGTCGTACGCCTACGACACCGAGACGGGGCTGCAAATCGCGGCTACCACGCGCACCACACCCTCCACTACGCTGCTCGAAGCCCCGCAAACGGCGGGCAACGGCAGCGCTCAGCTATACGTGAGCCGCCTGTTAGGCTACCGGCAGCGCAACGTGCCCGGGCTGAACGGCACCAACCCTGCATGGGTAGGGCGGACCAAGCAGCTGAGCTACAAGGGCACCTGGACCTTTACCAACCCGATGGGTAGCGGCAGCCCCAGCGACACTATGGCCTTCCCGATGGACCTCTCCGTAGCTTTCGGCAGGGGTGGCAAGAACTGGGTGCCGTTCACCGCCAAATCGACCATCCATTACCCACCCGACCAGGTCTCCACAGGCAGCGGCGTCACGGGCGGCGCGGGCCAGTACTGGATAGACCCCAAGGCGCTCGCCAGGCTCAAGAAGGGGCAAGTCATCGACGAGGACCCGCGCACGAACGAGAGGCTGGTCGTGGAGTCGGTGGGCACGCGCGCTGGGGCCAAGACGGTGGTCGTCAGCAGCGAGCTGCCGGGCAACAGGTCGCTGCTCACCTATGACCTCACCACGGGCGCACTGGTGGACTTCCAGACCAGCTCCAGCGGCACCGGAATAAGCATCCTCCTCCGGCTGCAAACCCTGCCCCGCTAAGCAGGGGAGTGCTCTACGGGGTCGCCCTGTGGCTAAAGCCACGGGCTGAGAAGGGGCAAAGTCCCCTGCGGGGACTAAGGAAGGTGAGGGTAGTCTTCTAGTCTCCGCAGGAGACTTCGCTACTTCCCAGCCCGTGGCTTATGAAGATTAACAAGTGAATGAGGTAAAGGAGTGTAGGGGCAG
>DASVQO010000007.1:0-5212 GCA_036389075.1 Chloroflexia bacterium | reverse complement strand
GGGGACTTTGCCTCTTCCCAGCCCGTGGCTTCAGCCACAGGGCCTCCCCTGGCGACATTGCAGGTACCTTGACCACTAATTACTAACCACTTCCTCTCGCTCTCTGATGAACTCGTAGACCGCTTGTTGCACCTTGTCGCGGTCGGTGTCTACCGTCATGATGTGGAAGCCGCGTTGCAGGGCTACCAGGCGCTTGTCGTGGGAGGCCAGGCGGGAGTAGATGTGGTGCGAGTTCATGTAGGGCACCACGTGGTCGCGGCGGGCGTACATGACGAGGGCGGGCACCGTCACCTGGCCGAGCACGCCGCGCACCTGGCTTATGAAGTCTATCAGCGAGGCGGTGGCCGCGCTTGGGGACCGCTCGTACGACACGTGCCTGCTGTGGGCGAGGGGGTCCTCTATGTCGCGATAAGGCTTGTTAAGGTAAGGCATCTGGCCCTGGATGCCCCGGAGCAGGCTGCCGATGGGGGGCGGCACGTAGATAGGCGCGCCCATCGTGATGATACCCGCGAGGTCCTGCCCCCTCTGCGCGGCGGTATAGAGGGTAAGCGCCCCACCCAGCGACAGCCCGGCCAGGTAGACCTTCTCGCACCGCGCCAGCATGGCATCCAGGGCCTCGTTCACCGAGGCGTGCCAATCATGCCAGGTGGTGTTCGCCAGGTCTTCGGGGGCGGTGCCGTGTCCTGCGAGGAGGGCGGCCCCCGCCGTGATGCCCCTATCGGCCAGGAAGCGCCCCAGCCCGCGCATCTCGTAAGGGGTGGAGGTGAAGCCGTGGAGCATGAGGCAGCCCACCGGCCCGGCCTCGTACAGGAACGGCTCCGCGCCCGGCATGAGGGGGTACGGGCCCGGCTTGGGAGCCAGCGGGGCGGCGATGTGCTCTAGCGGCCCGGTGCTTTTTGCTGAAACGTTAGTTGGCATGTCCATCGTGATAGTATAGCGCATTGTGCGGTTGGGGTCATACACACAACGGGGCAGTGGTAGCCAAGCATGACGCCCTGTGGCTGAAGCCACGGGCTGAGAAGTAGCGAAGTCTCCTTCGGAGACTGCTTGATAACGGGGTAGGCAGTATCCGCAAAGTGCCCCCCGTGCGGTACCAAGCCCCGCCCGCGTCATTCTGAGCGTAGCGAAGAATCTCGTCCTTCAGCACCCGAACACCACTTTTCTTACGCCTGTTAGATACCATCTGCTGCCAGGTGCTGCGGAAAAGGGCAACAACGGGGTGGAGGACGAGATTCTTCGCGGAGTTTACCCTGAGCGTAGCCGAAGGGCTCAGAATGACAAGGGCGGAGTTGGTACCGCTGGACATGCACTTTGAGGATAGGCCCAGTCTCCGAAGGAGACTTCGCTACTTGCCAGCCCGTGGCTTCAGCCACAGGGCGTCCCCTCGCAACCCAGGAACGCCACCCATCACCCCTGCCGAAAACGATTACCACCGCATCGGTACAAGGCCGTATACACAAGCGGGTACAAACTCCGTTGCAGATTCCCCATGCGTGGTTTATCATCCTCTATGTGGCTGTCACACGAGAGGGTCGCAAGGGGTACAGCCGCCTGTGGCCCTTCTCTCACTTCGATAACTGCCGCCCGCCACACGATTGGAGCGCACATGACCCACGAAACTCACGAATGGCACCGGGACGGTTACACCATCAGCACGGACCCCCAGCGCCTCGACCTGGAGGTGATACACGGCTTCCTCGCCAACGACTCCTACTGGGCGCAGGGCAGGAGCGTGGAGACGATACGCCGCTCCATCGAGCATTCCCTCGCGTTCGGGGTGTACGAAGGCGAGCGACAGGTGGGCTTCTGCCGGGTAATCACCGACTATGCGACCTTCGCGTGGCTCGCCGACGTGTTCGTAGTGGAGGCTTACCGAGGGCGCGGTCTGGCGGTGTGGCTGGTGGAGACGGTCATCTCACACCCTGAGTTGCAGGGCCTCAAGCGCTGGCTGCTCGCCACCAAAGACGCCCACGGCCTCTACGCAAAATACGGCTTCGAGCCGCTGCCGGAGGTTGATAGGTGGATGACACGCCTGGCGGGTGGGCGGTAATAGAGTAATATCTGCGAAGGGCGCCGATGGCAATCGAGCTACACCCGCACGACCCAAGATGGGCTGCCTGCTTTGATGAAGAGAAGGCGTCGCTATCCGGGGTGCTGGGCCGGTACGCCCTCGATATCCAGCACGTCGGCAGCACCTCCATAGCTGGGATCGCGGCCAAACCCGTGATTGACGTTGCCATCGCTATCGAGCATTACCCGCTGCCCGGCGATGCGCTGACAGCCGTGGAGGCGCTGGGCTACACATACTGGGGCGAGTATGGCATCTCACACCGCCACCTCTTCTTCCGGCGGGGCGGGCC
The DNA here is from genome assembly GCA_036389075.1 of Chloroflexia bacterium. GTDB lineage: Bacteria > Chloroflexota > Chloroflexia > QHBQ01 > JADMIH01 > JADMIH01. The sequence goes on along the minus strand of DASVQO010000007.1, from coordinate 2,852 downwards.
TGTCGGATACAACGTTCACATAAACGAGCTTGCCAACGGCGAATTTCAGAGGCACGTGCTCTTTCGCGACTACCTGCGCGCCCACCCCAAAGCCGCCCAGGAATACGAGCGACTGAAACTGGAGTTAGCGGCTCGGCATGACGATGTAAATACCTATGCAGACAACAAGAGCGAGTTCGTGCGGGATATTCTGAGAAGGGCTTATCTGTGGCGGGAAAGCCGCTAAAGCAGACGTTACAGGAGAGATAAAGATAATGAAAAAGCGGTTATCGTTGTTGCTAGTAGCCCTTCTGCTCCCCACCCTCGCGGCGTGCGGGCAATCCGGCTTACCCACAGCCCCAACCTCCACCATTGTCGCCCAGCCTACGGAGGCCGTAGCTCGAGCCACCACCACGCCCCGCCCGCGCCGCACCCCCACGCCCGGCGAGGAAGCCACAGAGACCCCTACCACGGACGGCGTCGAAACGCCCACCATACCCGGCGAGGAAGGCCCGGTGCTGACGGACCCGCTGGCTGTCGAGCTTCAGGCCACGGTGGTGGCCGGTCTGCCCGCTACTCCCACGCCCGGCGGCGAGAACTCCGGCCTCGGGGGCTTCGACGGCGTCAATGTTTTCCAGCTCGACACGGCGGATGGCCTCGGCACGCTGTGGGTGGCTTACACTTACGGCATGCGCAGCTTCGAGCCTTTGGAGCAGCATTTTGTGGCCGTCTATAACCAGGAGGAGACGGGCTGGCGGGAACTGGGCCGGGTGGAGCTTGAGGATCCCGATTACATCGACAGCACCGGGGTGCAGCAGGTCGCCATCGACATGGAGAGCACCTGGTTGCAGGTGGACAGCGGCGTGGGAGCGCACGGCGGCTGCTTCAACATCCTGCGGTTCGACGGCCAGGACTTGCACAACGAGGTGTCGCATTGTGGCTCCGCCCCAGGCTCGGGAAGCCTTGAGGACCTGAACGGCGACGCCGTGCTTGAGGTGCTGCTGGACGCCACCGACTACTACGTCTTCTGCTACGCCTGCAACGTGGCCTATATCGTCACCGATGTCGTGCGCTGGGATGGTTCGCAGATGGTGGACGTGGAGCTTGAGCCGCTGCCCGACACCGCGCCCGAGGAGTTGCGCCAACTGACCGATAGGGCGGTTGAGCTTGCCCAGCACGACCTGTGGAAGGACGCGCAGGAGGTCATCGGCGAGACCGCGCGGTTCGACTCGCAAGACGAGACTTACACCTGGGATGCCGCGCTCATCAACCTGGACGCCTCCAACCGCGCCGCGCACATCCAGGACAGCGGCTACCCTCTTATCGCCACAGTCTTTTACGGGGACTACCCGGCGGTGCTGGACATGCTGCGTGACTATACTACGGAGGAGCTTTTCAACCCCAACTCCGACCTTTTCACGAACACGCCCGCCGAGGGCAATATCGACTTCATGGCCGAGTACGTGACGCGCACCACCACTTTACAACTTGAGGCCGAGCCAGACCTCGCCGGGGCCTACTTCATCCGGGGCTGGTCGCTCGCCCTGGTCAACCCGAAGGACCCCAACGCCCTTGCCGACCTGCAACAAGCCGCCGACCTCGACCCCTCGGAGAGCCTGTTCTCGGACAGCCTCGCGTACTTGGAAGAGCAGCAGTAACCCGGCTGCATAACCTGCCATGACTCACGAAGACCACGTAAGGCTGTTGCAGGACGGCATCCCCGCCCACGGCGGCGGAGTATGGGCCGACCTCGGCTCGGGCGGGGGCGCGTTCACCCTCGCCCTGGCCGACCTCCTGGGGCCCGCCGCTACTATCTACTCGGTGGACAAGGACGCAGGGGCACTGCGGGAGCAAGAGGCTGCCATGCGGGCCCGCTTCCCCGGCAGTATAGTCCACTACATCGCCGCCGACTTTACCCGCCCCGTCGAGATGCCGCCCCTCGATGGCGTGGTCATGGCGAACTCGCTGCATTACCAGCGTCACAAAGAGCCGGTGCTGCGACTCGTGCGCGGCTACCTCAAACCGTGGGGCCGCTTCATCCTGGTGGAGTACAACACCGACCACGGCAACCCGTGGGTGCCCCACCCGCTTTCTTACCCCACCTGGGAACGCCTTTCTCTGCGTAACGGCTTCGCCACCACACAACTGCTCGCCACCGTGCCCAGCCGCTTCCTGCGCGAAATCTACTCGGCGGTCAGCGTTTAGGGCAAGTGTTAGGACCAATAGCGATATCAATCCACAAGAAATAGCCCAATCGGGATATTCCTTTGCCGGTGCCCCGCCTATATACTCACCTGGCATGCGGCCCGAGAGTACAGCCCATCATTGTGCGCCTCCTGCTTTGCTGCTCACTTCATACTCGGGGAGGCACTCGTGGGAAATAATGCGTTCGCTATCTACCTGATCCTGGCTCTATTCTTTCTCTGCTCAGGCACCCTGCTCCGTTCATCGCGGCCGCGGAGGTCGTCGCTCAAATCCAGCGCACCCACACGACAGCCAGTAACTACGGCCAGCACCCCACCTGATCATATACCTGGATATGACGGCTGGAAGACCACCTCGGAAATGGCTCACCCCATTCCTGCTTCCGCCAGTCCTGCACCTGGCCGCAATGGTGTTCCGCCCCGGATTGTGGTGGGTAGCGACTACCTGCGAAATAAATCTCTAAGCCACAGAGACAGTTTTCGCATTGGCTTGGAAGGCGAGGAACGCGTCGTGGAGCGGATGCAGCACGTGCTGAACGGGGAGTGGACCATCTTTCGTAACGTTGACCTCGGCAGTCGAGAGGGTGACATTGACGTAGTACTGGTTGGGCCTGGCGGCATATGGGCGTTCGAGGTGAAAGCCTATAGTGTCAAGTACCAAGTGAAGGA
>DASVQO010000006.1:0-5378 GCA_036389075.1 Chloroflexia bacterium | reverse complement strand
CCTCCTTTCGCTTGATGTGATTGTGTAGCTTCGAACCTATTTTCTGGCTGGTGTCTCACAGTTGGGGAAGAAGGCCAGAGAAACGAACTTGGAAGCCTGCCCTCTGGTGACATTGGCAGTTGGGCGGAAATATGGTCTATTCTGCCCGTCGCACTCCTCATTTTCAGCTCCGCACGCATAACCCCCTACTACCCCTCTGCCGGACAGACGCTCTATATAAGCCCAGAACGTGTCCGTAGTGGGAACATCAGTGAACGACTGGGTGGTAGGCGAGACAGGCTCGTCAAACTCAGCAGCGAGGGCAACAAACTTGGACATCTGCCCACGTGTGACCAGGGCATCCGGCAAGAAGCAGGGTGCGACCCCATTCAGGCACCTCGCAGGATCGTTATACCCAGAGATGACGTTGCGGGAGGCGAGACGTTGGATGAAGATGTAAAAAGTATGCGTAGTGGGTACGTCAGCGAACGTGACGTCGTCGTGTGGCTCGGAGAAGGCTGCCGCGTTGGAAACCACCTTAGCCATCTGGCCTCTCGTGATGTTGTCACCTGGTCGGAAGCATGGCGCTCCCGTCTCGGCACACCGTTCGTTCGTGGTGTAGCCGCCTAATACAGCTCTACAGGCAAGGCAACGTATGTAGGGGTAGAAGCTGTTTGTGGTGGGCACGTCCGTGAACTGGATCAGGCAAGCCGTGGGAGTAGCAGTCGTCGGTATCGCGGTAGCCGGTGTGGGGGTACCTGTGGCAGTGGGAACAAGAGCTGTGGTCACAGCGGTGGCTGAACTCGAGGGCGTTGTGGAGATGGTGGATGTGCTGATTGTAGTCACCGTTTGGGAGGCGGTGGAGGTGCTGGTGGAGGTGCTGGTGGCAGTGGGCGTGTTGTCGTCAAGCATCGAGACGGTAAGTGTGTACTGCTGAGCGCACCCATGAGCATAGGGGTTCCACTGGTGGATGAGTAAGTAGTAAGTGCCCGATGAGGGGGCGGTCCACTCTATGTTAGAAGCGAGGGTCTCGTCATGGTCGTCATTAGAGGCCAGTAGAGTAGTGGCATCATTGCCATACAGGTAAAGGTAAGTATCGGCGGATGCAGCAAGATCGTAGGTATAGAGACGATACTTCTTACCGGCCTGAGCGACGAAACTCACCCAATCGACATCGTTCTCTGTGTGAATGTTGTGCAATTGAGAGGTACCAACAGCCAACGTAGAAGCTTGGGCGATATCGTTATCCGGCTCGTAGGCATCAGCAGTTGTGGTGCAGGCTTGCACGTCAGAGATGATATTGTTCTCTCTACCAGAGTCGTTGACGCTGCCCGTGGAGTCAATCTGGCCGGAGAAACTATAGGGGTGATCAGTGGCGGGCACTGGTGCTGAAGACGCCAGCGTCGTGTTCCGCAGGCCACTTAGCGTGCCGTCCGTGAGCACGGTAGTGAGAGTGACGATTTCCGAGGGTGCGATAGGCGCATTGATCCAGAAGCTCGCCGCGCCAGTGAGGTCGCCAGGACCTGAGGGCATGTGGTCAAGGTAGACGTGGCTGTAAAATTCGTTGTAGGTAGGGTATTGCCCCACATTTTGGAAGACAGCTTGCAGAAGGATGCTGCCGTCTGGATTCGGGAACGCCGCTAGGTTCAGGATCGCCAGGTCGGATGGACCTATTGTCTGCTGAGTGAGTTGTTGGCCTGCCGCCGTTCCAGGCTGAGTAGTCACCGTAGCGTAGTCGAACGAAGAACGTGCGACATTTGATACTCGGGTGCCGTCAATTCTCCAGGCGTACTGGGAGGGGCCGTCCTAGTAGGGACCGATGGAGATAGGTTCACCTTCATCCCTGATCCTGCCGGCGGCGGCAGACTTAGACTCTACAACTTGCCCATTTACCCAAAGGCGTGCAGTAGTTCCGTCATAAGTGATTGCGAAATGGTACCATGTATCTGCCTGCACAGGGCCAGGCCACTCAAGGCCAAACGTGTAGGAGTTGGGGTTGAACACCTCCACAGCAGCACGAATACAAGGCCGCCCGCTGCAATCCTGTAGGCGGATGGCCCACCTATCGCGATGATCCGCTGAACTGGGCTTCGAAAGTATGGGTAAGTAGACGGAGATCGGCGTGCCTATCCCTTCGAACCTGGCCCATGTTTCGGCAGTCAGTAAGTTACCGACCGGCTGACCACTCATTGCAATGGCATTGTTAGCGCCAGTCATTCGAACACCCTGGCCATGCAACCCGTAACTCTGTCCTACTGCGCCACTTGAGCGCCAGGTAAGGTTGTGATTGAGGCCAGTGGAGTCAGCGGTACCCGCACCATCTTCATAGTACCAGGAGGCTACAGTCTGGCCGTCGCTGTGAGGCAGGAAAACGTCACCCAGGTTCATCGGTGGGGCATCAGGGCTCGGATTGCCATAGTAAAGTTGGTAGGCAGACGAGGCGCTTGATGGATTGATGGGTGCCTGCGCCGTGAACCAGATATCAATCGCAGTTGAGGTGAAAGTCTGTACGTGACGTGGAAGTTGGGTCTGATCGTTGTAGAGGACACGTACATCGTTGCCCTTGGTTGAAGCCAGAGACCCGTTGTATATCTCCGAGGCTGTTGGGCTGGTGCTGCTGTCGAAGTGGAGGCGCACCACATACCCGGTCGGCAGGGTGACATTGGACATAGGGTTGTTGAGTATCAGAGTGCGCTTGTACTGGTATGAGGTGTTCCACCATGCCTGGGGTGGGCGCTGACTGGGATCTACCTGGACGTGCGCATCGGGGGTGTTAGGGTAAGCCTCAACATTACCCGCGATGTCATGAGCACGAGTGCGGAAGTAGTACGTGTGTCCTGGTTGACCGCTGAAGATGGCAGACGTATGGGGGTAGTTGAGGAGCCAGTCGGTCCACTGACCCGTGGCGTCCTGCTTCACCTGAACATCGTAACTCTGCACGCCTGAGTTCGTGTTGCTGGGAGCATCGCTACCACTCCAGGCCACAGCGAACTGGGGCTCGAATACGAGAGATGAAGTTAGGGACGTATCAATCGACGAAACGGGCGCCGTAGGGTCAATGCCGAGCCAACGACCCAATTGATCGGTACTACCGAGTTCGTTATCGGCGTACACACCCCAGTAGAGCCGAGGGTAGTCCTGGCTGAAGGTGTAGGTGTAAGAAGTGCCATTCACAGGCACGTTGAGCACGAGGTTCTGGGACAGATTCTGGCTGGTGCCCGCAACCAATCTGTAGCCAGTGGCACGCATGGCTGCCTGCCAGCTAAAGGTCACAGTTCGCGTGTTGGACCAGAATTGGTCTGACGGACTCTGGAGGAAAGGACGGCTGGGCTTGCGGCGGGTAAGGTTATACGTGCGGTCCTGAACGGTAATACTGCCGTCACAGCCCTTGGCCCGGAAGCGCACCAGGTGAGTTCCGTCAGCGTAATCGGTAGTGTCCCACCGAGGTGCATCGTTGAACGTAAAGCAAGGTATGCCCAGAGTGCCGATTTCTTTCCACTCGCCGTTGGCACTGCCATCGGTGGCAGTATTGACCCATGTACTGAGTTCGGTGGTGCACCCGCTGGCGCAGGAGTAGCAAATCACGCTATTTGCATTAGAAGGGCTGCCCGGATCAAAATGGATATCTGTAAAGGTGGAGCTAGGGGACTGCATCCCGAAGTGCCATTCAGGGCTCCAATCGCTGACCTGATTACGGCTATCACGCACCTGGACATGCCAAGCATAGCCTTGGTATTGAAGATTATTGGCGGTGACGCAAGGTCCCGGTACCCAACCACTGTCGTACGTCGGGCTGACGCTGTTCCAGGCGACGAAGTGATAGGCAGTAATAGCGTCTCCGTCTGCATCCCCGTTGTCGCGGGCGCAGAGTTGCGCAGTTGAGCCCACGTACTGGTACCAATCGTGGGGACTGACCAGGCTCGGGGCGTTAGGTGCGCGGCCGGTAGAGCCAGTGTATACATTGAAGCTGATGTGGATTTCGGGACCTACCCATCCGTTATTGGCCCAAACCCGCCAGACACTGTCATAGCTGCCTGGCTCGTTAGGCGCAACGAACGGATGGTCCTCATAAAACTGAAAGGTGAAGGTCTGTCCTGTGTTGATAGTACCTTGTACGGTGACATGCGGGAACTGACCATCAGTGTAGTTGGTAGAGTTGTAGATCCTAAGCATATCGCCGCGGCCCTGGCAGCAGATCAACTGACCGGACTTCACTTTTACTCTCACCGTAGGCCGGAAGCGTTGTCCCGGGCTGACCTGCGAGGGGCTGTTGATCTCTTCCACTGCTATATCCACGCCATTACCGGTCACCGGCTGAGGGCTGGGCACCTGCACCGAGTACCAAATCTCAGGTCCAAAGTAGGTACCTTGTGAATTGCGTAGTTGCCAGTAGCCCTTGTAGTTACTTGGAGCGATGTTGCCCGGAATCTGCAATTGTACACTCAGATCAGCTGTTTGGTCCTTCCTAGTCGTGGGCACATTAATGCTTTCTGGAGTGCCTAGTCTATCGCCGTAGCGGAAGACCAGCTTGTAGCCGTTGCCCCAAATCGACGTGCCAGTGTTCTTCAGTCGCCAAGTCTTGACCGGGGCCTGGCCTGGATAAACAACGGCTGGCGGGGGGTCCGGGAGGGTTACATTGGCCACGAAGGCGGCATTATCCGTGGTTGCCTGCGGCTTCTTAGGTTCCGGACAATCTTTAAGGTGCTCGTGATCGGGGTCCTCCCCTGCCGGAATGTGCTTAGCACAAGAGAGCAGTGTATAAGGGATATCCTTTCCTGGCGTTGGCCACTCTGAAGGCGGGTCTACCCACCCACATAGCGCCCACGGCCTGCACCATGAAGTCCCCTTTAGTATGATCTGTCCATTGCCACCACCTTCCTTGTTGTAAGCAGTGAAGGTGGTCGCAGATAGAAGGCCCCCGCCCAACTTATATGCACGTACCCATCGCCCACCTATGTGCTTGCACTGGAACTGTCCGTCGTTGCAGCGAGCCCAAACTGCCTCAACATCTGCGTTAGTCACAGATTTTCCTGGATCGAGGACAACAACTTGTGCCTGCCCTTGAACACCCAGGGAAACAGGCTGGTCCGAGGAATTGGTAAAGTAAGTGGGGAAAAAGCTGCGGGGCGCTACGGGGGCAGCGGATGTCTCATAAAGTTCAGAGGCGGACATCGGCCCTACGCTAGATGAGAGTAGCCCAAGTAAAACGATTACTCTTAGCCACTTAAATGTATGACGTGCCAGACCCTTCATGTCTCAGACTCCTTTATGAGGATGGGGAACCTTATCCTCCGTTAATGGTGGCTAATAGACGCCTTCTCTACAGATTCGCTAGAGACGCGTAAGCAAGAAGCATCCTCAAGAGCGCCACATACGTAATTGGGCGCTTCTTACGAGGT
>DASVQO010000005.1:0-14812 GCA_036389075.1 Chloroflexia bacterium | reverse complement strand
AGGCGGGCCGCGACCCCAACAGCCTGGGCATCGAGGCCCGCATCAGCCTGAGCCAGGGCGGCCCGGACGACTGGCGGCGGCTCTATGAGGGCTGGCGCGACCTGGGTGCCACCCACATCGGCGTCAACACGATGGGCATGGGCCTCGCCTCCCCCGACGAGCACATCAAGACGATAGAGAGGTTCAAGCGCGAAGTGGTGGACGGACGATAGACGATGGACGATGGACGACAGCGCCCGAAACGCGTAACCCGTCACTCGTCACTCGTCACTCGTCACTCGTCACTCGTCACTCGTCACGTAATTCGTAATTCGTAATTCGTAATTCGTAATTATCCTATGAATTCAGCCGTGTTCAGCGACGTAGAGGGTACGCTGGTGGATGCCAGCTTGCCCCGGCTGTCCTTGCAGGTGGGGAGCCGGATAGGGGTGTTTCCGCGCTGGAAGGTGGCGGAGTTGGGGGTTTATGGGCTAATTGCCAGGGTGCTGCCGTCGAAGTACCGGCGGTGGATGCGCTTTCACATCATCAAGAGAGCGATGGTAGGGCGCACCGAGGCCGAGGTGGTGCGGCTGTGCGAGGCAGTCACTCCGCGCGTGGTCGCCAGCTTGAAGCCAAGCAACTGGGAGCGCGTCAAGCGGCACCGGGACGAGGGCCTGCCGCTGGTGCTCATGAGCGCGGGTCTGCACGAGGTAATCGCGCGGCTGGGGCAGGAGCTAGGCGCTCGCGGCGAGGGCACCCACTTCGTGACACGAGATGGCCGCTACCTGGCCCGGTTTGACGGCCCCATCTGCGAGGGCACCGGCAAGCGAGACCGTGCCCTCGCCATCGCCCGCGAGCTAGGCTGCGACCCCGCGCAGTGCTACGCCTATGGCGACACCGCCGCCGACATCCCCTTCCTCGAAGCCTTCGGCCACCCCTGCGCCGTCGATCCCGACCCCGCGCTTGAGGCTGAAGCCGTGAAACGAGGGTGGGAGATACTTAGAAGCGCTAGTTAAACTTTCTATTGGAGGAGATGGATACGATGGAACCACGATATACTAAAGCAGACCTGTTGGGCGCGATAGAGGGGTCCTGGACCAAGCTCAACGCGGCCCTCGACCGCCTGACGCCTGAGCAGATGACCGAAATCCGCGACCCGGAAGGCTGGGCGGTGAAAGACCACCTCGTCCACATGGCGGCCTGGGAACGTTCGGTCGTGGTGTTCCTGCAAGGCAGGCCCCGCTACGAGGGCCTTGAGGTAGACGAGCAGGTCTACGCGAGGGGCGATGACGACGAGATAAACGCAGCCATACAGGGGAAGCGCAAGGACCTAACTCTGTCCGAGGCGCTGTCCGACTTGCGCCAGGTACACGGCCAGCTACTCAGCCTGCTGGAACCGATGAGCGACGACGACATGTACAAGCCCAACAGCGACTTCCAGCCCAACGCCACGGGAGCGCGGGACGAGCGGCCTGTAGCGGGCATGATTTACAGCAACACGGCCAACCACTTCGCGGAGCACCAGGAGTGGATCGAGAGCCTGATCTCACAAGCGAGCTAGAGGATGTCTTGATCAAGGTGTAGGGCCTGCCACCGCCAGGGTAGCAGGCCCTTATATTTGCTCCGTCGGCCAGTTTAGCTAAATCCCCGCCGCGTACCCATCCGCCCGCTTGTCGCTGCCCGCCGCGTAGGCCCCCGATGGCAGCCGCCAGATGATCTGCCCCCGCCCGAACCCGCCCGACGGCTCCGCCACCTCGATGTCGTGCCCACGCTGCCGCAAGCCCTCGATTACAGCCGGGTCGGCGTTCGACTCTACCTGCACGGTGCGTCCCCTCGCCCACTGCCAACGTGGTGCGTCCAGGCTGGCCTGTGGGTTCATGCCGTAGTCCACCAGGTTTACCACCATCTGCATGTGCCCCTGGGGCTGCATGAAGCCTCCCATGACGCCGTACGGCCCCACAGCCTTGCCCTCCCGCGTGAGGAAGCCGGGAATAATCGTGTGGTAGGGGCGCTTGCCAGGCTGCACGAAGTTGGGGTGCCCCGGTTCCATGCTGAAGCCGTGGCCCCGGTTCTGTAGCGCGATCCCCGTGCCCGGCACCACCACACCCGACCCGAACCCCATGTAGTTCGACTGTATGAAGCTAACCATCAGCCCGTCGCCGTCCACCGCGCACAGGTAGACCGTGCCGCCGGAGTTAGGGTCGCCAGGGGCGGGGTCCAGCGCCTGCTCGCCAATGAGTGCGCGCCGCCGCTCCGCGTAACCCTTGTCCAGTAGGCGGGCGGTGGGCACGTCGGCGTGCTCTGGGTCGGCAACATAGCGGTGGGCGTCGGCAAAGGCCAGCTTGAGCGCCTCGATTTGCAGGTGGAACGACTCGGCGGTATCGCGCGACATGGAGGCCATGTCGAAGCCCTCCAGGATGTTGAGCGCGATTAGAGCAGTGATACCCTGCCCGTTAGGCGGTATCTCCCACGCCTCATACCCCCTGTACGTCGTGGAGATAGGGTCCACCCAGGTGCTCGTGTGCGCCGCCAGGTCCGCCTCTGTAATAAGCCCGCCTGTGTCCCTGGCAAAGCTCGCTATCTGCCGCGCCAGGTCCCCGTTGTAGAAGTCGTCGGAGTTAGAGTTGGCGATGCGCCGCAGGGTAGCCGCGTGCCCTGGGCTGGTCCACATGTCTCCGGCTTGCGGGATATGTCCTGCGGGCGTGAAGGTGTCGTGCCAGCCCGCGAACTCCGGTGTGGTGTTGGTCGCGTAAGCCCTGGCCGCGTAGCCCCAACCCGCCGCCAGCACGGGCGACAGCGGGTAGCCCCGTTCGGCGTAGTAGATGGCAGGCTCGAACAGGTCCGCGAAGTCGAGGCGACCAAAGCGGGCGTGCAGGTCGCGCCAGGCGGCGGGCGTGCCCGGCACGGTCACGGGCAGCCAGCCTCGCGTCGGCATGGCCTCGTGCCCGGCGGCGTTTATCGCCTCCAGCGTAAGCCCCCCCGGCGCGCGGCCCGACCCGTTCAGCCCGTGCAGCCTTTCCCCGTCCCACACCAGCGCGAAAGCGTCCGAGCCGATGCCGTTGGACGTAGGCTCCACCACGGTCAGCGCGATAGCCGTCGCCAGGGCAGCGTCAACCGCGTTCCCGCCCCGCTGCAACATGGAAATACCGGCCTGCACCGCCAGCGGCTGGCTGGTAGCCACCACGCCTTCACGGGCAATCGTCACGCTGCGGGTCGAGGGATAAGGGTTGCTGTAAAGGTCGGGGATGTTGTCCACGGCGGCACCTCCTGAGGTCTTTGGCTGAGATTATAACCGAGGCGCGAAAATCAGTCATTTACAAAGGGAGCTAGTGATTATTCACCGCAGAGACGCAGAGGACGCAGAGGCACGCAGAGAAGAATTGAGGGTGTTCTAATGCAAGGGGAGCAAGGTACTGTATGATGCTCCCCTTTGCGACTTACCAAACCCTTCCTAATCTCTGCGTAGCCTCTGCGTCTCTGCGGTGAACCGTTCTTTATTCCTCTTGGCGTAACCTTGGCGTTCTTGGCGTCTTGGTGGTTCCGTCTCATGACCATTTGCCGCCACGCCCCCGCTGTGATATGATTCGTGGGTTAGCTCAGAAGGAGACACCCACAACATGCAAACTGAAGAGACTACTACGCGGCAGGAAGAGACCACTACGCGACAGGCCCCCGTCGTGTATATCGCGGACCTGAAGGACCACGACGGCCAGGTCGTCACCGTGCGCGGCTGGTTGATGCACCACCGCGACAAGAAGAAGCTGCAATTCCTGGTGTTGCGCGATGGCACCGGCACCGTGCAGGCCGTGGCTTTCGTCAACGACGTGCCCGCCGAGTCCTGGGAGAAGATCGACAGGCTCACCCAGGAGTCCTCGATCATGGTCACCGGCACCGTGCGCAGGGACGAACGCGCCCCCGGCGGCTACGAAATCTCGGTGAAAGACATCGACGTGTTCCAGGTAGCCGGGGCCGACTACCCCATCGCGAACAAAGAGCATGGCGTGGGCTTCCTCATGGAGCACCGGCACCTGTGGCTGCGCTCCAACAAGCAGCGTGCGGTCCTGCGCATCCGCGCCGAGGTCGTCAAGGCCGTGCGCGACTACCTGGACGAGCATGGCTACGTGCTGGTGGACACCCCCATCCTCACCCCCGCCGCCTGCGAAGGCACCTCTACCCTGTTCGAGACCGACTACTTTGGCACCCCCGCCTACCTCGCGCAGAGCGGCCAGCTCTACAATGAGGCCGACATCTTCGCGTTCGGCAAGGTCTACTGCTTCGGCCCCACCTTCCGCGCCGAGAAGAGCAAGACCCGCCGCCACCTGATGGAGTTCTGGATGGTGGAGCCGGAGGCCGCCTGGATGGAGCTTGACGGCCTGATAGAGCTTGAGCAAAGCTTCGTCACCTACATCGTGCAGACCGTGCTGGAGAAGCGCCGCGCCGAGCTTGAGCTACTGGAGCGCGACATCTCGAAGCTGGAGAACGTGCTCGAGCCATTCCCCCGCATCACCTACGACCGCGCCCTCGAAATCCTCAAGGAGAACGGCCTCGAGGTGCAGTGGGGCGACGACTTCGGTGGCGACGAGGAGACGGTGCTGGCCTCCCAGTACGACCGCCCCCTCTTCATCACCCACTACCCCGCCCACGCCAAGGCCTTCTACATGCAGCCCGACCCCAACCGCCCCGAGGTGGTGCTGTGCGCCGACCTGATTGCCCCCGAGGGCTACGGCGAAATCTGCGGCGGCTCCCAGCGCATCCACGACGCCGCGCTCCTGGAACAGCGCATCGCCGAGCACGACCTGCCGAGGGAAGCCTTCGAGTGGTACCTAGAGCTACGCAAGTACGGCTCGGTGCCCCACTCCGGCTTCGGCATGGGCATCGAGCGCCTGGTGGCCTGGATTTGCGGCGTCCCCCACCTGCGCGAGACCATCCCCTTCCCCAGGATGCTCGACAAGATTTACCCGTAGGGTGGGAAACGTTCAACTCGCGGTCGGGTTGGCACGCACTGGTGAGGTGCCAACCCGACCGCCATCCTAACCTGCGACCAAGTCCCCCTCTGTCATTCTGAGCGTAGCGAAGAATCTCGCCCTCCACGCAAGAGCAACCCCTTTCCTACAGGGCCATTGTAGTCCCGTAGGAAAGGGGTTGCTCTTGCGTGGATTCCAAAAAGCCTCACCATCTGATATGCCAGTATTGCGGCTCCGAGCGTGAAATTTGCTGGAACGGGTGGTGAGGAGTGCGGCGAGCGCGGCGGGGGTGCCCACTTCTGTAGCGGGCCAGGTCATCGCGAATCTCGCTTTGCCCCATCCTCATGTACCGCCGCCTTACAGAGGGTCTCATCAGGTAAAGCAGCAGAGCACAGGCTACCCACAGGGCAGGTGATTGCCACTGCGCAAGAGCCATCCCCACCAGGACGTGCAAGATGACCAGACCCCAGGCGAGGAGGTACTCCCTGCCACCAAGCCACCGCAAGCACGCTATAACGGCGATGCCAATTACAACTTCACCAAGTAAGACAATTTCTCCCACGGCAGGGTTGTCAAATGCCGTCTTGCCCAGCACAACTTGAAACAGAGAAAAAGCTGAAGCAACCGCATACAGGACAGACAGTATGCCGGGCGGCACGGTTCGCATGTCAACGCCAGGTGCGAATGTAGGGCGCGGGCGATTGAAGGGATCGGGAGCTTCCCCCGCGAGCGGTGGCGCGGGTGGATAGCGAGGCGGTCCGGTGCGTACCGGCGCGGTCTGCGTCTGGACCGCTGCTTCCGTATCGCTTGTGCCATACATAACTGGCCTGGGCTGAGGATAGTAGTCCACGTGCAACGCCTCCCTTGTCATCAGCGCCGGCAGCTCTCGTGACAGTTCGTGTGGCGGTGTTGCTCCTCGTTAGACCTGCTCCTCACAATAGTACACCCGACAAGGCTGCTTTTCAATAGTTGCAGCCCCCTCTCCCGCTTCACCCTGAAACTAAACCGTATCCCGTTGCGTTAATGTAGGTGTATGGCACGACGTACGGGCACAATGTTTGCTTTATAGCAGTGCAACAGGACAAAGACCTGCTCAACATAGAATACGTTCAGAGACTTACTAAATGTGGAAAACGCACCGGCTGGGGCGACTCTGGTATAATTATGGAGAGGAACATGAGGCGGGCTGTTGGGCGCGTCGAGCGTGTGGACCTCAACTAGAAAGGGGCAAGCAAAATGGCCGAAATCACGAGCAATAACAAAGGGAAAAAGGGAAAGACCGCAAAAGATAGCGTCAAAGTCGAGGTCGGCCCGGTTGTGCTGGAAGAGCTTGAGGGCTTCACTCCCGGAGAGGTAGCCCGCATGTCCGAGATCCGCGACAAAATACGCGCCGGGGAGTACAGCGACCTGACCAAAGAGTACCGCAAGCTGCTCTTCGTGCAGTGGCTCATCGACCACGACAAGCTGAGAAGCTGACGATACCATAGCTCAAACCAACAAAGAAAACGAAGAAGGCTACCCACTTACGGGTAGCCTTCTTCACTTTGCGCCTTTATCTCCGCCCGGCAGCCCTGCTACTCGTCCAGGCTCCAGCTTAACTTGTTGCCGCCGAGTATCGGGTCGAAGTCCAGCACCAGGTCGCCCTCCCCCTTGGGGATCTCGTAGGCGATCTCGCCCGTTATCGACTCGCCTGCCGGTACGTCGCCGTCGAACGACGTTTCCACGCCCGCGGTAAACGACTGCGAGAACGTATCGCCGCCCGCGTCCCTGACGGAGAAGTTGAGCAGGCTGCTGACCACCTTATCGTCGTTGGTCGTGTTCTCAGCCGTCAGGTTGACGATGAGGTACTCCTTGCCTGCATCGGGTGCCAGCAGGCCGGAGGTCGTGCGGCGCACCGAGTTGAGCGTTATGGTCAGCCCGTCGCTCTCGCCGCTCTCGCCAACGGCCATAACCGCGCCGGAGTCGTTGGAGCCAGAGTCGTCATCAGACGCGGTGGGGGTGCTGTCCGCGTCCTCATCGGTCGGCGTAGCGTCGCTATCGTCGTCGCTGGGCGTGCTGTAGCTCTCCAGGATCCGCACGAAGGTATCTTCGTACGTGGAGGTGGCGTCCGGTTCGCTGATGAACATCAGGATGTAGAGGCCGGTACCGCGCTGCTCGATGAAAGCCTTGCCGTCGAACTCAGCGCCCTGCTGCTCGAACGTAAAGTCGAGGCGGGTGCTGCCATCGGCCTGCTCTTCGCGGCCCGTTTCCTTGTAGCCGGTGAAGCTGCTGCCAAGCTGCGTGCTGGCTATCTCCACCAACTGTTCGGGATCGAGCCTGGCCCCTACGTCGGCGTACGTCACCTGGACGAACGCATCGTTGGTGGGCGCGAAGAACTGCACGTTGGGCGCGAGGTCCTCGTTCACAGTCCAATCGGCGGGGTAATCGATGCTCCAATTGCCCTCGCTCGCCTCGTAGGTCTTCCAGTCGCCCGAGTCCTCAGACGCCGGGGTGGCAGTCGCCCTGGCCGTCCTGGTGTTAGTGGCCCTGGCCGCGCGGGTGTTGGTGGGCCTGGCCGCAGGGGTGCGCGTGGCGCGAACGGTCCGGGTATTGGTCGGGTTGGCATCTCCAGAGCCGGTGGTACTGGTAGGTGCCGGTGTGCTGGCCGGTGCGGGCGTGTCGCCGCAGGCAGCCAGAGTAAATAGCGCAATCAGCGCCACCAACACCAGCCCAAAATACTTGGCCGGTCGATTCATCAGAACTTCCTCCTTTTATAATGACACCAATTTACATGAAGGCTCGTAACTCTTTGTGCCCGCCCTAGCCTCCAACGGTCCACACATTATAGCATGAAACCCCGCATCTGGACCGCACAATTTAGGGGAAGACGAAACCGCCAAGACGCCAAGAACGCCAAGGACCACGCCAAGGTTAAGTAGGTGTTCTAAGTAGAAAGGAGCAGGGTACATGTTGTCGTACCCTGCTCCTTTTGCACCATCTAAACCCTTCCTAATCTCTGCGTAACCTCTGCGCCCTCTGCGTCTCTGCGGTGAAAAACAATGGTTCTCTTGGCGCGCTCTTAGCGTCCCAGCGGTTCCGGCTCTCAGCTTACGGCGTGTAGGCGGGTGGGCCGATGCCAGGGAGCGGTGTGGGCTTGGCGGCGGGCTGGCGTTGCGGGTTCGTCCTCGTGGTGGAAGGGGCCGAGCGCAGGGGCTTGTTGTTGTCCTTGTAGGTGGTGCAGCCCTTGGGCGGGGCGTCCTTGAGGAACAGGTCGCGCACGGTGCCTTTGTTGGAGCAGGCCGAGGCCGTGATAAGCCCGCCCGGCTGCACGAACTCGCGCTGCACCTTGCCGTCGGGCCCCGCCACCAAACTCTGCAACTCCGGCATGGAGTAGAACTTCTCCATCATGTTATGCCACACCACGGCGGCGCCTATCGCACCCGTCACCTTGAGCATCTCCGAGTTGTCGCTGTTGCCGACCCACACGCCCACGGTGAGGTTGGGGGTATAGCCCATCGTCCAGCTATCCCGGTTGTCGTCCGTCGTTCCGGTCTTGGCAGCCGAAGGGAAGCTCGTCTTGAGAGGGCTGTTGGGGCCGAAAGCGGGCGTGCGGGCCTTATTGTCCGACAGGATCGACGTAATCATGTAGGAATGGCGGGGGTCGAGCGCCTGCGTGCCGGGCGGGTTGGGGTCGAGCTGGTAGATAACCCGGTCCTGTGCGTCCACGATCTTGAGTATCGGGTTGGCTTCCACCGCCAGGCCGTTATTGGCGAACGTCGAGTAGGCGTTGGTCATGTCGAGCAGGGTCACTTCGCCGCCGCCCAGCGTGAGCGACAGGCCGTACCAGCTAGTGCCCCGGTTGAGGCCCTTGATGCCCATAGCGTGGGCCGTGTCAATCACGTCCTGCACGCCCGCGAACTGTAGGGCCTTTACCGCCGGGACGTTGTACGAGTTGGCGAGCGACTCGCGCACGGTGACCCAGCCGTGGTCGCGCCCGTCGTAGTTGTTGGGCGCATAAGGCTTCTGGCCGGGGTTGGGGAACGCCGTCAGCGTGTCAAGCAGCACCGTGCCGGGGGTCCAGCCCTTCTTGAACGCGGTCACGAAGGTGATGGGCTTGAAGGAGGAGCCGGGCTGGCGCTCTCGCGTCGCCACGTTCACCTGCCCGTCAATCGTGGTGTTATTGTAGTCCACCGAGCCGACCATGCCCAGGATTTCGCCCGTGCGGGGCTTCATCAGCACGATGGCGGCGTTGGTTGCCCGCTGCTTGCGCAACTCGTCAATGCGGTCGCGGGCAACCTGCTCGGCGGCCTCCTGCACGCGCAGGTCCAGCGTAGTATATACCTTGAGGCCGAGGTCCAGGGCCTGCGGGCCGTACTTCTTCTCCAGGTACTCTTTCACATAGTAGACGAAGTGCGGGGCTTTGATGTTTACTTCGTAAGGCTTGATCGAAGGCAACTCCGCCACGGCTGCGTCGTACTCTACCTCGCCTATCATGTTCTGCTTGAGCATCTGGTTCAGCACGTAAACTCTGCGCCTGTTCGCGGCGTCCGGGTTTACGAAGGGGTCGTACTGGCTGGGGGCTTGCACCAGGCCGGCAAGCAGCGAAGCCTCCGACAGGTTAAGCTCGGAAGCGCTCTTGTTGAAGTACGTGAGCGCGGCGGCCCCAATACCATAGGCGCGGTGCCCGTAATAATTTTGGTTCAGGTACATCTCAAGGATGTCGTCCTTGGAGTACGTCTGCGTCAGTTGCACCGCCAGGGCTGCCTCTTTGATCTTGCGGCTCCACGACCGCTCCTGGGCCTCGTCGGGGTCGAGCACCACCTGGCGCACCACCTGCTGGGTAATCGTGGAGGCCCCGGAAGAGCCGTCGCCGCCCAGGTTGATAACCACGGCCCGGACGATGCCCACAGGGTCCACGCCGATGTTGGTGTAGAACGTGGCGTCCTCGGCGGCCAGTGTCGCGCTGATTACCAGGGGCGACATCTCGTCCAGGGACAGCTCTTCGCGGCGGCCCGTTTCCTCGTCCACGAGGTCGTAGAGAAGGTTCTCGTTGCGGTCGTATATCTTGGTGGTTTGCACGGTCAGCCCGAAGCTGTTCTGCGAAAGGCTCTCAGGGTCTACCGGCGGAAGCTTGCTTATGTAGAGGCCAATGCCTGCCGCGCCCGCGCCCATGCCCCCGGCGAACATCACCGTGAAGAGCAGTATCGTCGCGAGTGCTACGCGAGCGAAGGCTACGGCCCCGCCACCCTTGCCGTAACGCCGGACTGCCGCCTGACCGCGTATGTAGCCCACGCGTGAGGTCGAGCGGAGGGCGCGGTGCCGCATCAGGAAGGGGGGCAGGTCCCGCCTGTGCACCGAACGGCGGCGAGACGAAACAGGCACGAGCAGGGGAGAGCCTTGCCCCAGGCGGTAGCGTATCCGCATCAGGTCCGTCTCGCGCAGGTGGGAGGTCGTGGGCCGCCCGTCGGGTGGAGCCACCAGGAGACCGGTTTCGCGCATCAGGCGGGCTTTGTGCCCGTCCCCGTTGCCATTCCCATTACCGTTGCTATGGCTGTTGCCATTCCCATTTCCGTTACCGTTGTGGCCGGTACCATTATGCCCGTTATGCCCGTTTCCGTTCGCATGCCCGTTGTAGCCGAGGTCCAGCAGGCCCGTCTGCCCAACACGCACCTTAACGGGGCGCACCTCGGTAAGGCGACCCGTGCCCACGGCCACACCATTGCCATTTGAGTGGCCGTTGCCGTTACCATTCCCATTTCCGTTGCCGTTATGGCCGTTGCCAACAACGGACAACTCCTGAGTATCCTTCGCGGCCTCGATACGCCGAGACCCGACACGGGCCTTTATAGCCGGAATCGCTTTCTCTTTGCCCTCACCGTTATGAGAACCGTTTGTATCGTTGGTTTCTATCTCTTTTACTCGCTTTGTTTTGTTGGACATAACTTCTCTACCAATATTATAGCGTAATACGTAAGCACCAGGGCAAGGTGCAAAACTTTACTTAAGCAGGATACATACCCAAAAACAACAAAGCCTCCTACAACGTCGGAGGCTTGCAACTATACGATACCATTTTGCCCGGCCAGGCGTCAAGGTACGGGCGTGCGCCCCCGGCGGCAGACGCGGCAGAGAGCCACGTTTGTCAACAATGGCGCTATCCGGTAAAATAGCTTACAGCGCTTACATTTAATAGTAGATGGGGAGGCAGCCTTTTGGCAGCAAACGATATTACACCAAACGCGCGCGACATGGAACGCATGGTCGAGTGGATGCGGCGCTCGGGTCGCCCGCAGACGCTTCGGTCCCTCGTCCGCCGCTACCTGGAAGTGTTGCGCGAAGAGCGTGGCATCAGGGACGCGGCAAAGTAGGGCACGCGTAATTTCGAATTGGCAAGTACGTGTTACGAGTAGGGGAAACCTGTTATGAGTCGAGGAGCAGCAGGCAGCATGGAAACTGAAACGCAACTGGCGTTCGAGGGCACAAAAGAAGAGAAAGAGATGGCGGCCCGCGCTTTCGATGTAATGAAGCGCAAGGGTATGCTTTTTGGGGCCAACGCCCCTATCAAGATGAGCGCCGAAGCCATCGTCAAGGCCCTCACCAAGGAAGGCGGGGCCATGTCCGGGGCCGACGCAGCCAGGCTGACACCCACGCTGGTATCCGCGCTTGAGAAGAACCCCGACGTATTTGGCCGCGAGGAAAACGGGGACTTCGTGACCACCAAGTCGGGCCGGGCACCCCACGCCCAGAACGGCGGCCAGAGCACCCACAGCTTCAAGCAGCGGCTCAACACCGAGGCGACCACCCTGGACGCCGGGGCTTCTCGCGAGTACGCCGAGTCGCTGATGACCAGGGCCGCCGAGCGCGAAGCCTTCATCGACACCCTGGCCGACCTGCCCGCCCCGCCCTCTCCTCGCAACACCCCACACCTGCCGCCCCAGCCCCACAAACCCGTGGAGTTCCAGACGCTCATCCCGTCGCACCTGATACCGCAACCTCCCGTTGTAGAGCCTGAAGAAGTGGAAGAAGAGGTGGAGGAGCCGGTACAGCCCGCGCCGCAACGCGCCCAGGAACCGGCAGCGTCCGCACCAACCGCGCCGGCCGCGCCAACTACGCCAAGCGCCCCTGCTCCTACCACGCCCGCTACCCCGCAAGTCCCGGCAGCGGCCTCTACCGCCACTCCCACCACCACACCGGCAGTGCCCGCGCCCACCCAGCCGCAGACTACCCCGTCCGTGGCAGCAGGGGCCTCCACGCCCACCGACGCCCCCGCCAGGAAGCCTGACGAGGCAGCGCCCAGGCCCGCCGCTACAACCACCACAACCCCGGCCACGCCTGCCCCAGCTACACCCACAGCACCCGCTACGGCCGCACCGGCAGCCCCCGTGCCCAGCGCCCAGCCGCGCCCGCAGACCCCGCCCGCTGGGACTCAGCAGCCAGCCGCCGCCACGACCGCGCAGCCATCTGTAGAGGCACCCGCCGTGCGGCCGAGGCCCGCCGCGCCCGCCCCGGCTGCGCCCTCCGCTCCCACCGCCCCCGTGATTACCGGCCCGGTGGAGGTGACGGTGCAGACGGCTGACGGTCCCGCTACCTTCGACCTGGCGGTCCCGCTGGACGAAATTCTGGAGAACGAGGCCGTGGTAGCCGCCCTGGAAGGGGCGATTGGCTCCATGCTGGAAAACGACACGCGCATCGTGCGCTTCGGCTCCGAGATATTCGTGGAAGAGGCCACAGAACGCTTCAGCAAGGGCGACTTCCGCCGCATCCGCGAGTACCTGGAGGAGCCGGAGACGGGCGGTGTGGCCTCCGACCGCGACATTATGACGGACGTGCTGGGCCGCAGGGCCGAGCACCCCGACTACGACCGCGCCCGCTTCTCGCTCAACACCAAGCTGCTCAGGGAGAAGAAGGACTTCGAGTTCGTCGGCGTGGACAGCGACCGCCTCTGGATTATCGCCAACGCCTCGCCCGTGGCCCCGCCCCTGCGCAAGCCCGCCGAGCTCGGCCAGGACTACCGCTACCTGGAAGACCCCGCTATTCGGGCCGTGGAAGACGAAGAAGAGATAACCGGGACCGCAGCCTACGAGCACTCGCTCACCTACTACGAGTACGAGAACGGCGTGCTGCCCTACGACCGGCGCTTCAAGAGCATATTCCCTGGGGCGGTGTTCGAGGACCAGCGGGCTTCCCTCATCAGGTTCGAGATACCGCAGCTATATGGTGCGCTCATCGCCGAGCTTCGCTACCCCACCGGCAACCGGGGCGGCTACATCATGGGCCTCAACGAACTCTTCACCGGCCACCTCGTGCCCGGCGCGCGCTTCCAGATCGTGCCCACGGATCGCGGCGAGGACGTGTTCGAGGTCCGCTTCGCCTCCGTCAAGGAGCGCGAGGAGAACCTGCTCCAACTCGATGAGAGGCGAGGGCGCTACGTCTTCCGCCCGGTGTCTTACGCGGTGGAGACCGACCCGGCCATGCTGCTGACCGAGGCCAAGTTCGGCAAGCTCCACAACCAGAAGAAGCTGGACGATGCCGAGCGCAAAAAGCCCGATATCATCATCGTCAACGCCTTCGAGGCCGTCGGTGAGAGCATGGACGGCACGCTGTGGGCCTTGTTCGACGATATCTTCCCCGTGGTCAACGTCGAGCGTCCCATCTCCCGCACCTGGCTCAAGACCCTCCTCTCCGGGGCCTACCCTTACTTCTACGCGGACGAAACAAACGAAGGCGCGTACTTCTACGACCCGTCTAAGAGACCCGCATAGTAACAATAACGGTCAAGGGAAATGAAAAGTGAAACGTGATGCGACCCCAACTTGCATCACGTTTCACTTTTGAATTGATACTCGTTACAATAAATATCAGAAAATCATAGAAAGAGGAAAAGCAAAAGAAAATGGCGACATTCAACGAGAAACTAGACGAGGTAGGCAAGGGCAAATCACCCTCCGTCGCAGCCCTTACTTTCCTGAGCGACCTGGGTAGCGCGGAACGGGCCGACTTCCGCGAGAACTGGCCCGCGTTACCCACCGACCGGCGCAGGTTCATAGTGCACGAGCTGGTGCAGATAGCTGAAGACAACATAGACCTCGATTTCCGCCACGTCTTCCTGGTAGCCCTGGAGGACCGCGACCCCGAAGTGCGCACCACGGCGGTCGAGGGGCTGTACGAGGACGAGAGCAGGCTGCTGCTCGGTAGGCTGCTCGATATGCTCCGGCTCGACCCCGACGATGGAGTGCGCGAGGCCGTAGCCAGGGCGCTGGGCCGCTTCACCTACATCGCCCAGTGCACCGACAAACTGGGCGCGAACGGCGATAAGCTGCGCCAGGTGCTGCTCGACAGGGCCAACGACCGCGACGAGGACACCGACGTGCGCCGCCGGGCGATCGAGGCCCTCGGCTACTTCCAGGGCGACCAGGAGATCGAGGCGCTAATCGCAGACGCCTACGAGGGCGGGGGCGTGCGAGCCGAGAGCGCCCTGTTCGCGATGGGCCGCAGCATGGACGAGCGGTGGCAGCAGGTGGTGCTCGATGAGCTGGAAAGCTCGCGCCCCGCGATGCGCTACGAGGCCGCACGCGCCGCCGGTGAGATGACCATGGCCGAGGCCCTCCCCTTCCTCACCCGCCTCGCCCAGGACCGCGACACCGAGGTGCGGCTGGCAGCCATATGGTCGCTCGGCCAAATCGGCGGCAAACCCGCCCGTGAAGCCCTCCAAAAAGCCCTCCAAAGCAAAGAACCCGCCATCCGCGAAGCCGCCCAGGAAGCCATAGACGAAATCGCCTTCAACTCCAACCCGCTGGACGTTAGAGGATAGCGAGTGACCGAAGTTTCGGCATTGAGGTCGGGAGACGCCCTGTGGCTAAAGCCACGGGCTGCGAAGAGGCAAAGTCCCC
>DASVQO010000004.1:0-16822 GCA_036389075.1 Chloroflexia bacterium | reverse complement strand
CCACCGCTGTTAGTGAGGCTGACGCGATCGACCAGACGGGTCTGGCGGTCGAAGACGAATACGTCCATGTGTTCGTTGGTATCACCTATGACGAGGTCATCGGCCATCGAGTGATAGGCCACGTATCGGCCATCGTCGCTGATGCTGGGGTTGAAGCTGTGGCCCCTGGTAGTGGAACCGTTGGTGGTGATAAAATCGATGTCGCCAGTGGTGCGGTCGTACACGTAGATGTCGCGCACGCCAACGGTGTCCTCCTTGGAGAGCGCGCCATAAGTGTGGAATGCTATGTAGCGCCCGTTGCCGCTGATGGCGATGCGGTCGGTCCCGAAGCCGAAATCGGCTGTGCCGCCGATGCCGGGGAGGGCGAACTGGGTGGTGCCTGCCTGGCGGTCGCGGATGAAGATATCCTGGCCGGGGTGATCGTCACCGGGCACCAGGGTATCGTCGTCCGACAGGAAGATGACGTAGCGTCCATCGCCGCTCATATCGGCCCGCGAGACCTGGGAGTTGGCCTGCGCGCCCGTGCTGGAGACGCTGACCCTCTCGGTGGTGCCGTTGGTGCGGTCGCGCACAAAGACGTCGTTATCGGCGCCGGTGTCGCCGGGTGCCAGGTTGGTGGCGTTGGAGATGAACATCACGTAGCGGCCGTCTTCGCTGACGGCGCTGGGCAGATCGTTGTTGCCGCTGATACCGTTGCCCTGCCCTTCGTCCGAATTGATGCTAATAAGCTCCAACGCCGCCTGGGGTGACATGGGAGCGGCCGGGGCTGTTGAAATACCAACCTTCGACTTCTGAGCGTTGGATACGGCGGGTTGTGTCACACCTAACAGTGCAAGGCCCATCAGGCCCGCGATAGCTAAAGCTTGCCGTATGGTATGTTGGGGTTTACGTTGGACAGACACTGCGCTACTCCCTTTCTGAGTTGAATTCTACGTTGCCTCCATGCCCCCGTTACCGGGGACACCAGGTGCGCGCCCAACACAGCAAGAGCCATGCATAGCAGTATTGGTTAGGAAGGAGGGCAAAATCGCTGCAAGCAAGGCTCTACAGAGGGGAATATTATACCACTAAGATGTAGAAAATATGCAACTGAGGCTTGCCGACGGCCGTGTAATGCACAACTGTGGACCTGCTATAATCTGGGAGAGGAGACACAGCCGCTTATGAACCTGGAGCGTTTTCGGCAATCGGGTGCCGGGAGGTTAGTGAAGGCCGGACAGGGTAACGCCGCGTACTGGGCGTTCGTGCCTAACCCGCTGCCGCCTGACGTGCCGTTGCAGGATATGGCGCTACTGAGGGCCTTGTCGGATGCGGATCGGGCAATCGGAGAACTGGCGGGGCTGGGCCGAAATGTACCAAATCCCCAGTTGCTTGTCCGGCCGTTCATCCGTCGAGAAGCTGTACTTTCTTCAAGAATCGAAGGTACACAAACGGGAATCGCGGAACTTTACGCTTACGAAGCTGGGCAACCTCCGCTGCCTGGGCTGGAGGCGCGCGCTCCTGAAGAGGATGCACGCGAAGTACTGAACTATGTTGAGGCACTTGAATACGGGCTGGAACGAAGGAATACATTGCCTATTAGCTTGAGATTTATTAAGGAGTTACATTACCGTCTTCTTCGGGGAGTACGAGGGGAGCGTTCCTATCCTGGGGAATTTCGTGCTACTCAAAACTGGATAGGAGGTGCCACGCTAAATTCGGCTGTGTTTGTGCCTCCTCCACCGGCCGAAATGCATGAACTTCTGGACAACCTGGAGAAGTACATACATTTGCCCGATGATTATCCACCCCTTGTTCGGCTTGCGATAATCCACCAACAGTTTGAGTCCATTCACCCTTTTGTGGACGGGAATGGACGGACCGGGCGGTTGCTAATTTCGCTCCTCCTAGTACATTGGAATCTGCTTCCTGTACCCCTACTCTATCTCAGCGAGTTCTTTGAGAGGAACAGGCAGACATATTATGATTTGCTGCGAGCTGTAAGCGAAGAGGGCGCCTGGAGAGAATGGATTTTGTTCTTCCTGCAAGGAGTAGCAGAACAAGCAAGGGATGCCGTCGAAAGAGCAAAGAGGCTACAGGACCTCCAGGTGGAATGGCACCGTCGATTGCGCGAAGCCAGGGTTTCCGCAGCACTCTTAATGTTGGTGGATAGCCTCTTTCATTCTCCCTTCCTAACAATACCGGACACCCAGCGGCTTATCAATGTGCAGACTTACCACACGGCGCGTGCTGCGGTGCAGAAGCTGGTAGACCTTGGAATCGTGGAACAAAGAGGGAATGAGAGGTATGGTAAGGTCTATGTTGGTCGTGAACTGCTTGAACTGATCCAGCATTCAGGGTAATTGTAATTTAGGCAGTCATATTACAATTACCCTGCTTACAATTGTAAGCATCTACACAAGTGTACACACTTGAGGTCAAATGAAAAAGGGTCGGCACTGTGCCGACCCTTTTTCATTCTAATCTCGCCAGAGACTTAGTAGTCCATGCCGCCCATGCCGCCGGGGCCACCGCCGGGCATTGCAGGCTCCTTCTCGGGGATGTCGGTGATGAGGGCCTCGGTGGTGAGGATCATCGAGGCTATGGAGGCGGCGTTCTCGAGTGCCGAGCGCGTGACCTTCGCCGGGTCCATGATGCCTACCTCGAACAGGTCCACGTACTCGCCCGACATCACGTCGAAGCCCCACCTATCGCTGCCCTTCTCGGTCTGGGTGCGGCGGATGTTCTGCACGATCACCGAGCCGTCTTCACCGGCGTTGGCGGCTAGCTGGCGGATAGGCTCTTCCAGCGAGCGGCGCACGATCTGCACGCCCGTGGTCTCGTCGCCGGTCTGGGTCTCCAGGTTCTTGAGAGCGTCCACGGTGTTCAGCAGGGCCACGCCACCGCCGGGCACCATGCCCTCTTCCACACCGGCGCGGGCGGCGGAAAGCGCGTCCTCTACCCGGTGCTTCTTCTCCTTCAGCTCGGTCTCGGTAGCGGCACCCACCTTGATGACTGCCACGCCACCGGCCAGCTTGGCGAGCCGCTCGTTGA
The DNA here is from genome assembly GCA_036389075.1 of Chloroflexia bacterium. Classification (GTDB taxonomy): domain Bacteria; phylum Chloroflexota; class Chloroflexia; order QHBQ01; family JADMIH01; genus JADMIH01. The sequence continues at coordinate 13,789 of DASVQO010000004.1, read as the reverse complement.
GCTTCTCGCGGTCGTAGTCGGAGGTAGTGGTCTCCATGAGGGCGCGGATCTGCTCGACGCGGGCCTTGATGGCCTTCTCGTCGCCCATGCCCTCGATGATGGTGGTGCTGTCCTTGTCGGAGCGGACGCGGCGGGCGCGGCCCAGGTCCTGCAAGGTGGCGCTATCGAGCTTGCGACCCACTTCCTCGGAGATCACCTGGCCGCCGGTCAGGATGGCGATGTCGCGCAGCATTTCCTTGCGGCGGTCGCCGAAGCCGGGGGCCTTGATGCCGAGCACGTTCAACGTGCCGCGCAGGCGGTTCACGACCAGGGTAGCCAGGGCCTCGCCCTCTACGTCCTCGGCGATGATGACCAGGTCCTTGCGGCCCGTCTGGATCATCTTCTCGAGCACGGGCAGAAGCTCCTGCACCGAGCCGATCTTCTTGTCGGTGATGAGGATGTAGGGGTCGTCGATCTCCGCGATCATGCGCTCGGAGTTGGTGACGAAGTAGGCGGAGATGTAACCCCGGTCGAACTCCATACCCTCTACGAACTCGGTCTCGAAGCGGAGGCCGCGGCTCTCCTCGACCGTGATGACGCCGTCCTTGCCAACGCGGTCCATCACGTCCGCAATCAGGTTGCCGATCTCAGGGTCGGCGGCGGAGATGGTGGCGATGTGGGCGATGTCCTCGCGGGTCTCCACGGGGGACGACATGGCGTGAATGTGCTCGACGGCGGCGCGGGTGGCGATATCGATACCGCGCTTGAGGAGCATCGGGTTGGCGCCTGCGGCCAGGTTCTTGAGGCCCTCGTGGACCATCGCCTGGGCGAGCACGGTAGCGGTGGTGGTGCCGTCACCGGCCACGTCGTTGGTCTTGGTGGCGGCTTCCTTGAGCATCTGGGCGCCCATGTTCTGGAACGGGTCCTTGAGCTCGATTTCCTTGGCGACGGTCACGCCGTCGTGGGTGACGGTGGGCGCGCCGAACTTCCTGTCGAGGGCCACGTTGCGGCCCTTAGGACCCATAGTGGTCTTTACTGCGTTGGCGACTGCATCGATACCGGCCTTGATCGACGCACGCGCCTCCATGCTGAATTCCAACTGCTTAGCCATAGTTGCTTCCTCCGGAAAATTCTTAATTCTTAATTTTTAATTCTTAATTTTCGTTCGCATCCTTAATTCTCATATCGGGACGACGTTGAGCAAGCCGCCCAATTAAGAATTAAGAATTAAAAATTAAGAATTCGACTCTAGCCTAGTACCGCGAGTATGTCGCTTTCGCGCAGGATGAGGAACTCGTCGCCGCCCTGCTTGATCTCGGTGCCGGAGTACTTGGAGAAGAGGACGCGGTCGCCTTCCTTAAGCTCCATGGGCACGCGGGTGCCGTTTTCGTTGAGCTTGCCGGGGCCTACCGCGATCACTAGAGCCTCCTGGGGCTTCTCCTGGGCAGTGTCGGGCAGGTAAATGCCGCTCTTAGTCTGTTCCTCGCGCTCCACGGCCTTGACCACGACACGGTCGCCGAGGGGGCGAATGTTGGTCTTTGCCTGGGTTGCTGCATCAGCCATTTGCTGGATACCTCCTGAAATATTGGTTGTCCTGTACGCTTGCATCTTGTGTTTCCAAGCGTGTCGACTGGCGCCGCTGCCATTCGTTCTTTCAAATTAGCAGACGAACCGTCCGAGTGCTAATTATATACCATCCCTTCAATCTTGACAAGGGGGTTGAGGCACAATTTTAGCAGTTTCTGGAAAGAGTGCTAACAAGTTGTGGGGAAGGAAGCCCAACAAGAGTAAGCCCCACCTCCTGCTGTAGAAGGTGGGGCTTACTCTTGTGTCTACAGAGGGCTGTAGACGTGAGGCTGTACCAGCCGTTACGGGTTGATGCAGAAGTGGGCTATAGCGAGGTTCTGGCTGTCCGCGCCCTGGAGCGAAATGGCCCAGTTGCCGTAGCCACCGATGTCTACGAGGTCCTGGTCAATCCTGAGTGACAGGTTGATGGTACCGCCGGGGCTCGCCGGGAAGCCTTCATCGGGGTTTTCGGTGCCACCCACCAGCCCATCAGGGGTGGTCAGCCAGTAGGATATCTGCTCGCCGGGCCTGAAGCCGCGTGCTGATATTCTTATGACGGTGCCCACGGGGCCCGAGTTGGGGGTGGCTTCAGCGTTGCGGTTGCCCGAAACGTCGCAGGCGGCGGGCGCGGGTGTAGGTGCGCCGGGCGGTAGCGGGGTGGGCGTGGCGGGTGGCGCCTGGCCGATTACCTTGAAGTAGGCAATGGCGGTGCGGTGGGAGCGCGTACCTTCATACGTTACCGCGTATACGCCCAGCGGGAAGCCGGGGCCGCTGCTCAGCGACACGCCGCCCACGTTGCCCGCGTCGTCCGCGACAACCTGGAAGGGCGCGCCAATCACCGACTGGTCGGGCGCGGTCACGTAGACGCCCACGGTCTCGCCGCCCTCAAAGCCGGAGCCGCTGAACTCGAACACCGTGCCGCGAGGGCCGCACTCAGGGCGCACCACGGCGTTCCTGCGGGCCGGGATGCCTTCGCAAGTCGTGTTCGGGTCGGTCGGGGGGGCTGTGGGGCCGACGGGGGGTGTAGTGGGCTGCGGCGTGGCGGCGGGCGGTTTAGGCCCGTACTTGCGATCGTACTGGAACCTGCCGAGCAGGGAGAGGAGCACGTTGTTGGGTGCTTGCAACTCAGGGTGTAGCTCGAAGACCGCGCGCTCGAAGTACTGCACCGTGTAGCTCTTGCCATCGACAGGACTTACCTCTACGAACTGCTCGGAGATGGGGAAGCCCTGCTGCGGCAGCCCGCCGTGGCTCTGCCAGTATTGCAGGAAAGCCCCGCCGACGCGCTTACCCGTTTCGGGGAAGAGCTGCGAGCCGGGGGAGGTGTTGGGCACCTGGCCGCTCGCGCCCGCCGCGCCGTACTTCTGCTGGTAGAAGAAGACCCCCAGCAGGGAGAGGAGCACGTTGTTGGGCGCCGGCAGTTCGGGATGTAGCTCGAACACCGCGCGCTCGAAGTACTGGACAGTGTAGGTCTTGCCGTCGGTATCGCTCTTCTCCTGCATCTCCTCGGAGACGGGGAAGCCCTGTTGAGGCAGCCCGCCGTGGGTGTTCCAATATTGCAGGAACGCACCCTTTACCGTCTTGCCCGTTTCGGGGAAGGTGCGGCTGTCGCCCTGGGCCGAGACCCGCGACGGGCCGGAGGGGGAGATTGTGAGCAGGGTGGCTACAATCACGAATACAGACAACCAGTAGAGTTTCTTGCTCTTCATGGGCTTTTCCCCTTGCTTTCTGCTAGCCGGAACGAGTGTCCGGTGAGTATTTATTCTAGGTGTCTAAGAGGCCCGGCTGACAACGCGGAGCCGCCGACTGTTTGTGCTGAATAGGCACCCCTCCCAGGAGGACATACACGTACACGCGTCTAGTTGACCGAGTGTAGAATAAGCTGGCAAGGTACAGTCGCTAGAAGGTTCTGCAAGAATAGGACCATCCGTTCCAAATAGCACCCAACAGCACCCGCCCGGCTCAATTAACGCACAGGGCCTCCCCAGGTCGCAAGCACTTGAAACGCACGAGCAGAAAGTAGCCAATGCTGGCCGGCATCTAAACGCCAGGATGGTGGAACCAACCCCGGGAATGCGGAAACGCAAAGTCATAAAGCGCGCTAAGTTTAGAAAGCCGGAGCGGTCGGAGGAAGTCCCATTTCCGAGCGTTTTCCCTTTCATCGTATAGGACTACTGGTAACACAGGACCAGGACCCTCGAATAGGACCCTCGCACCCTGAATAACCGGATTTGCTTCTGTAATCAGTCTCTCGGTCTTGAAGGTCAGGCAATAATGGCGTCAAGGGGTGGAACTATGCCAACCCTTGAGTATTGCAGACGAAAACCGCGAGGCAAACGGTGAAAATTGGTCAAAATATATCTGTCGATTAGTAGTAATTTAACGAAAATATAGGTATAATGTCCGAACCTGACGCAAGCTCATGCCGGGCAGGGGTAAGTCGATGAAGACCCCGGGCGGTAATAGTGCAGCCAGATTTAGGGCGCAGCTTAAGTTGCTGGACTAGAACCGGCGCTTCGGTATGAAACTTGCTTCTATGTTACAGAACGTGTTCCAGGTAGTACCCTCAAAAACCCAATATCCTACACCGCAGGTAGTACTCCAAGGTTAACACTTCCGAGGTATTACATTGCGGATGAGCGACTGCTATAATCAGCGTGCTAGTATTAGGACAACCCTCGCTAGCCTACTGATCTAAGCGGTTGCCACACGCTTAAATTCTTCGCCCGGTACACGGCAGCACAGGGGTGGTGCTGGGCCGGGAACACGTTCAACCGGATAGCTGATATCCTCCGCAGCTATCGGTCCCGTTTACAGGTACATTCACATACACGCGAGCTTTCGCCCGGAGCAGACCAGGATGCTTTGGCGCTGGGCGAAAATTGGGCACGCAAGGACCAAACCAGGAGGAACAGAGTGCAACGGACCAGCAACGAGGACGAGAACAGGGATAGGAACAGGCAACAACCGGTAGGGAAGGAAAACGGCAAGGAAACGGAGAAGGCGGCCCAGCACCCGCAGCCAGCCGGCCAGACTCCTAATATGTCAGGAGCCCAGTATGAGTAAGTTCACCATTGATACACCGAAAAAGGGAAGTCGCAGCCTCTTCATACTGCTTGCCATTCTGGCTGTAGCTGTGCTGGTCTCCGTAAGCGCGCAGCTAGTCGCCTCGATGGTCAGCCCGCCGCTCACCCGCACCCAGGCGGCCTCTATGGACGACGGCCAGAGCGTTGCGGTGCCCACGGAAGCGCTTCCCATAGACGAGGGTGGCGGGCAGCCCACCAGCACGCCCGAAGAAGGGGTTACCGACCCCAGCGAGCCCGAGGGCACGGAGGGAATCAGCGCCAAAGCCCTGAACAGTCACAGTTGCAATAGCGACGAGTGGCATTTTGTCATTACACAGGTACGCGACGAGGCAAGCGCCCCCTCGTCCATTACCGTGAAGTGGGACAACGGCGATAGCGAGGAAGTCGGCCTGACGAAGTACACAGGCAAGACCGCCCACTATACGACCACTTCCAACCTGGACGCGAACGTGACGTCCGCCGATGCCGATATTTACACCAGCTGGCGCGGCCAGTTCAACCTGAGCCACGGCCCGTGCGGCGGCAGCGAGCCGACCCACACCCCTGAGAGCGCCACCAATACCCCCGAAGCTACCAATACTTCGGAGGTCCCGACCGACACCCCGGAGAGCGCTACGGAGACGCCGGTAGCTACCAATACTCTCCCGTCGGAGAACAAAGTCAAGATCTGCCACGCCACCGGCTCGGAGACGAACCCGTACGTGGAGATCGAGATCAGCGAGAGCGCTATCCCGGCGCACGAAGACCACCAGTGGGGCGAGGACATCATCCCCATGCCGGCAGGCGGCTGCCCGGTACCGCCCACCCACACTCCCGGCCCCTCTGCAACCTCCACCAACGTTACCTGCAAAGGCTGCAAGGAAGACGTGGTAGTGGTGAGCGGGCTGCAAGTGGTCGGTAACACGGCTTATATTACCCTGAAGAACAACTCGACCTCGTGCGAGCACGAAGTTGGCCTCGCCTCCTACGAGAGGGTGGACAACAACATCGACCACCAGGTGATCTACGACTCGGACACCACGACGCTCAGCCCCGGCGAGACGGCTACACTCTCGGTATCGGTGCCTGAATGCGCTTACCAGGTGGATGCCTTCTGCGGCAACGTGCTCAACAGCTTGAACGGCCAGCGATACGGCGACCGCCTGATCGAGGACGAGGTGAGCCAGGGCCTGCCGTTCTGCGGCACCCCGAGCAACACCCCCGTACCCACGACTGCCGTGCCGACGACTGCCGTGCCGACCACGCCTGTGCCGACGACGCCGGTGCCCACCGACACGCCTACCTCGACACCTACCACGCCCGTGCCGACCACACCGGTGCCTACTACACCGGTGCCTACTACACCTGTGCCCACCGACACGCCCACCTCCACACCTACTACGCCGGTACCTACTACGCCTGTGCCGACGACGCCGGTGCCCACCGACACGCCTACCTCGACACCTACCACGCCCGTGCCGACCACACCGGTACCTACTACACCGGTACCGACCACGCCTGTGCCGACCAATACCCCGACCAAGACGGCTACTCCCACCGCGACAGTGCCTTGCGAGTGCGAAGCTGACGTGGTGATGGTGGAGAAGCTCACCGTGGTGGGCAGCCAGATCAAGGGCACGCTGAAGAACAACTCCCTCACGTGCGCCCATGAAGTAGGCATCGCTACCTACCTGAAGAAGAGCGACGACATCGACACCCAGGTGATCCACGACTGGGAGAGCTACATTCTGCAGCCCGGCGAGACCTATACCCTCTGGGCGGACCTGCCCATGCAGGATGGCATCAAGTGCGCTTACCAGGCTGACCTGTTCTGCGGCCCTGTGCTCATGAGCCTCAACGGCCAGCGATACGGCGACCGCCTGTTCGACTTCAAGCATGGCGGTACTCAGTACTGCTGCAACACCCCGACACCTACTGTGACGAAGACGGCTACCAAGACGGAAACGCCCACACCTACGCCTACTACACCTACAGCTACGCCTACGACGCCTACGGCTACGAACACGCCTACGCCTACACCCACCACGCCTACAGCTACACCCACCACTCCGACGGCTACGCCTACGACGCCTACGGCTACGGCTACGAACACACCTACACCGACGCCTACTACTCCGACGGCTACGGAGACGGAGGAGACTAATACGCCTACACCCACACCCACCACGCCCACGGCTACCGAGACGGAGGTGACGAACACGCCTACACCTACGCCAACCACACCTACGGCTACGTCGACCAGTACCATCCCCGTGCCGTCCAGCACGCCTACTCGTACGGCCACGCCAACGGCTACCCGGCCTCCTGGCCTGACGCCGGAACCCACCGACACGCCGACGGACCAGTCCTTGCCGCTGACGGACGTCAAGGCGCGACCGGCCAGCCCGCTGCCGCCGGAGGTGCTGCCGATAACCGGACAGGTAGTGGTAATGCTGGTACTCGGTACCGTCCTGAGCACTTCCGCCGCGATCTTCCTGGTAGGTATGTTCGCGAGGAGACGCAAGGCACGAGACGACGAGTTCAACCTCAACTAACCAGTTGAAGCTTATGAAAAGGGGGTCTGGGTCACACCAGACCCCCTTTTTGGTAGGCAATTTTGCGCCCAGCGGCAATAAAATGCCACCGGATTGGCACGTGACTTGCAAAGTCGTGTGGTACTACCAGGAGCGAATCGGGCTATGGGAGGCCCCCACCGGATGTCCTATTCACAAACCTGCCGCTCTCACTCATAATTTGGCAGGGCGCAGAAACGGACCCGAGGACTGACAAGTCCGGCAAAACTAGGCCCATGCTGCTCCTGGAGCAAAGTCCCCGGCAGTTGAAACCAACAGGAGGACATGCACAGCTTGACCGTTACACAGGGGACACGGGTAGTGCAACTCGCGGCATACCCGGTTTGACGAGCGAGGGCGCGCGCTCATCAATCTCAATTACGTTTTCGATTCTCGAACTACAGTGGAGGAAGATGAGCTATGGGTTTTTTGAAATCGCTACTACCAGGAGGAAAACTGTTATCTTTTGGGGTGCTGGCTATAGTGCTGCTGGCGGCAGCCGCGGTCCCCACGGCGATGTGGTTGGGCAGTTCGGGAAGCAACCCTAACAGCGCCAACCAGGCCATCCTGAATGCGGCCGCAGCCGACGACGATGATACAGCCACTCCCACGCACCCTGTCACTACAACGGCTACACTGACGAGTACGGAAACGGTCGAGGCCACTGAAACGTCAGAGGCTACCCGCACGGTTGAGGCGACCGAGACGGTCACCGGCACGCAGACCATGACGGCTACCGAGACGGTTGAGGCCTCGGTGACGCCCACGATGCCTGCCACCACGACCGCCACCCAGACAACTGAAGCTACGGTGACGCCCACGATGCCTGCCACCAGGACCGCTACCGCTACCGCTACCGAAACAAAGGAAGCCACTGCGACCGCCCAGGCGACCAACACGGCGCAGGCTACCAATACGGCTCAAGCCACTCATACACCCAAGGCCACCAACACTGCCCAGGCCACCGGTACGGCTGGACGCAAGGTGACAATCTGCCACGCTACCGGCTCGCAGAATAACCCTTACGTTCAGATCACTGTCGATGAAAACGCGCTTGAGGCTCACAGCAAGCACGGTGACATAATTCCCGCACCCGCTGGCGGCTGCCCGGGCGCACAGGCGACCAGGACGCCCCAGGCTACGCACACCGCAAAGCCGAGCGAGACCGCTAAGGCTACCGAGACGGCTGTAGCCACGGGAACGGTTGAAGCAACACGCACGGCTGAGGCCACCAACACACCCGAGGCCACCAACACGCCCAAGAGCGACGACGACAAGGCGACCAAGGAGCCAAAGGCCACGAAAGAGCCAAAGGCCACCGAGGAACCGAAGCCGACCAAGGAGCCAAAGGCCACAAAGGAGCCTAAGCCTACCAAGGAACCAAAGGGTGGCGTGTAGCGAGCGTAGCACGTCAGCGCATCGGTTAGCATAGAACAGGCAGGCAAGCAGGAGTACGGAGTCCCGTGCTCCTGCTTCCTTTTGTCCCTTGCAGCCTTTAGGGGGTAAGGTGGTATATAATGCCCGTGCATAAGGCAAAATGTGCGGAATGGGAGCGCGCGGTATGCTTGCTGAAGAGAACACGAGCGATATAGAGCAGGTGGTGAGGCCGCTGGCCGAGGCGATTGCTCGGACCAGGCGGCTGGTGGTGCTGACGGGGGCGGGCATCAGCACGGAGTCGGGCATACCGGACTACCGGGGTGTGAACGGCTTGTGGACCCGGCACACGCCTGTCTACTACTCTGATTACGTGCGCAACCCCGCCGTTCGCCGCCGCTACTGGGCGCGCAGCCTCAACGGCTACGGCCGGTTCCGGGACGCCGTGCCGAACGAGGGGCACAGGGCGCTGGCGGCGATGGAGCAGGACGGCAGGCTGCACTACCTCATCACGCAGAACGTGGACCGGCTGCACGTGAAGGCGGGCAGCACGCGGGTGATAGAGCTGCACGGGGAGAACAGCCACGTACACTGCATCAGTTGTGGCTATACCGAGGCCCGCAGCCAGACCCAGGCCCGGCTCGAATGGGAGAATCGCCACCTGCGCCTCCCCGCCGACGAGGCGGGCGACTCGGAGGGGTTGATTGTGCCCACCTGCCCGCGGTGCGGCGGCCTGGTGAAGCCCACCGTGGTGTTCTTCGGGGAGAACGTGCCCGCCGAGGTAGCCGCGCACGCATTACAGAGGGTAGAGGAAGGGGATGCGCTGCTCGTGGTCGGCTCGTCGCTGACCGTCTGGTCGGGCTACCGGCTGGCAAAGGCGGCCAGGCAAGGTGGGAAGCCCCTCTACATCCTCAACATCGGCCCCACCCGCGCCGACGCTGAAGCCGACCTCAAGGTAGAGGCCCCGGCGGGGGCGGCGTTGCGGGTAATTCTTAATTCTTAATTCTTAATTGTTCGTGGTTTGATGCCAGTGGGCGTGGATGCGGTCCATTTGGTCGATGTGGTCGGGGATGTGGCGGGCGTAGACGGCTAGCCAGTCGTCCATTGTCATGGTGCCGTTTTCGGGGTGGTAGATGGTGTTGGCCCAGGTGGATGCGGGGAGGGCTTTTATCAGGTTGTAGGTGTTGTGGCGGAGCCACCTGAAGAGTTGCAGGGCGTCATCGGCGCTCTGGCCGGTGTAATGGAGGGCGGTGGCCCAGCGGGTCTCCTCGTAGGAGGCTACGGCTTCGCCTGGTTCGGCTATGAGGCGGCGGCAGCGGATGTAGCTGTTGGCCTCGCTGTCGGTGATGTGCACCACGATTTCGTGGATGCTCCAGTCCTCCAGGGGCGATTTGTACTGCCACATTTCGCGGGGGTAACGCTCCAATGCCTGTGTTAGCTGCTCGTACGCCCCGCCGTATGCCTCAAGCTGTCGCGCTCGTTCTTCCACGGTTAGTGCCATCGAGTTATACCTCCTCAGTCCATACGCCCGGCTGCGATAACAGCCCGTCTAAAGACGTACCGCTTGGCGCCTGCAAGGTCAGGACACGCTTTGTATTTACAACCGCTACCGGAGCCTGAGCAGCCGCAACTGACAAGCAAACCAAAGGATCTTCATATGTCATACCGTAGATCCAAAGCGCAAAACCATCTTTCCTTGCCAATCGCTGGACATTTACTCACGCGAATGGCCGAGGAGCCTCTGATATCATTGATATTCAATGCGCCAGATGGACTGCAATCTCGACTCGAGTTCGAACACGAAGTCATCCTGACCAGCTCAGCCGGTACGACAGCCATTATTACAGCCACCAAGCCCGGCCCTACCTTCGACCCTGATGTGGCCCGTGCGGAACTTTCCCCGCTGATTGGACAAGTAGTGAGCACAGCAGTAGCACATAGCAATGGAGAACTTGAACTTACCCTTGAGAGCGGTACCATCCTACAAGTCCGCCCGGTCATATATGAAGTCTGGCATTTCCAGCAGCCAGCACCGGGCACGGTAAGCCTCTACCACAAACATCATGTCTTGCTCACCGGCAGCAGTCATGGGCTGATATGACCAGCCGCAGCCCGAAAGTCCTGTTAGACTGGCTCAGGCTGAATATTGGCCTACCCCTCCGGCTCGTCGCGGATGATGGTGCCATAGATGCGGTCAAGCTCTTCGTCGGAGTAGAAGTAGATGACCAGCCTGCCGCCCCTGCGGCTCCTGGAGAGTTGTACTTTGGTGCCGAGGGCTGTGCGGAACTGCTCTTCCAGGTCGCGGATGGGGTCGTATAACGAATCGGGCTGACCTTCTCCGCCGTCGTCGGGGGCGTCTTCCTCGTCGGCGATTTGCTCGGCCAGGCGGCGGGCAAGGGCTTCGACTTGCCGGACGCTGAGGCCCTCCGAGGCGATACGCTGGGCCAGCAGCAGTTGCGCTTCAGCTTCGGGCACCTGTAGCAGGGCACGGGCGTGTCCCTCGCTTATGCTGCCCGAGGCGAGCGCATCCAGTATGGGTGGCGGCAACCTGAGCAGGCGTAGCGAGTTGGCGACCGCCTGGCGGCTCTTGCCCACGCGGTCGGCTACCTCGTCCTGCTTCATGTCGAATTCGTCCACCAACGCGCGATAGGCGGTGGCCTCTTCGAGCGGGTTGAGGTCGGCCCGTTGCAGGTTCTCCACGAGCGCCAGTTCGAGCATGCCCCTGGACGTGGCTTCTTTGACGATCACGGGCACCTGTTGCAGCCCGGCGAGCATGGAGGCCCGCCAGCGGCGCTCGCCGGCTATTAGGTTGTAGCCGTCCGCGCTGCCCGACATGGTGACCACCAGCGGTTGCAGCACGCCATGCTCGCGTATGGAGGCGGCGAGGTCCTCGAGGCCCTCCAGGTCGAACGCCCCACGCGGCTGGCGGGGGTTGGGCGCTATGCTATCCACCGGCACCATGAGTACACCTGCACCAGGGGTCCGCTGGCGTGCGCCCGTTGTGGCCGGGTCCTCAATTGCGGGGGTAGCTTGAGCCTGCGCGTCCGTGCCGGTTTGCGGCGAAGATGGGATGAGCGAGTCGAGGCCCCGGCCCAGCCCGCCTTTAGGCTTTGGCATCGCTGCTCACCTCCTGTGCGACAGGCATAGTATGGACACCACTGCGGGTGGCGAGTTCTTCCGAGAGGGCCGCGTAGGCGAGCGCGCCCCTAGAGTTGGGGTCGTACTCAAGTATGGTGAGGCCGAAGCTGGGGGCCTCGCTCAGGCGCACGCTGCGGGGTATGAGGGTTTCAAACGCCTCGTTGGGGTAGTGGTTCTTCACTTCCTGCACCACCTGCGCGGATAGGTTAGTCCGGCTGTCGTACATTGTCATGACTATGCCGAGTATGTAGAGGTCTTTGTTGAGGCCGCGCAGCACGAGGGAAATGGTGTTGGTAAGCTGCATTAGCCCCTCGAGCGCCAGGTACTCGCACTGCAAGGCGATAATTACCGCGTCGGCGGCGGTGAGAGCGTTCAGCGTCAGCAAGCCGAGGGAGGGCGGGCAGTCTATCAGCACGAAATCGAAGTCGGCGCGCAATGGCTCCAGGGCCGCCCTGAGCCGGTATTCGCGCTGGCCCTGCTCCTGCCCGGCCAGCTCCACCTCGATGCCCGCCAGGTCCACCGAGGAGGGCAGCAGGTAGAGGCCGTCGCGAAAAGGCGGGCGGTCTACGTGCAGGACGGCCTCGGAGGCGGGCGCGCTACCTTCCAGCACGTCGTAGAGCGAAGACCCTTCGCGGTGCTTGTCGATGCCGAGGCTTGAGGTGGCGTTGGCCTGCGAGTCGGCATCGACCAGGAGCACGCGATAGCCCCCGGCGGCGAGATAAGCGGCAACGTTGACGGCCGTGGTGGTCTTCCCCACGCCGCCCTTCTGGTTGGCAAAACAGTAAATGCGGCCCTTCCGAGGGCGAGAATTGGCTTCCACTGAGGGGTATTATAGCACAGCCGCAGCACCAGGATTATCTAAACGCCAAGACGCCAAGACGCCAAGAACCACGCCAAGGTATTAAGGTTTGGGGAGCACAAAGAGGAGCAGGTTACGTGGTGAGTACCCTGGTCATTTATCTTGAGCCACAATCCTTAATCTTGGCGTGGTCCTTGGCGTCTTGGCGTCTTGGCGTTTCCGTCTCTAAGGCCCGGCGGCTGTGCTATAATACGCGCGTGCCGGGGCTGTGCCGTGGCGGGAGGAGTGGAAAACTTCAGGTATGCGGGTGGCGTTCTTCGATCCGGTGTCGGGGCTTTCAGCGGAGATGATCCTGGGTGCCCTAATCGACGTGGGTGTGCCGCTGGAGTCGCTCCGGGCCGAGCTATACAAGCTGCCCCTTTCCGGCTACTCGTTCGACCTGGCTAAAGCTCTGCGGCAGGGAGTGACCGGCACCTACCTGCAAGTGGGCACCGGGCCTGCCTCCCTGGACGGGGCTGCCCAGCTACCGGGACGCCTCGGCAGGCACACACTGGCCGCGCCGCCGGATAGCAGCGTAGATGTGGCCGCGATGTTGCGCATGATATTGGGGAGCAGCCTGCCCGCCCCGGTCCAACAAGCCTCGGTCAAGGTGTTGAGGAACCTGGCGGAGACCGAGAGCGAGCTTGCCGCCGCGCACCGCCAGAACGGGCACGCGCACGCGATCTGGTGCGTCGAGACGTTGGTGCAGGTGGTGGGCACCATGTCGGCCCTGAACATGCTGGGGATAAACAGGGTGGACTGCGCAGCCTTCGGTGTGGGCTGCGACTACGACAGCCTGCCCTCGCGGGAGCGGCTGGGGATAGCCCTTTTGCGCCGTACGCCACGCGCCTGCGACGAGAACAAGATCGACCGGGGCTATGTGACCCTCACGGGCGCGGCAATTATGGTGTCCATCGTGACTACGTTTGGCAGGGTGCCTACCATGCGCATCGACGGCGTCGGCTACGGTGCCACGAGCACGGCCGAACCGGGCCGCTCCGGTCTGATACGGGTGCTAGTCGGTGACACCACGGCCCGCCCCACCGACGATTCGCAGACCACCATCCCACTCATGCTCACCCCCACCAACGGCCACTACCCCACCATGCCCACTGATACGCCCGTCGCAGGCAGCCACCAGCAGAGCGGCAGGCATAGGATTTTGAAGCGCGAGACGTGACAGGGGTTAGTGGCTAGTGGCTAGTGGCTAGTGGCTAGTGGCTAGTGGCTAGTGGCTAGTGGCTAGTGGCTAGTGGCTA
>DASVQO010000003.1:0-6005 GCA_036389075.1 Chloroflexia bacterium | reverse complement strand
CACGAAGGGGTAGAAGGAACTCACCTCCGAGGAGGGGGGCACGTCCTGGAACTGGATAGTACACGCCGTGGGTACGCTCGTGGCGGCAGTGGCGGCAGTGGCGGCAGTGGTGGTTGTGCTTGAGGGCACCGTTGTGCTGGTCGCCTGGGCGGTGGCAGTCCTCGTGCTGGTGCTGGTACTGGTTGGGGTGCTTGTGCGGGTAAGAGTGGGCGTACTCACCACCGTGTTCACCGCCGTGCTGCTGACGGTGCTGCTCGCGGTCAGTGTGGCGCTGGCAATCGCAGTCAAACTGGGAGTTGTGGTCGCACTAACCGCCGTGGTCGCACTGACCGTCAGAGTCACAGTGGCCTCTGGTGTTTGCGTGTTGGTCGGTATCTCGGTGGCTGTGCTGGTTGCCGAAGCAGTGAGGGTCGCGGTGGCAGTCAGCGTCGCGGTGGCCGTACCGGTAGGGGTCTCGGTGGGTAGCTCGTCCACGAACGGGCCGGAGGGTAGGGGCCAGGCGTAGGCGCCGCGTCCCCTTGTGAAGGCCGCTAGCGTGGTGAAGCCCTTGTCAATCGCCATGTCCCAGATCATGACGTTGGGCATGCCGATGTTGAAGCGGTTCCACACCGGCGTGGGAGCGTCGATGTTGTCGGTGAAATAGAAGCCCCAGTCCGTGCCCACAAAGACCTGCTGGCGGAACTTGGGGTTGACCATTATGGTGTCCACCGGGATATTGGGCAGGTTGCCCGTCTTGTCCTCCCACGGGTGGGTCAGGCAACCTATCGAGCATTGCACTCGGAAGACGTGCCCCGGCGTGGAGGGCGTGTTCTGGTCGAAGCCTCCTACGGCCGCGTAGCCCATGAGCGGGTTCACCGGGTCGGTGGTCACGTCCAGTATGGGCCGGTTGGGCAGCGCGACATTGTTGTCCGTCACGTTGACCCAGGTAGCAGAGTTCGGAACGCCCAGGCCCAGGTTGAAGCCGTACTGCACGTTGCCGTCGTTGGTGCCCACGATAGCGGTTGTAGACAGCGATACCGCGTAGCTAAGCTGGTTTATGAACGAGCGGTCCGCCAGCGTGTTCTTGGTCAGGTCCCCGCTGTTGGGGTACCAGCTTGCAGACGGCACCCCGCCCGTTAGCGTTTCCCAGACCCGGTGAGTGCCCGCTATCATGTGCGTGCAGCCCGTGAGGGGGCAGTCGTACTTATATATCTCGTAGGGGAAGACGAAGCTAAGCCGGTCCACTATCGGCCCTGCGAGGCCCGTGGTCCAGGCACCGAACGAGTAGACATATGTCCCGTGCGGTCCCGTGTCGGAGCGGTAGATGACGCCGTTTTGGCTCTCCTGGTACCAGCGCTCCTCCAGCATAGGCTCGATGCGAGCGTACATGCCATCGCCCCCGCTCTCCAGTTGCCACATCGCGGGGCCAACGTTGTTGCTGGACCACTGGTAGACGGAAGAGCCGTTGTCCTGTGCCCCCGCATTGATACCCGGCGTTGTGCTGTAAGCGAAGTTGGCTGTGATGTCGCCGGAGTAGAATTCGATGGTGTTGAGGCTGTCGTTCAGGTGGGTAAAGGCAATATTGGTGGGCGTGCTCGCGGTCATGTTGAGGCTCAGGTATACACCGCCGTCGTTGCCCGCCAGCATCTTGCTCGATGAGCCGGGCACGAACTCCAGCGCGTGCTGGTCAACGTGCACGTTCTTGGTGGTGTTCTGCGTGTAGCCGCACGTGATGTTGGTGAACGTGTCCGCCCCGTTGGACGACTTGAAGATGTCGATAGTATCAACCAGCACCACGTCAGGGTTATTCGGATCGACCTCGATATGCTGGTTGTACCAGCTTTGAGCGCCGGGGTCGTCGCAACCGGACCACTCGGAGTTCGGAGAGGCCGCAGCGGCAGTCGCTCGCTGCACCCAGTTCTCGCCGCCGTCGGTCGTGCGCCACACGCCGAGTGGCGCGCCCCGGATGCCCGGCGTGTTGATAGCCTGCACGACTGCATACAGTGTCTTTGCATCGCTCGGGGCGATTGCCATGTCAATACGGCCCAGCTGGTTGCCACCGGTCTGGTACTGCGGGATGCCGCTGGAGCTGCCGCTCGGCCAGCCGTTTCCGAAGGTGCTTATAGAGGCCCAGGCCGCTGGGCAGCCGCTTGCGGGCACCGTTGCCCGGTAAATGCCGTTGGCCCCATTTTCGGCAAGGTTGCTCTGCACCGTGGTGCTATAGCCGCGCGCCCCCACCGCCACGTACATGGTGGTAAGGCTGCCCGAGTCGCTGAGAATAAGGCCGGTGACATCCTGCCGCTGGCTCGTGAAGTTATTGGTCAAGCACGGCCCGCTCCAGCTATCGCCGCCGTCGTATGAGAGGTAGACGCCGGTCTTGGTACCTGCCGCCAGGATGTCGCTGTCATTGGGGTCGGCCTCCACTTTGCCGACCGCGTTGTACTGGGGGAAGCCGTTACCCGCGTTGGGGTAGGCCGGGCCGAACACGTCTGCGCCCTTGACGCTCCAGGTGCCCCCGGCGTCCGTGCTCTTATAGATGCCGACACTGCCCATGGAGAAGGAGCCGAAGTTCAGGTCGCCCGTGCCCACGTAAATCGTGTTGTGGTCGTTCGGGTCTATGGACAGGTCGTCCACCGAGGTAGTATTCAAGAGAGGGTCGTCTGTGACGGGCACCCAGGTAGTGGCGGCGGTGCAACAATTGGTGGTCTTCCAGACGCCACCACCAACCGGCGCAATATAGGCCACGCTGTTATCAACAGGGTCAACCTCTATATCGTTCACCCGCCCCGAAACGTGCCCGTACTCGTAGCAACCCGCGACGCCACCCTGGCAGCCGGTGCTCTGCAAGGGCTGCGGGCCTAGCGAAGTCCAGCTATTGGTGCTCATGGCGAGGGGGCTGTCGGCAGCGTTAGCACTGTTAACGCCCCCGGGGCCGCCCGGACTCTTGCGGTAGGTAGGCATGCCGCCGGGCACGCGCTCGGGCACCAGCTTGTCCTCCTTCGCCGCCTCGAGCAGCCACCGGCCATCGACCTTGCCTGTCGGATAGCTGATGCGGGTGAGCCAGTAGTCCTCCAGGCTCATCAGTTCGGCGCTCTCCCCGCCGCTACCGGGGCTATACGCGTCCGGATCGCCCCCTCCCCTGCGAGACTCGCCGTTGAGGAGAGCCGTGTGTGGCGCGAACTGGCCTCCCGGCTCGGACTGCCACCGCACCAGGATGGCGCAGGCCCAGACAGCCAGCAGCGAAGCAATCACAATGAACAGTCGCCAGCGGCCCCTGGTGCCGTCTCCCGGTAGCTTGCGAAACATGTCCCCTCCTTGCTGAACTTCAGAGTACGCCACGCCTACCCGGCGGTCGAACGTGCGCCCTCACAAAGCAATAAATGGACCAAACGTTTCGGCGTTTGACCCATTCCCGTGCTGGTGCTTGTAATTGTAGTCGAAGCGCGCGGTTGCGGACCTGCGACATATTACGCTTTCTTGGTGTACCCTGCCGCTACCTGTGGCGTCACCCGTGTGCAACGGCATCACCCAAAACTTTCTGAGTATAACCACGCGGGCATGGCCCTGTCAAACAACGTGGCGTGGGCGGAGGGAAAATGCAGGAGCGGGCCGGACGTTTCAGGGTCCGGCCCGCTTTCATGTAGATCGATGAGTTGGCTGCGCTGGATGGGCAGTGCCGCCGCTCCTACTTGGCGCGGGAGCGTATCGAGTGCACTACTTCAACGCCTTTCGAGCGGCCAACCGCCCGAGCTTGACCGCGACCCCCGCCCCCGGCACGATGGTGCCAATGGCGTCGCTGCCCACGTCGAACAGCGCGTCGTTTTCGAGCACCGCCGTCACCTGGCGCTTGATCTGGCCGCCTTCGGTGCGCACGTCCCCGGTAACGGCGTCGAACTCCCATACCGAGCGCTTATCCCTGGGCACCCAGTGGTACTCGAACGCGTACACCGGGCGGAAGTAGAGGTATATAGAATCGATGTCGATGCGCTCCTCTTTCACCACGTCGGCCTGGAAAGTCTTCACCAGGGCCTGGATGAGGCGGCGCACCAGGAAGGAGCTGCGGACTTCCGGCGGCACCACCAACGCGCCGCCCTGTTCGAGCTCCTCCAGGCTGGGTACGTCGCGCTTGTTGGGAGCGGCGGTGTACCGGCTGAAGTCCCGGTCGTCCCCGCGCACGGGGTCGAGCATCAACTCGCGCCTGGTCTCCTCGACGCAATGCTCCATCGCCTCGATGCTGAAGGTGGCAGTCTTGTCGCGGCGTACCTCGTGCTCCTGGTCGTGCACGGTGACGGACTGCACTTCGGGGGCCACTTCCACGGTGTAGCGGCGGCGGCGGTCGTAGCTGTAGTGGGCGAGGGCGGAGCCGTACCAGAACGGTTCGTAGCGCATCTGGCTGCCGCTGATGACGATCTCGTCCCACTTCGGTCGCTGCATGAGCTTGGTGAGCGCGCCGAACGCGTCCATCTTCTTGCCGATCATGCGCTCGTGGACCTCGTTGAACGAGTAGGGGGACACCAGCTCGATGATCCGTTCCTCGCCAAGATTTATCTCCATGCAGCACCTCACACGGGACTTTGCTCAATTCTACCGCCAATAGCGTGTCTGCGCAAGACTGCCACGTCGCCCACGCAGCGATCGTCCCAGGCGCGGGCGCTTACTTGCGGGCAGGGTGCGCTCCGAATTGGTCGCGTCGGGAACTTCTGCGTCGCCCTCGTAGTCGTGCGTAAATTGGGTATTGACAGTCAGGTTCGAGTGGCTTAATATGTGGTCACTTTAAGCTAGTTCAAATATTCCGGGGACAATCTTCTGTATCTCGGTCGAGAAGGAGGACAAGAGAAAATGAAGAATTCGCTCGTGCGCAGACTCGGTGTTACCCTGACGGCGGTGCTTGTCCTTGTGTGGGGTGCGTTTGGAGCCTCTGTTGCCCGCGCTGCGCCCCCGGCCACGGCACCAACACTCCAGGCGACCGGTATGCAGCACATGAACGGGCAAGTGAGAAGGCCGGTCAACAGCGCTGAAGGTGCGAGGAACGCAGTGCTTGCGTATATGCGCGCTCACTACGCGGACACGCCGCCCGCCGATAACGCGCCCTGGGTTGTCGAGCAACCCACATTGCCGCCGGGTGGAGCATTGGTCACCTACAGCTATGGCGGCTGGGTCGTTGAGGTTGCATACCCCGTTGTGCCGGCGCCAACCTATACCGTGAACGTGACGCATGACACTATTGGGTTCGTGTGGGACGGCACGGTTGCCGGTGATGGACGTGTCACCGTTACCCATGTAGAAGACCCCATGGGTGCCTGGTACGCCGCGGTCCAATATGTCCGTGCAAACTACGCCAACGGGCCGCCCACACCACGGTCCACGTGGTACATACAGAATACCACGCCGCCCCATTTCGTCGGGGGCAAAAACTTCAGGTTCACCGTAAATGAATGGACCGTGGATGTTTCATATCCGGTGGCTCTGCCGCCCGGCCTGTACCCCACTTATGATGTGGAAGTCCTGAACGCCGTTACCGGCTTCAACTGGCGCGGCACGGTGGACAGCAATGGCAAGGTAACTCCCGGTGAGGGCGTTATCGTAGGCATGCCAAAGACGGGCCGGGGCTTCAGCGACGATTATGCTGTGGTAGCGGTGATTGCTGCGTTGCTTAGCGTAGCAGGCGTGGTCCTGTGCAGGCGCGACGCTCGGTTCTCGCGGGGGTAGCCGCTGCCCCAAGGACCCTTACCAGAAAACCAACCCTGTGGCTGACGAAAACGGCACGAGGCTACCCTAGCTCGCGCCGTTTTCGTATGCAAGTCGCGGGCAGGCGATTTATATTACAATGTCCTCGGAGCGCCAATAGCACATCCCGAGACTACCCTGGCCCAGGTGAGCTTGTACCTGGATGCCCCGAACCTGAGCTTAGCACGACGAAGAACAACCGTTTCACAACATGTCAAGAGAGTTGCAGTTGCCGGCGACCGTGCCGGGTGCCAGTATAGCCGTCATCAGCCACAACGAGATCGAGTGGTCGCAGGGCT
>DASVQO010000002.1:0-24641 GCA_036389075.1 Chloroflexia bacterium | reverse complement strand
CGAGTAGCCGGTGAAGGTGCGCCCCGCGTCGAGCAGGTAGAGGGCCAGGTTACCGGTGGAGAAGGCGTGGGGGCAACTGTTGTCGGTTACGGCCTGGTTGGAGCCCGAGAACAGGTCGAGGTAATTCGGCTGGCTGGGGTGTTCCACCCCATGCGAGTCGGTGAAGAGCGCGCCCGCCTGCGCCAGCGTGTTCATGTACGGGGCATCCGGGTTGCCCACTATGCCCGCGTAAGAATGGTTCTCCTCAACCACGATCATCACATGGTCGGGCACAGGCAGCCCGGCGTCGGATAGTGGAGACCTGGGTGCGCCCTTTGCACCTGCTGTCCACACGAGCAGTAGCAAGACCGTGAGCGGTAGCGCGGCAAGGCTAAATGTGCGGCGCCTGGCCGACCTTGCTCGTGCGCTTGCCTGAGCGTGTAACGGGGAGCACGGGGCAGATTGTAAGGTGTTGGGCATCAATGAGGTCCGATCGTATGCGGCACACTTGGACCAACTGCCAATCGCAAGGAGGTCTCTTCATGCGTATGCAAGATGACGATAGCATATATGGGGGCGGCAAGCAATGTTCATGGGCCTAGCAGCAACACTGAAAGGCAACGGAGCCATGGGGTTTTAAGAGGTGATGAGGTTTTAACAGGTTATGGCGTACATAGTGATGGGGGGCGTGATCGGCGGGAGAATTGCGGGTGAACTTTCCAGTGCCGCCGTAAACAAACAAAAAATTAACAGGAGAGGGCGATTGCTTGCCCTCTCCTGTTCTAAGATCAACTTGCCGATCTACGGCACCTGGCAGTTGGGGAAGAAAGTGTTAGATACGATCTTGGCCGTCTGCCCGCGTGTGGCGTTACTGTTGGGCCTGAAGTATGGCAGGCTGGAGCCGATGCATGGTTCGCCTGCTCCTCCACACTCGTACCCGCTCATGATGGCCCGCGAGGTCAGTCGCTGGATCCACTGGTAGAACGGTGACGAGGGTGGCACGTCCTCGAAAGTCTGCCCGCTCACCGGGTTGTCGAACTCCGCGGCGTTGGACACGATTTTCGATATCTGGCCGCGTGTGGCGTTGGCGTTCGGCCTGAAGTATGGCAGGTTGCTTCCCACGCATGGCTCTCCAGCACCGCCGCACACGTATCCACTGATGTGCCCGCGGGAGGCCAGGCGCTGCACGAACTCGTAGAAGGGGGACTGCGCGTCTACGTCCTGGAACATCTGCCCGCTCGTTGCTTCCGTATACCCGGCCGCGTTGGCTATGATCTTCGAAAGCTGGCCGCGCGTCACGTTGTTGTTGGTCCTGAAGGTGCCGTCCGGGTAGCCGCCAAGTATGTTCTTGCAGGCGAGGCAGCGTACAAAAGTATAGAAGGGCGAAGCGGGTCCTACATCGGTGAATTGCACGTCGCATTCCCCTGTCCCGCCGGGGGTTTGCGTCGCTATGGCGGTGGCGGTGGCGGTGGCTGCCGGTCCACCCGGCGTCTGCGACGGGGCCACGGTCGAGGTAGCTGTCGCGGGTACAGTGGTGGCTGTAGGGCCGCCAGGGGTCTGCGTGGGTGCAACGGTCGAGGTAGATGTGCTCGTGGCTGTACGTGTGGGCGTGCTTGTCCGGGTGGCGGTAGAGGTAGAGGTAGCCGTGGCCTCCGCGGCGCTACACTGGAACGACGGTGCCGATACTGCCGTCAGCGCGCTGTAGATGGCCGTGCTGAGTGGGTGTTCGGCCATGCCGGGGTGGCTCTCCTGGCTCAGTTCCCAGACGAAAACCCCACCCAGGCCCAGCGTCCTTGCATAGTTCACCTTGGTCGTAAGGCTCTGCGGGTCGTCGTAGCTGATCCACAAGCCGGAGCCGTTGGGGCCCACAGCATCGGGGCGGTGGTCGAAGGCCGCAATCTGCTGGTTGTCCCAGTAACGTGTATAGCCGTTCAAGCCTTGCAGGGGTGTGGTAGATGAGACGAAGGGGCCGGTGAACCTGTCCATGATGTCCCAGTAGTCCATAGCGCCCGTCCAGACGGACTGCGGGCCACCGGATGGGTCCCAGGTGCCTCTGACGTAATCGCCAGGGGTGATAGGCGCGAAGCGTCCGGGGTACGAGGCATTGGGGCCGGTGTTTTGCAGGTGCTGCATTGCCCGGCCATAGAAGGCGAGGCCATAGTTCAGCTTGCCGGGCGCGACGCCGCCGTTGATGTACATCTGCACCGCCGCGTTGCCGTTCCAGGAGGCACCCTTAGGGTCGCCCGCCGCAGCGCACAGGGGGGCGTTATGGCCCGTGTGATCGCTAAAGCCGCCATAGAAGTCGTAGGCCATTATGTTGACATACGTCAAGATGTTGTTCAGAGCGGGCATGTCGTAGCCTGCTGCCTGCGCGGCAGTCGGTCCAGCCGCTATGCTGAGCGGCGCGCCCGAGCCTACGCCCTGGGTGCTGTTCATCCTCGTGCGGAACTCTTGAAGGAGGGCCGTGAAGTTTGCCTTGTCGCTGGCTCCCGGGTACTCCCAGTCGACGTCTATGCCGTCGAAGCCGTTGTTCTTCATGAAATCGACGCACGTGTTGACGAAGTGGGTGCGCGTAACGGCGCTGGAGGCTATCATCGGGAACTTGCTGCCGATGGAGGGGTCTACGTACCCTTCAAGAGACATCATCAGCTTGAGGCCGGGGTGGTTGCGGCGCAGCACTTTGAGCTGGTTGATGGCGCCCACGTGCTCGTTGGCGTTCTGATTGGTGCCGGGCACGAGCCTGGGCCAGTCCGGCTTTTGCACCGCCGCCCAGGGATCGTAATAGCCGCACGTCCAGAGGTTGTTGCTGTTCTCTACGGGTACGGGCTTGATGAAGGCGTAGTGGATGTGGGTAAGCTTGTCAGCCGGTATGTCGGCGGGCACGTAGTTGTGGGTGGTCTGGTACACTCCCCACTCGATGAAGTACGCGGGGAACTGATTTGTTGCTTGTGGGCTTGACGGTGCCTGGGAGCTTGCCGCGCCGGACGGGCTAGCTGATGCGTTCTGCACGGCACCGAAGATGCCGGTACCCAGGACCAATAGTAGTCCGAGCGTAGCCACCAGGAAGGGGGCCAGCGCCTTCGGGCGGGGGTGAACATTCCGTTTGCTTCGAAGTAAGGTAAGTCGCTCCATTTTACTGCCTCCTCGGTTGAATTAAGGTGCCCGTGTGGGCGTTTTGTGTCTGCATCTACACTCTATCTGTGTGGCGTCGGGAAAACGTCGGGGATAAGCCTTCTATGCTGGTGCCCTGCGTTTGACGCTGCTAGGGTGGCTCCAGGTCTAGAGCCGAGTCGTCGCTCGTGCCATGCCGTTCGGTAGAGCCACGAATGTTCGGCTCCGACCCGGTCTGCGCGCGCAGAAAATCGAAGAAGCTCTTCAGGTCGGAGAAGTTGTGCCGCTCGTGCGTGCCCGGGGCCTCCAGTGACGCCAACCAATCGCTACTCCTCTCCAGCCGCCACAAACGGACCAGATAGGAGATATAAGTTGGCGACACGATTGCGGACTTTGCCGGTTGTTCCTCGTACATTGAAATGGCCTCCGCTTGTTTCTGCTTGCAAGCACCTCGCTGCTGGCTTTACTCTAGCAGCGCGGCGTCGGGAAAACGTCGGGAGACCTCGGACCGCGAAAAGGGTTGCATATTGCAAGGTGCAGATGTATAGTTGAACCTAATCTACGTACGATAGTAGGCTTGTCTAATGGCGCGTCTTGCTCTCGCCTTGCTAGGTCCATTCCAGGCCGGTCTCCACTCGAAGCCGCTTACCGGCTTTGAGTCGGACCGCGTGCGCGCGCTCCTGTCTTACCTCGTGGTCGAAGCGGGCCAGCCCCATCGCCGCGACTGGTTGGCCGCCCTGTTGTGGCCGGAACAACCGCAGGACGTCGCCCTCAAGAACCTGCGCCACGTCCTGTATAAGCTCCGCCAGGTGCTAGGCGAGTCGGACGCCGCTCCGGAAGGCGACTCCCAACCCTACCTGTGTGTAGATGCCCAGGCGGTACAGTTCAACGCGAACGCCGATTTCTACCTCGATGTAACGGTATTCTCCCAAACAATCGCCGCGTGTCACGCGCACAACCATCGCAGGCTGGAAGTCTGCGGTTCGTGTCACCTGAGGTTGGAGCGGGCGGCCGGTTTGTACCGGGGCGATTTTCTGGCGGGGTTCGGATTGGCCGATAGCACCCAGTTTGAAGAGTGGATGCTGTTGAACCGCGAGGCGTTGCGCCAGCAGGCTATGTACGCCTTTATTCACCTGGCGGCCTACTCGGAAGCTCGCGGCGACTACTTCAGGGCCTCGGACTACGCTCGCCGGCAGTTGGAGCTTGAGCCCTGGAACGAGGAGGCGCACCGCCACCTGATGCACCTGCTGTGGGTCACCAGGCAGCGCAGCTCGGCCATCGCGCAGTACCAGGCGTGCAGCCGCGTGCTCCTTGAAGAGCTAGGGATCGAGCCGAGCACCCAAACACAGGCCCTCTACGAGCGGATTCTCGCGGGGGAGTACGCCGAATACGGCCTGGGCGATGAGCAGCTTCCCTCTCGTTCGCGCAACAACCTGCCCGCACAGGTAGCGCCTTTCGTCGGCAGAGAAGCCGAGCTTGCAAGCATAGCCGAGCGGCTCGAAAATCCTCAGAGGAGACTCTTGACGCTCGTGGGTCCGGGCGGAATGGGCAAGTCCCGGCTCGCGCTCGCCTCGGCAAGCTACCACCTCGGGGCTTTCGAGGACGGGGTCTATTTTGTGAGGATGACCCCCGTGGCCTCCGCCGAGCTACTCATCCCGGCCATCGCCCAGGCCCTTGGGGTGCACTTCTCGGGCAAGGCGGACGAGGCTCAGCTTCTACAATACCTGGCGGGCAGAGAAATGCTGCTTGTCATGGACAACTTCGAGCACCTGCTGGAAGGTCGGGGACTGGTGTCGAGGATCCTCGAAAATGCCCTGAGGGTGAGCCTGCTGGTCACCTCGCGGGTGCGCCTCGACCTCAAAGCCGAGTACGTTATGGAACTCTCCGGCCTGCCTTACCCGCTGGCGCTTGAGGGGCGGGAAGGGGGAGATATCCCGCTAGAGCAAGCATCTCAATACGCGGCGGTATTACTTTTCCTGGAGAGGGCGCGGGCGATAGAGGAGGCGTTCCGTCTTACGGACGGCAACGTGCGGGCGGTGCTCGAAATCTGCCGCAGTGTAAACGGCCTGCCCCTGGCGATCGAGCTGGCCGCCGCCCAGGTGCGCGAGTATACCTGTAGCGAGATAGCCGAGGCCATCCGCACCAATCTCGATTTCCTGGCAACCAACCAGCCGGACGTGTCGGAGGCGCACCGCAGCATCAGGGCGGTGTTCGATTACTCCTGGGGCCTGCTCACCGCCGAAGAGAAGACTATCTTTCGCAGGCTGTCGGTCTTTAGAGGTGGCTGGGATAGCGAAGCAGCCGAACAGGCCGCCGGGGCTTCCAGGGCGCTGCTGAGGTCGCTGGCGGGCAAGTCGCTAATCCGGCGAACGGGAGACGACACCTCGGTCCGCTACGACATCCACGAAATCTTGCGCCAGTACGCTACCGAGCAGCTGGAGGCGGTGCCCGGCGAGAGGGCAGAGGTCCGGCAGCGGCACGCGGAGTACTTCCTTCAGATAGCCGAGGCCGCCGAGCCGAACCTCCGGGGAGCCGAGCAGGAGGTCTGGTTGCGCCGCCTGGCTACGGAGCACGCCAACATGCAAGCTGCCATACAATGGGCGGCAGACAGCGAGCAGCAGGAGCTAGGGCTGAGGCTGGGAGGCGCTCTATGGCAGTTCTGGGTGATGCACGGGCATTACGCGACAGGTCGCACTCTCCTCTCGAACTTCAATCTCGAGAACGCGGAACACACCCTCGCCTGGGCTAAGGCCCTTTTCGGGGCGGGCAGGCTCGCCATGCAACAGGCGGACGCCGCAGGCGCCCAGCACTTCCTGGAAAGAAGCATGGCCCTGTACCGGGACCTGGGCGATGAGGCCGCCGTCCGCCAGGTCCTCATAGAACGGGCAAGGATATTTTTGCGACAGGGTAACTACGTGCGCGCCAAACAGTTGACTACGGAGGCCCTGGAGTTGGCGCGGGCAGCGGGAGACCTGCGCGTGCTGACCAGCGCTCTCACCCACCTCGGTAATATAGCGGCCAACCAGAGCGACTACGTGAAGGCGCGCCAGCATCACAGCGAATGCCTGCGGATTCAACGCAGCCTGGAAGATAAGTGGGGTATAGCCTGGACCCTCACCAACCTGGGCAACCTGTCACACAACTGTGGTGATAACGCTTCGGCGCGGGCGCTGCTGGAGGAAAGTCTCTCCATTCGGACCGATATAGGGGATAGGTGGGGTGTAGCCGCATGTCTGAGCGGCCTGGGAGTGGTCGCGATGGAGGAGAGTAAATACGAGGAGGCCCGAAAACATATCTCAGAGGGCTTAAAGTTGCGCCGCGAATTAGGCGACTCCTGGGCAGTCGCGGAGTCTTACATTTACTATGGCTTCCTCGAGTACAGCGAGGGCAGGGTTGAGTTGGCCCTCGAAAGGTGGGACCGGGCGTTAGCCCTTACCTACGCCCAGGAAAACAACCTCTTCATGGCCTATTGCCTGACCGGGATGTCGGCAGCCTTCATGAAGTTGCACGATGTACACAGGGCCGTCAAACTGGCGGGGTTTGTGACCACGTTGCTTGAGACTCTGGACGTGCGCCTGTCAGCCGCTTTCCAAAGGCTGCGCGACGAGGTGCTGGCTGCCGGGCAGGCGCAGCTGGCGGAGATGGAGTGGGCAGGCACCTGGGAGGAGGGGAGAAGCGCCACGTTCGAGTCGGCCTACTTGCTGGCGCGCGAGATTAAAGTGTAATTCACCACGACCTGGATAGAAGCCAACTCAAAAACAAAGCTGCCGAACGTTGGCACCCAAAGCCCCTTCCATGTCATTTCGAGCGTAGCGAGAAATCTCGTCCCTCAGCACCCAGGTACCACCTTTCTTAAAAGACAGAGTACCATAGGAAAAGGGTCGCATCGCGGTGAGGGACGAGATTTCTCGCTACGCTCGAAATGACATAGAAAGGGCTTGCGTGCTGAATTTGCACATGTTCATTTTTCAGATAGCTTCTAGTTACATAGGGCGTTACCGGCGCCGGCACGACTACATTCACCCGTCTGCCAGCAGAGCGAGTTATCTTGGTTGGCTCCATAATGGTAAGGGACCTGCTTTGGGTGCTCGTTCCTCGTGGTGACGGTATAATGAGCCATGACCTATATAGTGATAGAAGGTGTAATAGGCGTTGGTAAGACCGCCCTCACCAGGCTGCTGGGAGAGCGCCTGGGCGTTGCCACCTTCTTCGAGAAGTTCGAGGAGAACCCCTTTCTCAGCAACTTCTACGCAGACCGTGCGCGCTACGCCTTCCAGACGGAGGTGTTCTTCCTCCTGAACCGCTACCGGCAGCAGCAGTCCGAGGTGCAGTCCGCCGCCAACACGGGCAACGTAGTGGGCGACTACCTATTCGCCAAGACCAAGCTGTTCGCGGGCCTCAACTTATCGGGCGATGAGCTGGCCCTGTTCGACCAACTCTACGACGCCCTGGCCCGTCAAATCGCACGCCCCGACCTCGTGGTGTACCTGCAAGCCTCCCTCGATACCCTCATGGCCCGCATCTACCAGCGCGACCGCTCCTTCGAGCGCAACATGGACCCCCGCTACATCCAGCACCTGTCCGGCGTGTACGAGCAGTTCTTCGATGGGTACTCCGATACGCCCTTGCTCAAGATACAGACCGACCACCTCGACCTCGTACGGGACCTGGCAGCCCAGCAGGAGGTCATCGATGCCGTTGTCCGTGGCGCCTCTCGCGGCTTCTAAGCGCTCGCAAGGAAAGTCATATGCAACTGTTCGATTCCTTGCTTCGTAACTATTCGGCACTTATTCGGCTTGGGGGTCTAGGGAGCGTCCTTAGCGGGGTCCTCTGGGTCCTGCTTGTGGTTGCCGTTCTTTTGCAGATGTTGGGTATCTTGCATTTCTATGATGTTCAAGCTCCGCCTTGCTGCGACATAAGGCGACCATACGATTTGAACGTACCCATGCTGGCTATGCCCATATTGCTCCTCTTACCTGGCCTGGTAGGGTTATTTATGTACACTCACCAACACTTTGCTTTCAAACGGGCAGGAAAGATAAGTGCCATCCTGGCTCTTGCTGGGATTGTCATGATACTCGCCAACATCGCCGGCAAACACTGGGTCTGGTGGCTCGGCGGTTACGGGGGGTTTGGCGACCTGCATTCCCTGCCGCCCACTGACTTGCTCTGGTTCCTCTGGTATGCTAGCTTCGGACCTGGCCTCCTGGTACTGGTATCAAGCTTAACACTCTTTGGATTCTCCATCATTAAGAGAAAAGTGCTTGCTACCTGGAGCGTCCTGGTACTCATACTGGCTTCGCTGCTCATGAGCCTGATGCCTATACAAGCCTGCTTTCAAGTGCGAGCCCGCGATGACACGAACGCACTGACATACACGTCGATAATTTCCGTAGGCGTGCTTCTGCTGTTCGGCATATCATGGATTTTTATAGGCTTGGGGCTCTGGCAAGGGGGTAACGTGTCTATTGCGCAGGACGAGGAAGCGATAAGCACTAATACCTCGAAACAAGTCAGCCCTCAACCCCGTTCGGGAAGATGAGCGCCTTGACCGCCTCGCCGCTTTCGAGGGCGTGGAAGGCCTGCTGCCATTCGGAGAGGGGCACCCGGTGGCTTACCATCTCCCGTAGCTTGACCTGCCCGCTCGCCTCAAGGCGCAGCACGCGCTCCCAGGTGTCGTAGGTGTGGCTGAAGGTGCCCTGGAACGTCACCGCTTTTGCGATGAGCGGGTCCAGGCTCAGGTCCAGCGGCCTGGGGCCCCAGGCGATCTTGGTGATCTGCCCCTCCCGCCGCACAAGCTCCATAGCTAGCTTAACCGTGGCCGAGGGTCCGGCGGCGTCCACCACTACGTCGGCACCCCGGCCCTTTGTCAGTCCCATTACCAGCGCGTGGATGTCGTCTTTGGAGAGGTCTACCGAGTGGGTGGCACCGAGCGCCATGCCGAGTTCCAGCCGCCGGGCATCGCGGGGCAGCCCGGCCAGCACTATCGTGGAAGCGCCGCACGCCCTGGCTATCTGCGCGGACATCAGGCCGATGGGGCCCGGGCCGAGCACCACTACCGTGTCGCCGGGCCGTATGCGGCTCTTGACCACCAAAGCCTGGTAGGCCACACAGAGCGGCTCGGTTAGCGCGGCCTCTGCCAGGTCCACCGTTTCGGGCACGTGGTGGAGCGCGCCTTGCCGGACCGCGACGTATGGGGCGTCGGCCCCGTGCGCCAGCACGCCGAAGCCCCGCCGGTTGGGGCACTGGTTGTAAGCCCCGGTGCGGCACTCGTGGCACTCCCCGCAGATGTAGGCTGCCGTCTCGCTTACCACCCGGTCACCCGGCCTGAAATCGCGGACGCTCTCCCCCACCTCGGCCACCGTGCCGGAGAACTCGTGCCCCAGGATGACGGGCGGGCTGACGGGGAAGGAGATGAGGTGGTGGTACATCTCCAGGTCGCTGCCGCATATGCCCACGGCCCGCACCTTGAGTAGCACCTGGTCGGGCGCAATCTCAGGCAGGGGCATATCGCGTATCTCGACGCAGCCGGGTAGGTTGTCGTACTTGACGAGTGCTTCCATGTGGGGCTGTCACCTCGGTTGTGAGTGGGAGAATTCATTATACACCCACGTCCCGTGCTCGCCTGCGCATGGCACACACTTACAAGGGCAGGCATGGCGCCTGCCCCTGTAACATCTCCTTGCAGGCTTTTCCGGCCTGGAACGTACCGCTCAGTAAGAGAGCAAGCTTCCGCAACGCCCGCAGTAGGCCGAGCCCCAGGAGTTCGCCTGCCCGCAGTTGCCGCAATAGATCGTCTGCGGGGGCGCAGGCGGGGCGATGGGAGGGGGTGAGGGTGTCACAGCCTGGGCGAACGTCTGACCGCAGAAGGGACAGAACCGCGCGTTGGCCGGGCTGGTGTTGCCGCAACGCGTGCAGCGAAGCCCTGCGGGGGCCTGGGGCGGCGCTTGCGGGTACGCAGGCGGTGGCGCTTGCACGGGCACCTGCGGCGGTGGCAGTGGCGGTCCAACCGGCGTCAGAGGTTGGGTGCCGCCCAATATTGTGGTGGCACCGGGGGCGACGTAGGATTCGTGGGGGGTTTCGGGTGGTGCGGCTGTCTCCTCTGTCGCGGGGGGTATGACGTTCCTTCTGAGGCGGCGGTTCTCCCCACCGGAGAGGGCGCAGTCGGGGTCAATCAGGTCGCCATGGCGGTCGAACACCTGGATGTGCAGGTGTATCTCGTACTGGTTGGGGCCGTAGGGGCCGGTGCCACCCGTCTTGCCGAGCACGGTGGTAGGCCCCACATGCTGGCCGACCTGCACGAGCACCTGCGAGGCGTGGAGGAACTGGATGCGGTTGCCGTTGTCGAGGGTCACCTGCACCGAGTTGAAGGAGCCGCCTACATAAGTGACTTCGCCAGTCACCCCCGCCTCGAAGGGCATCTCCAGGGGGCGGCCGTGATCGTCGTTGCTGGTGAAGTCGAGGCCCGCGTAGTTGGGGGGCATGCCGGGGCGGGTGCCGGGGCAGTCCTGGCGGGTGTTTATGTCGGGCAGGCCGAACAGCGAGGCGTCCGCTTCGGGGCAGGTGTCGAGGTCGTCGTCCTGTTCCCCTTCGTCCTGGCCGCCCGCCTCGCGTCCCGCGCCGGAACCACCGGCCATGCTACCCATTGCAGCCTTGATGGTGCTAATCACGGGTGCCACCCCCGCCGCCAACCCGGCAGCAAGCGCGGTGTCGGCCACGGGAGGTGCCACGGGAGGTGCCACGGGAGGCGTGGCCGGGCTGGCGGGTGCCGCGCCAGCCGGGGCGGCATCGAAAGCAGCGTTTGGCGCGACGGGATTGGCGGGCGTAGAAGCGGCTACTGGCGGTGTTTGCACCTCGCCGCCGAACACGTGCGTGCCCTGTGGCGCTGAGAGGGTGGCAGCTTGAGGCGGTGCCTGGGGAGCTACCTGGGGAGCTACCTGCGGCGGCGCTTGAGGCGGTGCCTGTGGTGCTACTTGTGGGGGAGCTTGCGGAGGAGCTTGCGCTGGTGCCTGGAAAGGCGCTTGAGGCTGCACGCTGGCTGGCGCGGCTTGAGGTGGCGCTTGCGCTACCGTGGTGTTAGTTGCGGCCCCACCGGGGAAGGTCGCCTGGGGTGCGCTGGCCGGGCCTGGGACCTGGGGCGGCATGCCTTCTTCCACTATGCCGGGTGCCTCGCCGGGGCCGAGCAGCAGCCCCCCCACGAACACTGCCGCCGCGCCCGCACCCACGGCAGCCGCCGCAGCCGCGCCCAGCGTGTCCCAGCAGTCAAACAGCGAGCTACAGTTGTCCAGGAGCACCGCCAGCGTCGAGAGCAGCGGCGCTATTTCGAGGTCGGATAGGAGCATGCTAGTACCTCGTTGGTTGGGGTTGAGGTTGAGGTTGAGATTGGGGTGTGGGGCCGGGGACTACCGGCAAAGGTGGAAAGAGCACGTAGAAGACGATAAGGGTCACGAGCGACCCGAACATCACCGGGCGGAGGCCCTGCGCCGTGTTGGTCCACATCGGCGTGATTACCAGAGTAGCCAGCCAGTAGCCGATGAAGGGGGCCGCCGCCAGCCGGATTAGCGAGGGGATGCGCCGTATTGTGAGCGACCACCGCGAGGGCAGGGGGATGATGCGTATGATGCGAGAGCGCCACAACCCCAGCACCGCCGCTACCGCCGCCACGATGACCGCGTCTAGCCAGCCATCGTAGGTGCCCGCCAGCAGCATGGCTATCACCACGGGCGGGATGACGAGTCGCACCAGGCCGGGCACCTTCTCCAGTATGCCCTGGCCCTCGCCCGTGAACCGCTGGCGTTGCAGAGTCGCGGCGACGGCGGCCCGTGGGGCGGTCCGCGCCACCATGCGCTCCAGTATCACCCGGCCGGCGGCGGCAATTACCCCCGCTGCCACCAGGAAGCTCCACTGCCCCTGCACCGAGTTTATCGCCGCGAACGTGGGCACCGCACCCACCCACGTGAATAGCGGGCGCAGTAGCACGATCACCGACTGGGCCCACAGGAAGACGAGCACCCCGGCTATGGCGGCGTGCAGCCCCGCCAGCGCGAAGGTGCGGCTGTTCGGGTCGGTGATCGTGTGCAGCTTGATGCTGGGGGCTAGCTGCCGCACGAGCAGCGGTAGGGTGACGGCGGGTATCGAGAGCAGCAGGTAGCTGACCAGCTTGCCGCCCAGTACCCCCGCCAGGCCGGACAAGCCTTCCGCCGGTATTTCCGCCGGGAAGAAGCCCGTATTTAGGCCGGCGCGGTTGCCCACGAGCAAGTCTTCCACGATGTAGCCGCCCAGGAGGGCCGCGCCTGCCGTGCCGCTCAGCAGGGAGACGGCTATCACGATCATCATGAAGATGAGCGATTCGGAGAAGACGCTGTATATCTGCGGGAAGATGAAGCGGCAGAGGAGGCCGAGCGCGAACCCCACCACCGGGGCGTACGCGCCCACTCCGCGCCAGGCAGTGGTCCAGGCCCCATCCGAGAAGGCATTGGCTATCTGCGGGAACCAGTCGTCCAGCCAGGCGGGGGCTTTGACGTACCAGAATCGCTCCAACTGCTCGTCCGGGGCTTGTGGCGAGGGCGTTGGCTGTAGCGGCTGCATTGTTTGCTGGGGCGGTGGTGGCGGCGGATATAGTTGTTGTGGATATGATTGTTGCGGCGGTGGCTGCGGATACGGTTGTTGGGGATACGGTTGTTGTGGTTGGGGTTGTGGCGGCACCGACGCACCCGGCCCCGCGCCCCAGTTGGGGTTATTGTCCATGTTCTGCTCCCCTTGCTGTTAGTCCTGTGCCTGACGTGCGGGCCAGGGCGACCTGGCAAGCCTTACCGAGCACCAGGCCGTACACGACGTGTGATATGGCCGAAATCTGCGCGAACTCCGAGTAGAGGCGGATGTTCAGCCAGCCGGGATAGAGGGTCAACTGGAACATTTCGAGGAACAGGCCCCAGGCCATGCCCGCGATTATGCCCTGCCGCCTGAACAAGAAGCAATAGGCCACACCGAACGACACCCCGTTCAGCAGGTGAAAAGCGGCCCCCGCCCCGTATATGGCGGTCTCCGGCGCCGGTTGGCCCACGAGCAGCGTGCCGAATATGCGTATCGCCTCGAACGGGTTGTAGGGCGAGGGGTCCAGTTGGGACAGGGCGTACTTGGCGGCGTCGTAGCTAACCGTGGCTACCAGGCCCGAAGCCGCCCCGACCTTCACCAGCCAGGCGAGCATCACGCGTTGTGCGGGGGTGGCCCTGCGCCAGAGGGTCGCGCCGCTGAAGACGAGCAGCATTACAGCGGCGGCAAGGGCGAGGGGCAGCGACACCCGCCAGACGATGTGCGTGAGCAGGGCCGCCCCCGAGAAGAGCGCCAGCACTCCCACCAGCCTGCCCGCCATGCTGCCCATTCTATAGCGTCTCGCGAGGCGCGACATCATCTACGGCTTCAACCACCTCCGCTTCACCACTCTGTGACTGCAACCCCCGGCTTCACTTCGACTCTGTCTTGTCCTCTTTCTCAACGCATTCGAGCGTCCAGTCCTTCTTGGCCGCATCCCAATCGACCGTCACCGTCAGCGAGCCGTTTTCGACGCTGCCCTCGCAGCGCGCGTAGCTCTGCTGGGCCTTTGCCTCTTCCTCTTTGATGAGCGCGATCTTCTTCGTGACGGCCTGAATCTGCGCGGGGGTGAGGCCGGGGGTGGTCAGCACCTTGGCGTAAGTCTCGCGCAGTTCCTTCATCGTGCGCTGGTGGGCTTCGTTGCCGCCTACCCTGATGAGGTAATAGCCATTTTCGCTGAAGTCGGTGTCGCTTGCCCCCGGCGCGAGGTTGGAGGACGTGTACCCCCTACGATCGGCGAACATGATATACACGCGGGCCGTCTGGTCTTTAGATATGTTGGTCACCGTCACGGTAAGGCAGCCGGACAGCAGCATAGCCAGCGCCGACATCAGCGCCACCCCGACGAACAGGCTGACCTTTGGCTTCCTCTTGCTCATGGCCTTGCTTATGCCTCGCGTGTGATTGGGTCTACACGGCCTGTTAGTTCGACGGGCTGCTCTCGCTTTCTACCTTACGGGTGACACAGGTAATCTGCCACTTGCCCTCGGGTTGGTCCCAGGCCAGGCTGGCTACAATGTCAACATTGTCCGCGGCTCTGACGTAGCAAGAGTTGCCACCCAGGCTAGCCTGCTTTATCTTCTCGTTGAACTCTTTTACCTTGGTGGTGGCTTCCTTGTAGTCCTGCTCGCTGAAGGTGGGCACCCGCAAGACGGCTTCGTAGTACTTCTTCATCTCCTCAAGTTGCTTGACGTACTCCTCGTTCGGCATCGCCAGGATGACCACCAGGCCGCCGTCCATGGACAGTTCGCTGTTGGACTGGCCGGGGGCGAGCGCGAACGACGTGGAGCCGCTGCGGTCGGGCAGGTACATTGTCACGCGTGCGGTCTGGTCCTTCGATGTGTTCTCCACCCCGATGCTCGAGCACCCCACAAGCAGCACGCCCAGGAGCAGGAGCAGCACCGGCATGAGGCGCGGTCTCAGGTCGCGGTGCCGTTTGTCGCGCACGTCACTACCTCCCATCTGCTATTTCTTGCACAGCGAGGACGTTGCCATGTTCATGTCCGCCGCCGTGGTAGGCGTGTACTTCTCGCTGGTGACGACCACGCCCTCGTTCAACGCGACGAACTGGTAGACGTCGCCGCTTCCTACCTGCAAAGAGCACGTGCCGCTCGCCGCGCCGCCCACGGTGGCCGTGAAGGTGAGGCGGTATCGTCCAGGCCTGATCGAGGTGAAGCTGTCGCTGTCGGTCGGCTTGAGCGACAGGTTGGTTTCAAGCAGCGTAGAATCGGAGCTGCTGTCGCCCAGCGAGACGATATCGACGCTCAAATCGCCGTCGGTGAGGTTGAGCACGGCGGCCTCTCCGGTGCCCATGCCGAGGGTGTTGAGTATGCCGCGCTGGGTGATGGTGCCGTTTTGCAGCAGGAAGTAGCCGCTCACGACGGTACCGATTATGAGGAGGATAAGTACCAGGAACACCGTGAAGCAACACCCGCAAGGGCTGCGGCCCTTCTTCACGGGGGCCGGATTCACGGGGTATTGGCCGGGTGGGTATTGTTGAGTCGGGTAGCCCGGCCCCTGTGCGTACTGGGGAGGATATTGTTGCGGAGGGTATTGCGCGGGCGTATATTGCGGCGGAGTAGCAGGCGTCGAAGGTGGGACGATAGGTGGCAAAGCACCCTGTGGGGCTGTGGGGGGCACCAGTCGAGTTCCGCACCGGGTGCAGAAGTTCACCCCCGGCTGGTTGGCGGCCCCACAGTTGCTGCAAATCATCGCGTTACCTCTCCACGCGCTGCACCGGCGGCGTGCGTTCGGAAGCTGGTCTATTACCGTTCAATGCAAAAGCAGCCCGGCTATAGCAGTGGGACACGATGAGTGGCTGTCGTGGCTATTATAAATTGCAACCGCTGTCAATGCAATGGGGAGCTTGCTTCTTTGTGGGTGGGGTCGTTCTTCGTGGGTTAGGGTCATGGTCCTGTGGGGGTGCCCTGTGGCTAAAGCCACGGGCTGACAAGAAGCAAAGTCCCCTGCGGGGACTAAGGAACTTGAAAGCAGTCTCCGAACGAGACTTTGCCTCTTGCCAGCCCGCCAATTCATTGCCAGGGCGGAACTCGGTGGCCTAAATAGCCAATCTAGCGGTGTACTTTTCTATATGCCTTGTGATATACTGGGTATCGGCATCTACAACCTATCTATACAGTTACCACTACGCTCTCGTTCCAACACATCTCTGGCTCCGCCTGGGTCTCCCGATAGTGGCTCACCTGTATACATAGAGGACTCGCCGTCTTTAACGAGCGGCCTTTTTGAGTCACGTAATTTAGGGTTTGGGAAGGAAAGGAGCAAGGGAGAATGTTGCGATTGAAGGACGGTTTCAAGGGTAAGCGTATATGGCTCGTGTTGTTGCTATTGCTGGGCGTGGCAGCAACCGGCACGCTGTTGCAGCTACAGGTTGGCGGGCAGGGCCAACCGGCAAAGGCTGACAGCCAAAAGAAGTCCACCTCGGCAGCTCTACCGGAACAACGGTTCCGTAACATGTTAGTTCCCGGTGAGAAGGCAGGGAGCGAGACTGAAGAACTAAAGGCCAGGCAGGCGTACTTCCTCAACAGGTACACCTATCCGCTCGGTTACTACGACGCCACCTGGCTTCAGAACGCGGAAAAGCAGGTTGCTAAGATGGCCCAGGCGGTCCCTGCGGGCCGCATCACCTACAGCCGCGCCAACAGCAAGTCCCCACTGGCGCTCGACCCCAACGCTATGGTAAGCCTCGGCCCCATGCCGGGCCAGTCGAATAACTGCGACGGCTGCTACCATTCGGGCCTGGTCAGCGGGCGCATCAACTCGGTCACGATAGACCCGGTTGTGACCAGCACGGTCTATCTGGGCGTGTCCAACGGCGGCGTCTGGAAGACCACCAACTGCTGTAGCGCCGCCACCACCTGGGCACCCACCACCGACGATGCTACTGTCAGCACGATAACCATCGATGAAGTCACGATAGACCCCAGCAACCACAACACCCTGTACGCGGCAACGGGTGACTTCCGCCCGGTGGGTGCGTCTCGCGGGTCGCAGGGTATTCTCAAGAGCACGAATGCCGGCGCGAGCTGGACCGTGCTCGGCGAGGCCGTCTTCGGACCTAACCGCCTCGACCCGAACCCGCAGGCTTTTGAGATATACGCGGCGGTGAGCGCAGTCAAGGTGGACCCGAACAACAGCAACACGCTTATCGCGGGCACCAAGACGGGCCTGCGCATGTCGTACGACGGCGGGGCGAACTGGTCGGCCCAGTGCTCCACCAACGCTTTCTCCGGCCAGCGCCAGGACAACACCGAAATCGTCATACGCGACGACGGCGCGACCTCCACAATCTTCTACGCCGTCGGTTGGGCCGCGGGCAACCTCAACGGGGCCAACGGCATCTACACGGCCACCATGCCCGCCAGCGGCTGCCCTACGTGGACCTTGATTACCACGGGCGCTAACGGTTGGCCCACGAACACGGGCAACGGCACCGCAGGCAACTTGAAGCCCGGCCGCATAGATATAGCCATCGCCCCCAGCAACCCGCAGATCATGTACGCCGGGGTGTCCGATGCTTACTACTTCGACATCCTGGGTATCTGGCGCTCCACCAATGGCGGCTCTACCTGGAGCAAGCGTGCCGACTACCTCAAGTTCCGCGAGTGCAACGGCGGTGCCGCAGGCTCGGCCAGCTACGGCCAGGGTTACTACGACCAGGCGATCACCGTGGACCCGAACAACCCCGACGCCCTCTATTACGGCGAGGTTGATGCCTTCAGGTCAATCGACGGCGCAGCTACCTGGCAGAACGTGGGCTGCGTGTATTCCGGCCCTGATACCATCTATGGCGCTCAGGCCAACATACACCCCGACCAGCACGACTTTCGCTACGTCCCCGGCGCGTCCAACCAGGTGCTGTTCGCCAACGACGGCGGTATCTGGTTCACCGACAACGCCAACGTGGTCTCTCCGACCCTGCCTACGATCACGTCGCTGAACACCACCATGAACACGATGGAGTTCTACAACGGCGACCTGACCGGCAACTTCGCTACGGGCACGACACCGGGCGCCAACGGCGGCACCCAGGACAACGGCTCGTTCGCAAATACCTGGACCAGCCCGGCGTCCCTGGGGGCCGAGGAGTGGCAGTTGCGTATAGGCGGCGACGGTTTCTTTGCGGCGATCGAACCTGTGAACAACCAGATCTATTATCAATCTGGGAACACCAGCCGCGTCTACCGTTCGACCACCGGGGCCTATGGGTCGTACACCGAGGTTTCGGGCGGCGGGGTCTATCCCGCCGCGCCCTGGGCGAACGACGGGCGTTCGTTCGCCATGCCGTATGAGATCTACAAGCACGACTGCCCTCCCGCGGGTTGTACGCACCTGATCGCGGGTACTTACCGCGTGTGGGAGACAATCAACGGCGCGGTCAATAGCGCCGGCTGGTACACCAACAGCGGTGCGCTGACCAAGTCTATGCCCGCCGCCGGTTGGAGCAACGACCCCAACATCCTCCAGCTCAGCTACGCTCCCAGCCTGTCCACCACGGCTATCGTGGGCACCAGCGACGGCAACGTGCAGTACGGGTTCAACCTGGGGCAGGGCGTGGCGAATAGCGCCCTGTGGGTGAACGTCACCGACTCGAACGCGGTGCTCCCCAACCGGCCTATCCTCGACGTGACTATCGACCCGCTGAACCCGCTCCTGGGTTACGCGGCGGCAGGGGCCTTCAACGAGTCCACCCCGTCGCAGCCCGGCCACGTATTCCAGGTGACCTGCACGGCCCTTTGCGCTACCAAGACGTGGGTGAACAAGACCGGCAACCTGCCGAACGTGCCCGCCGGCGCTATCATGGTGAACCCCAAGTACCGGCAGCAGGTGTTCGTGGGCACCGACTCGGGCCTGTTCTTCACCAATGACATCGATGCAGTCACCCCTGTGTGGACGCGCTTCACGGCGGGGCTGCCTAACGTGTCGATTGGCGACCTCACGGTGGACCGGGGCTTTACCACCCTTGCCGTGTGGACCCACAACCGGGGGCTGTATGCCTGGCCGCTGCCGAGCGCACCGTTCGGCGCAAGCACCCCTACCCCAACCAGCAGCCCAGTACCTCCTACCAACACCGTTGCAGCCACAGCTACTAACACAGAAGTACTTCCCACCAACACGGTCGCAGCCACAGCCACCAACACAGCAGTACCTCCGACCAACACGGTCGCAGCCACAGCTACAAACACAGCAGTACTTCCCACCAACACGGTTGCGGCCACAGCTACTAACACAGCAGTAGTGGCTACAGCTACAGGCACCCTCCCAACTGCCACGAACTCAGCCACGGCCACCAGCCCCTCTACCGCCACTTCCACGGTGGTAGCGAGCAGCACGGTCGCGGGTGCGACAAGCACGGCGGTAGCCACGGCCACGGTGGTATGCACCATCAACTTCCCCGACAACAACCCCGGCGACCCCTTCTACACCTATATCAGGTGCCTGGCTTGCCGTGGTGTGATTACGGGCTACCCCGACGGCCGGTTCCACGCGGAAAGGAACATCACACGTGGGCAGATATCGAAGGTAGTGTCCAACGCCGCGGGCTTCAACGAGGACCCAGGCTCGCAAATCTACTCCGACGTGCCTCCTGGCTCTACTTACTACCCCTACATCAACCGGCTGAGCAACAGGGGCATCATGGGCGGCTACCCGTGCCCGACAAGGCCCGACGGCACGCCATGCAGCCCGGACGACCCCGCCATCTTCCTGCCCAACGCCAACGCCACGCGCGGGCAGTTAGCCAAGATCGTCTCTAACGCCCAGGGTTACAATGAAGCCGTGAGCGGGCAGATCTACGCTGACGTACCCCCAGCGGGAGAAGGCAGCCAGTTCTACGAGTGGATCATGCGCCTCACCAACAGGGGCGTCATGGGAGGCTACCCCTGCGGAGGGCCGGGCGAGACCTGCGACGCCCAG
Source organism: Chloroflexia bacterium (assembly GCA_036389075.1). Classification (GTDB taxonomy): domain Bacteria; phylum Chloroflexota; class Chloroflexia; order QHBQ01; family JADMIH01; genus JADMIH01. The sequence goes on along the minus strand of DASVQO010000002.1, from coordinate 5,024 downwards.
GACCGCCCCTACTTCAGGTGGAACGCCCAGGTGACGAGAGGACAGACGGCGAAGATAGTGTCTAACACCTTCTTCCCGGCGTGCACACCCTGAGCTACGTTCTATTGAGCGTTTAGAATACCAGAGGGCGGGGGATCACTCCCGCCCTCTGTTTTTGTGTGGCATGGCGCTGCTCCCCGACCCCGGTTTGCCTTACGTCCTGTCTATTCTGAACCCTTAGCTCGTCTCTCTTGTGGTAGATGGCAGGAGCACAGAACGCGTACCAGACGGCGGTCCGGCATGCACGGACACGGTCTTCTCGTGCACCTCGGAACGAGGCAAAGACACGTCAAAGGAGACCGAAAGTGACAGAGCACGAGCAACCACTGGAAAGCGCAGGTACGCCCGCTAACGATCCCCCAACTGGCTCGACTGCCCCAACCCCGCCCGAGGAAGTCAAACAGTTCGACTTCTGGCTTGGGGAATGGGACTGCACGTGGGGCGAGGGCGAGCGAGGTTCCAACAGCGTCAGGGCAATACTGGGCGGCTTCGTAATACAGGAGAATTTCAACGGCGAGCCTGCCATGCCGTACCACGGCCTGAGCGTTTCGGCCTATAGCCCCGCCTTGAAGAAGTGGCGGCAGACCTGGGTGGACGATGAGGGGACGTACCTCGATTTCGTCGGGGAGTTCGCGGACGGCAGGATGGTGCTGACCCGGATGGCGGTCGAGGAAAGCGTCCCGGCCCTCCAAAGGATGGTCTGGTATAACATTGCCGCCGACACGCTGGACTGGGAGTGGCAGCGCTCGGAAGACGGGGGCGCGACCTGGCAGACCCGCTGGAGCATACACTACCAGCGCCGGACCTAGAGGTTAGGTGATGGAACCGCCAAGACGCCAAGAACGCCAAGAGCGCGCCAAGTTAAGAACGGTTCACCGCAGAGACGCAGAGAGCGCAAAGGTACGCTGAGAAGTATTAAGGGTGTTTTGAGTAGGGGAGCAATTTACTGTAGATTGCTGCCCTTACGCTCTAGACCTTCCCTAATCTCTGCGTAACCTCTGTGTCCTCCGCGTCTCTGCGGTGAATAATCAATAACTATCTTGGCGCGCACTTGGCGTCCCTTCGGCTTCGCTCAGGGCAGGCTCTTGGCGTCTTGGTGGTTCCGTCTCTTCGCTGCGAGCTACGACAGGTCGGGGAACGTATCGACGCAGGCGGACCAGGCGAGGGCATGCACGTCCTGGGGGGTGCCGCCGCCTGCCACTACTGCTACTGTCTCGCCCTGGTCGCGGAGCATAGGTATGAAGCGCAGGTAGTTCTCGCGCGCCCGTACGCTCTTGTCGCTGTCTTCGTAAAGCTCCACCTGCCCGCCTCGATGGGCCATTCTCGACATGGAGACTTCGGGCTGCACGTCGAGGAAGATCGTAAGGTCGGGGCGGCGCGCCTTCTGGTTGACCTGTATTATCCAGTCGGTGCTCGCGCCGAGGGACTGGAAGGCAAGTGTCGAGAGGACGTACCTGTCCGACACAACGTCCACGCCACCGGCAAGTAGCGGCTCAACTTCCTGGCTGAGGTGGTCTAAGCGGTCCGCGGCGTAAAGCAGGGTCAGCACCTGGTCGTCAATCCGGCGATATGCGCCCGCGTCCGCCTGTATCTCCACCCCATGATGAACGAGGGGGGCATAGACGAGACGCCCGGTAAGCGCCTGCCGCACGAGCGAGCCTATAGGTCCGGTAGTGGGTTCTTTGGTGAGGTGTGCGTTGCGCCCTATCGATTCGAGGTGCCGGGCGAGGAGCGCGGCCTGCGTGCTCACTCCGGAGCCGTCGATGCCTTCCACCACAATGAAGTAGCCAGGTCTGGCTGGCGAGTAGGCCATGCTAGTGCGGTCCTCCCGTTAGTCGAGGTATCAAAGCGTGCGAGACACGCGGCCAGAGTGTGTGCGGCGCGCCTGCTGACGTGAGCCAGTCATTATAGCATTATCGGAACTGTAACACGCATCTACTGGCGTGTGGCCTCAACGCACGTACTGCCGTGTCGCATCAAAATAGGGTTGGTAGTCCCAGCGCGTATCGTTGCGCTCCATCGCAGCTTTGATTACCAGGCGTCTTGCTACGCTGGCGGCCCCATCTGCCTCGATCTTATCGGGGTCGAACCGTCCCAGTATCAGCGCCCGCAACTCGGTCTCTACTTCCTGCATACCAGGTTGCCCGGCCAGGTTGTGCCACTCGCGGGGGTCCGCCTCAAGGTCGAACAACTGGCTGCCGTAACCGTGGATGTAGATGTACTTGTAGCTCCCTTTGCGGACCATAAAGCAGGGCGCTTTGACCTTCTCCAGGTGGTATTCGGACAGGACCGTCCGTTCGGTGCCGTGGCCGTCGCTACCCTCCAGCAGCCCAACCAGGCTCCTGCCGTCCACCGGCAAACGTTGCTCCGGCGGCACGCCCGCGAGATCCAGCAGCGTCGGGAGCAGGTCTATGAGGGACACCGGCTCCGGCACCTTTCGCCCCGCGTAAGCCCCGCCGGGGAAGCGGGCGATCAGCGGGACCCGCGCCGACCACTCGTAGAAGCACCGCTTCTGCACCATGCGCCGCTCGGCCAGCATGTCGCCGTGGTCGCTGGTGAAGATAACGATGGTGTTCTCGCTCTGCCCTGTCTGCTCTAGCGCCGCCAGCAATTCGCCCACCTTGCGGTCGATGTACGTAACCAGCCCGTAATAGGAACGGCGCAACTGGTACAGGTTGTCGGGGTTGCCGAGGTCTACCTTGTCCGTCTCGTGGACCTCGTTGACCCAACGGTCCATAGCGGAGTAAGTCTGCTCCAGGTGCTCCGGGTAGACCGGGAGGGCGATCTCCTCGCCTTCATAGAGGTCCCATAGCTCCTGCGTAACATGGAAGGGATCGTGCGGGTGGTGATAAGAAGTGACGAGGAAAAACGGCTCGGTGGGTGTGCTCCGCCCGCGCTCCAGGAGGTACTCCATCGCCCTGAAGTGGGTCTCCTCGTCGTAGGAGAGGAATTTGGTCCAGGGCCGCACGCCGACGTTGGGAGCAACGTATAGCCGCGCGTGCCCGCCCCCGCCGGACTTCCCCTCCGCGTCCATAGTGGGCACCCAGCCGACGCCCGCCGGGAACACATCGGTGGTGAGGCGGCGGCGGAAGCCGTGCAACTGATCGGGGCCGATGAAGTGCATTTTGCCGGTCAGTATGGCCTCGTACCCGGCGTTGGTCAGGTAGTGGGCGATGGTGGGCACGTCGGCGGGCATTACGGCCGCGTTGTCGTAGCAGCCCATATCGGAGGCGTACCTGCCGGTCATGAAGGCCGCGCGGGCGGGGGCGCAGAGGGGGTAGGGCGTATAGGAGGCATCGAAGCGGACGCCGCACTCCACCAGCCGGTCGAGGTGCGGCGTCTTGACGACGGGGTGGCCGTACGCGCCCGTCAGGAAAGGCATCAGTTGGTCCGCCATGATGAGCAGGATGTTGGGTGGTTGTGGCATATGTGTAGCTCCTGGTGTAGGGGGCCGGCCGCTATGTATCTTCGGCTACACTATATCACCTCTGATACCTCGCGTTACAAGACAGCTATCTCTGTAGCCTGCTTACCATGTCACCGCTCGTGGTCCCGGTCCACGCACTGGTGCTCGCTGACAGGCGTGGCACCAGCCGCCATACCAACTCGATAGTGCTTGGTAAGCCCACCCGGAGTGGGCGGTTCTCTCTATCCGTTCCTTCGATTGCCCGATGGGAGGAATATGGAGGTTACTGCCGGACTGAGGCTATTGTGGCATGTGGTACTATACTGTATAACGAGTGGGCTTATCTGAGGTGATAATTGCGCTCATATAGCTGTCTCAGCCTGTATAGGGGGTATATATTGGACTACTCTTCCGGTTATGGGTGGGGTTTGTTGCTCACCGGCATTCTGCTGCTCTTCCTCATGCTCGTCATAGCCGCGTCGTATGCCTCCAAGAGAGCGCCACTTAGCGGCTCAATGGTTGCTGTAGTGCCCCAAGCAATCCTGCTAGCCGGGGTGGGCACCATCACTTCGTATGTATCCCACTTTAGCGTGTCCTGGCTTTCCAAGGCCGGTTTTGCGGCTTTGCTGGGTCTGCTGGTTGGCCTGGTATCCTGGTTCGTGTTGGCGTTGTTCCACTGCTTGCTGCGTCTTTCGGCGGTGCATATGGTTAATCCGGCAAGCTATGATATGTTGCAAGAGCGGCTGGTTAGATTGAACGCTCGTCTGACGTATCTGTGCTTGCCGGCAAATAATGGCAACCCTACAAAGATGGCTGCCTGCCACGAGGCCGCCGTCCAGTGCGCCTATATTCAGGGCGCGCTGAACTCTCGCTCTAAAGGTGGCCTCAAGTGGGTCTTCGGTTTTGGCTACATAGAATTGTGGCGTCGCCTGCACCGTGCTGAAGAAGCTCTACTGATGGTAGAGAGGTCTGAGGCCCTGTTTGAATTCGTGGTGTACGACGAACTGCGACTGCGTGGCGCGACGTTGACTAACCGCGACTATCTGGCTGCCTTGTTGCGCACATACGCAGGCAAGTTAAGTCCCCCGCTGTCCATTAACGTCGAGTCATATGCCGATCTTAATATCCCTTCAACTCTCAGTGCCGCCCCTGCTGCCGCCCCCGCTGCCACAGCCACAGCCACAACCGCTAACACGGCTCCGGCTGCTCCGGCTGCTCCGGCTGCTCCGGCAACTGGTAGTAGCACACCCCCAGTGGCAACTGGTCCCTTTTTTACCATGATGGGGCGAGCACTGGATTCTATCGTTGGCAATGCTCCTGCTGCCGGGTCCGTGGCCGGACCGGCAGTTGGTCAAGATACTCCTGTAAGCAATCCCGCTGATGAGCAAGCCAGGACGGCCCTGCGCGCGGTGAGATACACCATCAACGAATTCAGGGATAGCACCTGGGAGAAACTGGTGCAGGCGAGAAATCGCCTTGTTGAGGCGGTGATAGCGACAGCCCTGGGCGCTTACGGGCTGCTGGTGTTTGTCGTGTTGCAAAATGTGCGTGAGGACGCCCTTTTTGCTGCCACCATCTT
>DASVQO010000001.1:0-21352 GCA_036389075.1 Chloroflexia bacterium | reverse complement strand
AAGACGCTAAGACGCCAAGGACCACGCCAAGATTAACCAGTTGTTCTAAGCAGAAGGACCAGAGTACGACGCACGTACCCTGGTCCTCTTTGTACTCTCTAAACCACAATAGCTTGGCGTGGTCCTTGGCGTCTTGGCGTCTTGGCGTTTAGTCCCCCGCTACTGCCGCCATCCTGGGGGGTTTTGTGGTATAATACGGGACTTTTCGCCCGGTGGGACGTGTTGCTCATATTCAGGGCAGCCTTCCCTGTGCCGTTTGCCCCGCGAGCCTTATGATAGGTCCCGTCGTTCGACAACTCAGGCAGGAGCGCCACCTGAGCCAGGAGACGCTCGCTAACGCCGCCCATGTGAGCAGTGGCTACCTCTCCAAGCTGGAAAGGGGACTCTATAAGTCGCCTTCCTTCGAGGTGCTCAGCCGCATCGCCGGGGCGTTGGGGTTAGAGACGGTGGAGCTTTACCGCGCCGCCGGTATCGAGCACCTGATTGAGTCCAGCGACCCGAAGCTGGAGCCGCTGATGGAGACTTTCAACCCCAAGCTGGCCGACCTGCCCAAGCGCGATCGCGACCTCATCATGTCCGAAATCCGCCGGGTGTTCCGCGAGGAAGAGGAGGCTACCCAGTGAGCACCCTTACCGACGAGGTACTCGACTCGATTGATTTCCTGGTCCACCGCTACCACCTGCACTCCCGCGTGCCCGTGGACCTCAGTCCCATATTGGAGCGCTTCGAGGTCAAGAAGCACAATTTCACACCGATGACGATGGGGTTCGTGCTGGTGCGGCCCAAGCAGATCCACATCGGCATCAGCAAGAACCTGGACGCTGCCTGGCACCGCATGGCGCTCGCCCACGAGGCGGCCCATATCATCGCCAACCAGCCCCACCAGCTTTTTGTGTGCAAGACCGGCGACTGGTCCCGCGAGAACGACGAGCGCGAGGCCCAGTTGATCGCGGCCTGCCTGCTGGTGCCGCTGAAGGTGATAGAGGACCGCTACCGGGTGGACGTCGCGCCCTACCTGGGCAGACAGCTAAAGGTGCCCGCCGACCTGGTAGATTTGCGCTGGTCGTTCGCCCGCGTGCATGGAGATATATAGGCGTGCTGCCCGGCCTGCCCGACCCCGTCAGGTACCGCAAGGCTATAGCCTACATCACGCGAGAGGTCGAGGGCCGCAAGCAGTTGCTCGTCTTTACCCACCGCGACCAACCGGAGGCGGGCGTGCAGGTCCCGGCGGGCACGGCACACGACGGCGAGGAAATCGAGGCCGCCCTCTTCCGGGAGGTGGAGGAGGAGACCGGTCTTACCGGCCTCCTCCTGAAAGGGAAGCTCGCTCAGTATGACTACAGGCACCCCGTGACCGGCAACATCCACGAGCGCCACGTCTTCCACATGCTCGCGCCCCACGACACCCCCGACTCATGGACGTGGGTAGAGACCAGCGGCGGCGAGGTGCCGGAAGAAGAGGGGTATGTCTTTGAGTTCGCGTGGCGCGACCTTGAGGAAGAAGTAGACCTGGCGGGCAACCAGGGCGACTGGCTGCACATGCTGCACGACGAGTACTGGGCCGAGAGCAGCATCCAGCGGGCGGGTAAGGTCGTGGCGTACGTTACCCGAGAAGTAGCCGGGCGCAAGCAGTTGCTGGTGTACGTGAACCCAGCTTACCCACACCTGGGAGTGCAGGTGCCCGGAGGCGGGATTGAGCCGGGCGACGCGCCGGAGGAGGCCGTGCTCCGGGAGGTAACGGAGGAGACCGGCCTAACAGACCTACGGGTCGTGCGCCGTATCGCCACCTACGACTACTACAACTCCTACACCCGCAAAATGAACGAGCGCCACGTCTTCCACCTCACAGCCCCCGCCCACACCCCCGATAGCTGGACCTGGGTAGAGCCTCTGCAAGCCCCCTACACCGACCCCGACGAGTTCATCTTCAAGTACACCTGGCTGGACCTGGACGAGAACGTCAGGCTATCGAGGGGCCTGGGCGACTGGCTGCACGCGCTGCTTGACGGGTGGCTAGAAGCCATCTCAAAACCCATCAGCCGGAGATAAGCACCCAAGCTCCCCTATGTCATTTCGAGCGGAGCGAGAAATCTCGTCCTACACCAGGATGTTCCGCTTTTCTCATGAGACTCGGCATCGTAGGAAAGGTGGTATTTGGGTGATGAAGGACGAGATTTCTCACTGCGTTCGAAATGACAAGGGTGGGGCTTGGGTGCTCTCATCCTCCACTGTGGTTCTTGAGATAGCGTCTAGGAATGGTAATTCGTAATTACTTACCCCCTCGCCCGCGCCACCGTCGCTATATAGATGCGCCGGGCACCTGTGGCGCGCACCACGGCCACGCACTCTCCCAGGGTGGAGCCGGTGGTGAGTACGTCGTCCAGGAGCAGGACTGCGGGGTAAGTTGCGTCTCCTTCCCAGGTGAAGGCGTCGCGCACGTTCTCGGCACGCTCCTGGGCGTCGAGTCCTACCTGCGAGCGGGTGTGCTTCAGCCGCTTCAGGTTGCGCGAGAGGGGCCAGCCGGTGCGCCGGGCAAGCTCCAGGCCGAGCAGGTGCGCCTGGTTGTAGCCCCGGGCACGCTCCCTCTCCCTGTGCAGGGGCACCGGCACTATAGCGGGCGCGAGACGTTGCAGGTCGGGCCAGTCGGGGCTGTGTTCCAGCGCGGCGTGTACTAGCTCAGCGAGCGGACGGGCTAGCGGAGTGTCGTTTTCGTACTTGAGGTTGTGGACCGCCTGCCGGAGCGGCCCGTCAAAGTCGCCCGCGCACACCAGGCCGCGCACGCCCATGATGCTGTGCCCCTCGTCCTTGGGTGGGGCTATCGACTCGCGACACCCGGCGCAGAACCACTCGCCCCGCCTGTCGCAGCCTCCGCAGCGGGGCGGGTAGAGCAGGTCGAGTATGAAGTTCCAGGTCTTGGACCCTGTAGACGCCGTTATCATGTCACCACCTCGCCAGCCACAACAGTTTACCACCTTCGTACAACCCCCTTGCCGTGCCCGGCCAGCGTGGCCCCTGTTACTTTTCGCGCAGGGCAGCCGATAATCGTGTTAGCCGGGCCGCATATAGATGTTGGTCCAACCTCGCGCATGTCCACCGCCACGGTGACTCTTTTCAGGAGACAGTGTATGGCTACCGTCGAACAGGCGGAACGGATAACCGCGCCTGCCCAGGTCAGCCAGTCCGCTCTCATCCGGCAGCGCTTCCGCAGGCACCGCGCCGGCGTGGCCGGTCTCCTGACGCTGGCGCTGTTGTCCCTCTCGGTCATAATCATCCCCATGGTCTCGCCATTCACTCTATACGAGGCAAACGGGCTGCAACAATACGCTCCCTTCGGTACGATGGACGTTATCAAGCATGAGGTCCACTGGCTCGGCACCGACACGTTCGGCAGGGATGAAATGGTGAGGCTCTTCACGGCGGGGCGCGTTTCGATGTTCGTGGCGTTCGGCTCGGCCCTGCTGATCGTGCTGCTCGGGTCGCTTATCGGGGCCACGGCGGGCTACTACGGCGGTTGGGTGGACAGCCTGCTTATGCGCTTCACCGACCTGATGCTGGCGATACCGCTCCTGCCGGTATACCTGTTCGCGTTGCGCTTGCTCCGGGGGGCGGACTTCTTGCGGCCCTGGTGGAACAATCCCGACGTCAATTCGTGGCTCAACCTGGGGCTGGTCATGTCAGTGTTCACCCTGTTCGGCTGGATGAGCCTGGCGAGGATCGTTCGAGGCTCCGTGCTCACCTTGCGCTCCCTAGAGTTCGTGGAGGCGGCGAGGGCGCTCGGGGCCAGCCACCGGCGCATCATCTTCAGGCACCTGCTGCCCAACTCGGTGGCCCCCATCGTGGTGGCCGCCACTTTCGCGGTGGGCGACTTCATCATCCTTGAAGCCATCCTGAGCTACTTCACCCACGGCATCACCGACCCGCCTTTCCCCACCTGGGGCAACATGCTGGCCCTGTTCCAGGGGCTGGCCCTGAACATCACCAGCCTCAACCCGTTCGAGAACGTCAGGGGTTACCTGTTCCTGCTGCCCAGCGTCATGATCCTCATTACCGTGCTCTCTATCAACTACGTGGGCGAGGCGCTCAGGAGCGCCCTGGACCCACACAGGCTAGAGTGAGTGGCCCTGGGAGAGACCCTCACCGAAAGGTCGTTCGATATGCTGCGATTGGAAAAAGCCACGGCGGGCGCTCAAATATCAAAGATGCCGCAGCTCGCCAACCTCTTAGCCATGCTGCTGCTCTGCGCGAGCGTCCTGTACGTCTTGCTGGCGGTAGCGCCCTTCTACATGCACGGCATCAACCAGCGCTCTTACGCGGAGATATTCGGGTCGGCGGTGGACGTGAAAGGCTACGCGCCGTTCTCACTGCCGGTGTTCGGGCCGCTGTTCCAGATGGGAGCGATGCTGAGCGTCTTCCTGGTGCGGGTCTTTTGCCCGCTGGTGTGCGGGGCGCTTGCTATCAGTGGCTGGCTGGGCTGGCAGCGTAGCGCCCCGGCGGCCAGGATAGCGTGGCTGGTGGCGGGCACCGCCGCGCTGTCGCTCACGCTCGTTTCATGGACCACACAGGACATCATTCTCATCTGGCTGGCCGACTGAAGGGGGCGGCATGAGCGACGCCGCTGCTTTCTATAAGGACATGAGAACACAGGAGACAGGTCAAAGCTGGAGATCACCACGATATTATGACAACTTACGTCATCCGGCGGTTCCTGCAAAGTGCAATCTTCATCGTGTTCGTGTGGCTGCTTGTCTACACGGTGCTGGTGCTGCTGATGCCCAAGGGACCCAAGGACAATTACGAGCACTCAGGTGGCGGGTTCCTGCTGCCGGGCGAGATGACGGGCGAGGAGTTGAGGCAGCTATACAAGCTGGATAGGCCCTGGCCCGCCAATTTCTTCCTGTGGCTGTTCGACCCCAACGATACGAGCAAACAAGACCCGAACAGTATAGAGGGCGTGCTGCGCAAGGGTATTGACGTAGACCTGCTAGGACTGCGGCTGCAAGGCTCCGGCGCGCTCACGGGCAATTTCGGCATCTCAGAGCGGGTGCTTGCCGGGAGGGAAGTGGGGGAGGCCATCGCTGAGAGGTGGGACAATACGATGTGGCTGGTGGGCATATCGTTGGTGGTTGCGGTGCTGGTAGCGGTGCCCCTGGGCATCATAGCGGCCATGAACTACCGCAGCAGCATAGACCACATGATTACCTTCTTCTCATTCGCGGGGTTCTCCATACCGCCCTATGCTTTCGGGGTGATACTTATCATCACGCTGGCCGTGGTGCCCTATTACCTGCACAACTTCAACGGCCTTAGCTGGCTGCCATATTTGCCGCCTGGGGACGTAGCCTCTATCGGTCAGCGCGAAAACCTCGTCGACCGTGTGTACCATCTCGTGCTGCCCGTGGTGACGCTGGCCCTGCCACAGGTTGCGTACCTTTCAAGGCACATGCGATTCGCCATGCTGGAGATATTGAGGCTGGAATACATAAGGACGGCGTGGGCCAAGGGGCTTTCGGGCAGGCGGGTGATGTTCAAGCACGCGTTGCGCAACGCCTTGATCCCGCTCGTGACCGCCATTGGGCTGATGGTACCACTGCTGGTGTCGGGGGCCATCCTGGTGGAGACGGTGTTCGGCTACCCCGGCCTGGGGCAGTTGTTCTTCAGGTCCGTGGGGGGTTGCCTGGCCGCGCCCGAGAACTACGAACGGGTGTGCAGCCCCTTCGGTGAGCCTGGCGCTCTCCTGCCGATGGACTTCCCGCTGGCGCTGGGTTTGACCGTGCTCATGGTGTTGGTGGTGGCCTTCGCCAACATGTTCGCTGACATCATGTACGTCTACGCCGACCCCCGCATCGACTACTCGCATAAGAAGGCTTAGGTGCTTTTCTGTCAGAGACGGAACCGCCAAGACGCCAAGAACGCCAAGAACGCACCAAGATTAAGTTGGGTATTCTATGCCAAAGGACCAGGGTACTGTGTCGTGTACTCTGGTCCTTTTTGTACCATCTAAACCATCCTTAGTCTTGGCGGTGCCGTCTTTGTACATATTGCTATTGCTCCAACACCCACAGTTCGGGATGTCTCGATTTTCCTTGGCGGTGCAGACCATTCCAGGTCCGCCTCTCCCCGAGGTCCATTTACAACCTCATATATAATTGGTGAGCACAACATCAACTTTCCCAGTTCACCCTACCCCATCGCTTGCTCGCCATGTCACACTCAGCCAGGATAATTCTTTTTGTTCTCGTCGCGGGCATGGTGCCACGCCTATACGTCCTGTTTGCGGGGCAAGACGCGTTGGTGCGCACCATGCCGGACGACGCATTCTACTACTTCCAAACGGCGCGCCATATAGCCGCGGGGGACGGCTCGACCTTCGACGGCCTCCACCCGACGAATGGCTACCATCCTTTGTGGATGCTCGCGCTCGTCCCCTTCTCAATGATTGCTCCCGACCCGGCCACTTTCACCCGGCTGGCCCTGACCCTGTGCATCCTCTTCGGCCTGCTTTCGGCGGCCTTGCTCTACTTGCTGCTGAGGCGGCTTACACCCTCGTGGTGGATACCGCCACTGGGTGCCGGACTCTACTTCTTGAACTCACAGGCTATCGTCTCGAACCTAAATGGGCTTGAAACTAGCCTCAGCACGCTCTTTTTCGTTGCCGCACTTTACCTTACCATGCGCGCGGGGCAGGAACGCCAGGCCACACGGCAAGCGATGCTGCTTGGCCTCTGCCTGGGCCTGCTGTTCCTTGCCCGCACCGATAACGTCTTCTATATAGCGATGTTCTTCTTGATTGCGTTCGTGAGGGCGTGGAAATCTGAGCGGTCGCTACCAGGTCAGGCAGGGTTTTGGACAGCCGCAAGTAGGACCGCAGCCAGAGCAGGGGCCACAGTTGCCGTAGCAACCGCCGTCGTAGTGCCCTGGCTGGCGTGGAACGTGGCGAGCTTCGGGTCGGTCGTCCAGAGCAGCGGCTTCGCTATACCGCATCTCCTCCAGGAGTCGTACCGCCTGGAGGGCCACTCCGACGTGGAGATGTTTCAGCGCAGCGTGGCCCAGTTTGGCTCCTTTTTTCGCTCCGGCTTCTTCGCTTTTCTCGGCATGCCAGCTTACCTCTCTGTGCCTGCGGCGGCGCTTTGCGTGGTGGTGCTGGGTCACACCTGGCGCAACAGGCAGGGCAGCCGCGACCAACATGATTGGCGTTCGTCGCTGGAGGGCCACAGCTCATTGCGCGCGGCCATAGGGGTTGTGGCGCTGCTTTGGCTCGGCGGCATCCTGCTCGTCTTCACCCACACCTTCATCCGGTGGAACCCCCGCGACTGGTACTTCGACCAGATGATCGCCCTCTCTGCCCTGACCTTCTGCCTGGCCCTGATCGCGCTGAACCCCGCCGAGACTATACCCAGGATCCTCTACCTCGCCCGTCGCCGCGTGGTGCCGGGTACCCCAGAGGGCAGTTTGCGCCTACCCATGATGAGGCGCATCGTCGCGCGCGTGGGGAAAGTTGCCGTAGCTATATTGCTGCTCGTCCCTCTCCTGCTTGGCAGCATGCGCTTGTGGAACGGCGTATACCCGCACCAGGTCGAGTTCCTTGACGCAGCCCACTGGCTCAAAGCAAACACGACGCCGGGTGAGATTTCAGCAGGGTTTAATTCTGGCATCACCGGCTTCTTCTCCGAAAGGCCCGTGGTCAACCTGGATGGGGTAATGAACAACGCAGCGTACATAGCAATCACAAAGAAGGACCTGGCCGCCTTTATGAAGCAGTCACAGGTCCGTTACTACGTTGATTTCGACCCCCAGATGGTAGACCTTTATTCGCGGTTCATGGGCGCGGCAAATAGCCAGGTCGCGCGGGTGCCCGTAGCGGCTTTTGAGCGGCCCAACATCGATTGGTACGACTCGGTCGTGCGCGTGTACAAGCTCGATTGGCGTGAAGACGCGCAGTAGATTGCAGCGCCGGACTAATAGCTGTCCGGCCCCTCGTGCTCGTGGACGAGTTTGCCGTTGACGTACACCCTGACGGGGTGCTGGTAGATATCCAGCGGGTCCCCCGACCATATCGCTACGTCGGCGTCCTTGCCCACGGCGATGGAGCCGATGCGGTCCTCTACCCCCATGATCTCGGCGGGGTTGATCGTCACGAGCCGGAGCGCCTGGTCGCGGTCGAGGCCGTGCTTTACAGCCATGACTAGCTGCATCGGGAGGTACTGCACGGGCACGACCCAGTGGTCGGTGGTCAGGGCAACCTTCACACCCTCGCGCACCAGTATGCCGGGCGTGGTGAGGCTGCGACCCCTTACCTCCGGCTTGTAACGGGCGGTGAGCGTGGGGCCGACCACGGCGGGGATGTTGCGCTTGAGCAGCTCGTCGGGTATCAGGTGGGCCTCGGTGGCGTGGTCCAGCACCATGTCGAAGCCGAACTCATCGCGTATGCGGAAGGCGGTCAGGATGTCGTCGCTGCGGTGGGCGTGCCAGCGTATTGGTATCTCCCGGCGCAGCACCATACCGAGGTGCTCCATCTTGAGGTCGCGCTCGAACGGCTTGGTAGGGTCGCCCTGCATCTCGCTGGCATCGCGCTTGAGCAGGTAGTTGCTCGCCTTGACGAGGTTCTCGCGCATGAGGGCCGCCACGCCCAGGCGGGTGCTCGGCATCTTCTTCTGGTCGCCGTAGCTCTTCTTGGGGTTCTCGCCCATCGCGGCTTTCAGCCCGGAGGGGTTTCTGATGACCATGTCGTCTATGCGGTCCCCATAGGTCTTGAGCAGCACGGCCAGGCCGCCTATGACGTTGCCGCTGCCCGGCATGACGTTCACGGCGGTAATGCCGGCGGCCAGCGCGTCGCGAAAGCCGGTATCGCGGGGGAAAGTGGCGTCTATGGCGCGCACCTGTGGGGTGACGGGGTCGGTGTTCTCGTTGGTGTCGGAGCCTTCCTTGCCGATGTCCATCTCACCAATGCCCACGTGGGTGTGCGCGTCGATGAAGCCCGGCACGACCACCCGGCCGGTTGCGTCCACCACCTCCGCGCCTTCGGGCACTGCCACCTCAGCCGCCGAGCCGACCGCCGCTATCTTGCCGTCGTCGCCCAGCAGCACGGTGCCACCCTCCCACACGATATCGCGCCCTTGCTCGTCTCGCGACATGGTGAGCACGCGCCCGCCCTTGATTGCGATCATGAAACTACCTCCCGGTATGCGTAGAATGTGGCCATAAAGTGCGCTGTTACCACCCCTGGGCCGTATCAAAGCCTGTGCCACCGCGGTGGGAACGTGGTGGGTGGTACCCCGGTGACGCCCTGTGGCTGAAGCCACGGGCTGAGAAGGGGCAAAGTCTCCTTCGGAGACTGAGGAACAAGAGGACAAGCTCTATCTGCCAGGGCTCGGAAGGGAGCGACCAGACTGGACCTTGTCATTCTGAGCGCAGCGAAGAATCTCGTCCTCCACCCCGGTGTTACCCCTTCCCAAGCACATAACAGCACAAGGCACCTTACCTGACCGGCGCGAAGAAAGGGGCTATTTGGGTGCTGTAGGACGAGATTCTTCGCTGCGCTCAGAATGACAAGGTCCAGTCTGGTGCCGCGCAGGTGGCACTTTGCAGATACCCCAGTCTCCGCAGGAGACTTCGCTACTTCCCAGCCCGTGGCTTTAGCCACAGGGCGTCGTGCGGGGCACTCCTGCTGCGTACCAGCAATAGGGCATGTTTCCTGCTTATTAGCAAATAACCCCGCGCTAGACATAAGCGTGGGGCGTAGGACACATAGGAAGAGGGGGCGAGAAGAGCGATATGGGCAACAGCAAGCACGAAAAGGCCCAGGAGACGGCAGCTTTACCCGTGGTAACCAACGACCCGGTGCTGGCGCACCTGCGGCAGGCCGAGGAGCATTACGAGCAGTTCCGCCGGCAGTGGGAGCGGCAGGCGGGCGAGCTTACCCAGGCGAGGTTAGAGGTAGGGGAGTTGGTGGCGAGCACCGCCAGCCTCCAGGCAAGCTTGCAGACCGCCCAGGAGCAGGCCGAGCAGCAGGCCGCGCGCGTGCAGGAGGTCCAGGCCCTGCTGGACCGGGCGCAGGAGTCGGTGTCCAGGCTGGAGGCCAGCCTGAACGAGACCCAGGAGCTGCGCGAGCAAGAACGCAGGGCCGCCATGCGCTACCGGGATAGGGCCGCGCAAATGGCCGAGGGCTTCAAGCAGATTCACCGCGCCATGTTCGAGGGTGGCGTGTACGGCCTCATCCTCAAGGCGTGCCTCACCATTACGGGGGCCACACGCGGGCTGTACGTGACCACACGCGGCGGCATCGACAACCTGCGGATACGCGCCGCCGAAGATATAGACGGCTACCCGGAGTCGCCCCCTTCCGAGTTCGTCAAGGCTATCTGCAAGAGAGTGCTCGAAGAGAACGATTCGCTCGTGTGCAACAGCGAGCAGGAGCTATCCGACCTGCCCAGGCCCCAGCGTGAAGGCGAGCACTTCCAGAACCTCGTCGCCACGCCGGTCGTGCTGCTCAGGAGCCTCAACGGCATCATCATAGCCGCCGATAAGCTCAACGGCGACTTCGATGAGGGCGATATCGAGACCCTGCTGAGCGTGGGCGATCAGGCCGCCATAGCGGTGGAAAACAAGCACCTGCAACAGGAGCTACAGAACTCCTACGTCGCCACCGTGAGCATGCTGGCCGATGCCGTAGAGGCCAAAGACCCCTACACCCACGGCCACTGCGACCTTGTATCCCGCTACGCCCGCCTCATCGCCGAGCAGATGGACCTGGAGCAGCAAGACCGCGCGGTTATCTGCTACGCCGCCCTGCTGCACGACGTGGGCAAGATTGGGGTGAGCGACGGCGTGCTCAACAAGCCTGGGCCGCTGCTGCCCGAAGAGCGCGAGCTGATGCGCTCCCACGTGCGGGTGGGCCACGACCTGCTGTCGAAGGTGCCCGCGCTCTCCAGGGTGGCCGATGTAGTGCTGCACCACCACGAATGGTACGACGGCAGCGGCTACCCAGACGGCCTGCGGGGCGACCAGATACCAATCGCCGCCCGTATCGTGTGCTGCGTGGACGCCTACTGCGCCATGATTACCAAGCGCAGTTACAAGGAAGCCTACAGCGTGGACCGCGCCCGCGAAGAACTCCTACGTTGCGCGGGTACCCAGTTCGACCCCACTGTGGTGCAGATCTTCCTATCCATCCTCGACACCACCGGCGGCGAGCTTATAGACGACGGCGACGAAGAAGACGCTGCTTGCGGCGTCCTCCCCGGCTTCTACAACCTCCGCGAACTGACCCAACCCGTACATTGAGCAGCGGGGTAACAGAAGCGTACAAGACGATGAAACCGCAAAGGCGCAAAGAGCGCAAAGTTTAAGGATTGTTTGCCCGGAACAAAAAGGACCAGAGTACAAATGATGTACTCTGGTCCTTTTCCATGGAATGCTTACTTCTTCTAGTGCCCTTTGCGCTCTTTGCGCCTTTGCGGTTTCATCGTCCTATCCAGCCTCTCAGGACTCCGGCGAGGCTGTGGGCTTCATGAAGGGGGACTTCCTGGGCCGGGTTGTGGTGGCGTTGGTGTCTACCTTCCTTACGGTGGGGGCGTCCCCGGCTTCGGCTTCGGGGGAGCGGCGGCTGAAGCGGCCGCGCAGGCCGTCCAGCAGACTGTAGGCTACCGGGACGACTATCAGGGTCAGCAGGGTGCTGGTGAAGAGGCCGCCCACCACTACAGTGCCAAGCTCGGACGCGATGATGGAGCCTTCGCTGAAGCCAAGCACGAGGGGCATGAGGGCGATCATCGTGGCCACAGCGGTCATAATGATGGGGCGCACGCGGGTGCGGCCACCCTGCACGAGGGCGTCATACGTGGACATGCCCCGGTGCTTCAACTGTTCCACGAGATCGAGCAGCACGATGGCGTTGGTCACCACTATACCGACCAGCATCAACACGCCGATAAGTGCGCTGATGCCCAGGGGCCTGTCGGTGATGTAGAGGGCCACGATGGAGCCTATCGCGGCCAGGGGCAGCGAGAACATGATGATGAACGGGGTGGAGAGAGAGCCGAAGGTCAGCACCATCACCATGTAGACGAGTATGACCGCCACTACGAGGGCCACGCCCATCTGATCGAACGCCTCGCTCTGCTGCCGGGAGACCCCGCCGAGCGTGATACTCAGGTCGCCGTCCGCCTCGGCCTTGACCGCGTCGATGGCCTTCTGCGCTTCGGCTGTAACGCCGGATGTGCTGTCGGAGTTGATGGTGCCACGCACCGTCACCGCGCGCTCCTCGTCCACACGGGTGATGGACACAGGCCCGTCGCCGCGCGATACTTCCGCCACTTCGCTGAGGGCCACCGGGTTGACCGTGCCCACCAGGATGTCTTTGATGGCCTGGATGTCGTTGAGGGTGGCCTGGTCGTAGGTAGCCTGCACGTCGTAGAGGCGGCCGTCAATCGTGATGCTGGTCACGTCCTGGCTGGTCAGCAAGTTGCGCACCTGCTGGGCGATTTGTGCGGCGGTCGTGCCGTGCTCCAGCGCCTTTGCGGGGTCCACCTGCACGCGGATTTCGGGCTTGGCGCGGGCGGCGTCGCTAGTGACGTTCACCAGTTCGGGGATGGCTTTGAGCCTGGTCACGAGGGCGTCGGTGGACTTGAGCACCTGGTTGTAGTCGCTGCCGGAGACCACCGCCGCGAACGCGCTGCTGTTGAAGCCGCCGCCCATGCCGGGGGTCACGTTGTACGACTCTAGCTTGTTGGCGGGTGCCAGCCTGTCGAGCAAGTCGCGCACGTGCTCCGCTTCAGCGTTGATGTCCACGCTGCGGTCGTAGTTCACCGTGAAGTTGGCGGTGCTGCTGCTGCCGAGCGCGACGAAACCCGACTGGGCGGCCTCGGCGTTGGAGCCGATGTTCACCTGGTAGTTCTCCACCTGGTCGAGCTTCTGTAGCTCGGCCTCGATGCTTTCGGCCACCTTGCTGGTAGTCTGGATGTCGCTGCCGGGCGCTAGATTGACCGCCACGTTGAGCACCTTGTCGCTGCCGACGTTGATGAAGCTGGTGCCGAGCAAGCCGAACGCCGGTATGGCCATAGACCCGGCAAACAGCAGCAACGCCACCGCGATAGTGCCCCACTTGGTCCAGGCGTTGCGCAGCACGAACTTGATCGTGGGGGTGTAGAGGCGCTGCACCCAGGTGTCGCGGGCCTCGGTGTGGGCGGCTGCCTTGCCGGGGTCTTTGGCGCGGCCCGTCTTGAGCAGGAAGACCGCCAGTACGGGTATCACGGTGAGGGCCACCAGCAGGGAGGCCAGCAACGACACGGACACCGCCACCGCGAAGGAGCGGAAGAACTCGCTCACCAGGCCCGCGATGAAGCCGAGGGGCAGGAACACGCACACAGTGGTGATGGTAGATGAGGTGATGGCCGTAGCCACTTCCTTCGTGCCGTTGTAGGCCGCGTCACGTAGCGACTCGCCCTCCTGGAAGTGGTGCCTGTAGATGTTTTCCAGCACCACGATGCTATCGTCAACCACGCGCCCGATGGCCACCGCCAGGCCCGCCAGGCTCATGATGTTGAGCGAGATGTTGAACGTGTTCAGCAGGATGAGGGCGATGAGCACCGACAGCGGGATGGAGACGGCGGTGATGAGGGTCGAGCGGATATTGGCGAGGAACACCAGGATCACCACAATCGCCAGCAGCGCGCCCAGCACGCCCTCTCGTACGAGGCCGTCGAGCGACTCCTTGATGAAGGTGGACTGGTCCACCAGGATGGCCTTCTGCGAGCCTGGGAGGTCCTTGATCGCCTCGTCCATGCGGGCGTTCACCTCGTCGGCCACCTGTATCGTGTTGGCGTTTTGCGTCTTGTAGACGATCACCGAGAGGCTGGGCTTGCCGTTGCTGCGGCTGATCGTATCCCCGGCAGCGTTCTTTAGCTCCACCGTGGCGACCTCGCCCAGCGTGACGGCGGGGATAGGCTCCGTGGGTCCGGCGGGCGCGGTCTGACCGCCCTGGCCGCCAGCACCGGCACCTGCCTGTCCACCGGCACCCTGCTGGCCTCCCGCCTGCCCACCTGCCGCGCCTGCCCCCTGCCCGGCGGCACCTTGTCCGGCGGCTGCTTGCGCGGGGATAGCCGGGCGCACCACCAGGCCGCGCAGGTCCTCGACCGCGTTGAACTGGTTGGTGACGCGCACCGGGATGGACTGGCCGTTGTCTACTACCTGCCCCGTTGGGAAGGAAATATTGTTAGCCTGCAATATGCCTGTAATTTGCGAGGCAGTGAGGCCGTTCCTCCGTAGCTTCTCCGCGTCGAAGGTGATGACCACCTGCTTTTCGCCGCTACCCGCCACCGTGACCGAGTTCACGCCGTTGATGGCCTTTAGCTCCGGCACGATCTTGTCCTCGACCTCGCGGCGCAGATTAGCCAGCGCGTCCTCGCCACCCTGCTGGGTGTTTATCGTGAAGGCGACTACCGGGATGTCCTGGAAGTTGAAGCGGCCCACGTTGGGGCGCTGCACCTGGGCGGGCAGGGTCAGGCGGTTGGCCGCCTCCTGGATGGTCTGCTGGGTCTTCTCCATGTTGGTGCCGTACTGGTACTGGGCGGTGACGAACGACACGCTGTCGCTGGACACGGAGTTGACCGACTTGAGGTTGGCGCTGCCCGCGAGTATCTTTTCCATCGGCTCGGTAACGTCACGCCGCACGTCGTCGGGGGCCGCGCCGGGGTACACGGTGACCACGCTGAGCACAGGCAGGTCGATATTGGGCAGAAGTTCGCTCTTGAGCTGCTGCGAAGCCGTCCAGCCGCCGAACACAATAAGGGCCATCACCATAAAGATGATAGGGGCCTTGCGCAGCGAGAACCGCGTAAGGAAGTCCATCTATTCCGTCCTCCGAATGTGTAGTGTGATTGATATGAGCACAGCTATATTACGCCGTTAGAATGGTTGCAGGTTTGCGGGGCGTGCGCCGTCTAGAAGATATATGTGAAATTATACACAATGTTGTTGATGGTGACAAGAGGATTTCGTTCCCAGTGAGTATAGATATTCTCGTGGGACGTTGGCGGGTCCTGTGGGGGATGCCCTGTGGCTAAAGCCACGGGCTTACAAGAGGCGAAGTCCCCTGCGGGGACTGAGAAACGTGAGAGCAGTCTCCGAAGGAGACTTTGCCCCTTGTCAGCCCGCCACTTTAGTGGCAGGGCGCGGTTGGCAGGGCAACCCCCACAGGGCCATTGCAGATCAAGCCCCAGGAGAATTGGCTTGCAGCCGGGCGAGCATATCAAGCAGGGAGCGTTGTTCCTGCGGGGTGAGGGAGGACATCCAGCGCTTCTCGACCTCGTGGAAGCGAGGCAGCACGGCCTCTACCCGCGAAAGGCCCTCCTCCGTGATCTCCACCAGCAGCATGCGCCGGTCGCTCCCGTGAGGCACCCGCGTGATGAAGCCGTGACGCTGTAGAGAGTCGAGCACGCTCGTCATGGTGCCCCGCGTGACGATCATGCGGTCGGCAATCACGGAGGGGGGCAGGGGTCCCTCGGCACCGCGCAGGATTGTCAGCACGTTGAAAGCGGTAGCCGAAGGGATGCCATGCTGGCGCGCGATCGACTGGCCGTATGCCAGCATGCGGGTCACGAGGAACCCCATGTTGAGCACGCACTCGGTGGCGAGGGTGCTGGCCCCGGGCCATTGTTGCTCGAAGTCGTCTTCGAGGCGGACGACAGGCTCTACATTGCTTCTGCTCATCGTGGACCAACTCTCAACATGCGTCCTCACCTATTGACAGGATAGATTAGCAACAGTATAATCCATCTAAAGTAGTTTGATATCAAATTACTTTAGAGCAGAGGTGGCCGGAGCGCCAATTTGCCCCGGCAGCACTTGAGGTAGACGCGCTGAGAGCTCGCAAAAGAAAGGAGACCTTCCATGTCGGCAGAGGAGAACAAAGCTATAGTACGACGTTTCTACGACGCATATGACAGTAACGACCTGGACGCGGCGGCTGCCGTATTGGCCGATAACTTCGAGCACCATAATCCTTTACCTGGCTTGCCACCGGGCCGCGAAGGTTACAAGATGGGAGGGGCGATGTTCGCGGCCGCTTTCCCCGACCACCATTCCACGATAGAGGCGCAGATAGCCGAAGGCGACACGGTGGTGACGCGCGGCATGTTCAGCGGTACGCACCAGGGCGACATGCCCGGTCTGCCTGCCAGTGGCAAGCGGATGAACGTCCCATACTTCGCAATGGACCGGCTGGAGAACGGCAAGATCGTAGAGAGGCACGAGCAGTTCGACCAGTTATTGATGTTGCAGCAGTTGGGGTTCATGCCCGCACCTGGTCAGTAGCTGCAAGGGCATTCCGCTCCCGCTACTACACTGTACGTACGCGCGGTGCCTCATGGTAGCCTTCTAGGCCTTCTGCAAGCGGGGCAGGCTCTCCGCGCCACCTTGCGCCTCAGGGCTATGGACCTGTGGTAACAGGTGGCATCGCGAAATGGAATGAAGGGCCGCGCACATCGGGCTCGACCCTGTTGCCCGTCCACGTTGAGTAGTACCACGTACTGATTGTCCAGTCCCCTTGCTCGTCCAGGAACGAGGCATCTGCCACGGAATATCCTCTCGTCGGTGATCCTAGACCTGTGTATAAAGGGACAGACTTGCCGCCAACTTCCAGGCGTACCGAACAGCAGTTGTAGTAATAAGACATGTAAGGGACAGGCTCCCCCGCAGGGAAGGTAGGCACCCCCTGTGTGGAGAATCCCAGGCGCCAGAATATACGCACGTGGTGCCGAGTGGCAATCACTCTCGAAATGGTAATCTTATGCCCGCGACCTGTTATAAGGGTCTGGTTTACCTCGGCTACACGCCGCACCGGGTCAACAGGCATGGAGAAATCGAAGGTAAATGGCCCCTTGACCTGCCGTGATACTGCGACACCATCGTCTTGCGGCACCAGCATCCAGGCTCTGTTCAGAGTCAGGTGAAATCGGAGTTCCGCGGGTAACTGCTCAGGTGACAGTTGAGAATCGAACACGAGCACGGAGCCTCTTGGAGTACCGAGTTGCGCATCCCGCCACAGAGGGCCAGGGGTCCACGGAAGGCTGCCACCATCAGCCCCGGTAAGTTGGGGGTCATAGGCTACCGGGGGCAGGATTGGCGAGGGTGACATGCCGGCGGGGGCGGGAGGATAGGGTGGGCAGTCCGACACCTGGCCCGGCAGAGGCTCGCACATTCCAAGCTTGCCGGGTAATGCATGTAAGCTTTGCACCGTATAAGTCAGAACGACGCGGTTGGCATCAGCATACACAGGGTACAACATTAAGGTAAAGCCATCGACGGTCTGGCTCAACGGCTCGACCGGGGCCAATGTCGGGTAGACGATAGGAGTAGGGCCGGCGGTTGGGGGGCCGCCTTGCGACCTGTTTATGGCATTGGCATTAGACGCCCTATGATTGCCGGTGTTACCGGGTGCGGGTGCAAGCGTGTAATGCTCCGTAGCGCGGGCGGCGTCATAGGGGCGTCGGAGATTATCAACGACAGGACTGGACCGTAGTAACAGCACAACTATTAGCCCCGCCAGCAGGGCGGCGAGACCAAGAGCGGTGTAAATAGCGGTCAGCCTGCTAAGTTTCATCTCCTGCCCCGATTGTACTTCATAAGGGGCTGCCAATGATAGCCGTCGAGCATCGATCAGAACCGAACTCGATACGCTGCCGCCCCGACAGGAGTCATACTCCTTCTGTCCGCGCAAGGGACTCCTGGTCCAGCACAGCGTGTTCGGGTACGGCCTCCTCGTGCCCGTCAACTACCGCGTGCGCGCTGGCGCGTATGGCCCGGGTAATCGCCTGGGCTGAGAGCACCAACGGCCTGGTGGTGGCTTCCTGCAAGCGGCGCAGGCTGCGGGCCACTTTGCGCGTCCAGCTCGCGTACTTCTCGTCGTAGCTGAGGGCGGCGGTCCGCACTCCCACGTCCACGCCGGTGTCCTCGCGCAGGTACCAGCGGTGGTCCATGATCCAAAGGTACAGGTCGCCCTCGGTGTGGCCGGGGAAGCCGCGCAGGATGTCGTTGTCGCGGATCGTGTGCACCACCGGCAGGTAGACGTTGTCGTACCAGTCTAGCACCGCCTCCTCCCAGGTAACGGGGCGGTCCTGGTCGATGCCCATGTACCAGCGGTGCGCCGAAATATGCTCTACCAGCACGTCGTAGCGGCCCAGGGTGCTGAAGTCGATCTTCACGCCGGGCCTTAGCCTGTCCAGCTTCGTCTGCTCCAGGAAGCGCGCGTACTCGCCCAGCTTTATCAGGTCGCGCGGGTCGGTGGTGGGCGAAAGGCTCACCGAGGTGGGCATCTCGATCACCTCCGCGTCGATGTAGTCCATCCCCTTTTCCTTGGCGACGGATACGCGGTGGTTGCCGTCCTTCACGAAGTAGACGTTATCCACCTTGTAAAGCTGCACCGGAGGTAGGATCACGTCGCTGAGGGCGGCGATATCGACGCTCTCCCAGCGGGGGCGGGTGTGCGTCTGGGTGGGGAGGAAGGCGCGGTTGAAGTCGTGGTAGCGGTCCACGCTGCCGACGATGTCGCTGATTGGTACCTGCTGAATGCCCCGGTAGTGCTGGCCTTTGAGGGGCAGCTTCTCCTTGACTTCCTCGAAGGAGAGCAGCCAGTTAGGCTCGCGCTTGAGGGAGGAAATTAGCTGGCTGATGAAAGCCTTGCGGTGGGCGCGCTCGAAGTCGTGCGCCGCGATCTGGACGAAGTGCGATTGCCTTACGTTACCATCCATTTTTTGACCCCGCGAAGTTGCTCGGTCTGAAGTTGCCACCCGGCCCGCCCTTCCGCCGGTTCGAGTTGCAAGGTCACGTGCCCGTAGGCGTTGAGCACCTGGGTCGCGCCCAGGTCGGTGAAGACGGGCAGCATAGGCTCGTAGCGGTGGGTGTGGCCGTGCAGGTGGATGGCGGGTCGGAAGCGTTGTATGAAGGCGTTCAGGGTGGTGAAACCTCGGTGAGCTTTGTCATTGTTGTCGTGTATGCCCCTGGGAGGGGCGTGCGTCACCAGCACATCCAGGTACCGCCCGGTACGTACCTTGTTCGCCAGCAGGCCAGGCACCAGGCGAAGCAGGGTCAGCGTGAACTGCTGCTCGGTGTACTGGTGGGTCCCGCCGTTGTACCAGGGGCTGCCCTCCGCGCCCGCGATTAGCAGCCCCTCGTGCTCCACTACCTTGCCGTTAAGGTCGAGGATGCCGGGGTAGCTGCTGGGGGAGCACTGCTTGGTCACCGGGTCGTGGGGCACGTAACAGTGGTTGCCTTTTACGTGCATGAACGGTACGTTGAACGTGCTGTAAAGAAACTCCAGGTAATCGGCGGGCAGGTCGCCACAACTCAGCAGCAGATCGACCGGGCCTAACCACTTCAGGACAGAGTTGCTATAGAGTTGTGGCTCCACCTGGTCGGCGACCGCGAGGATACGCATCGGTTTGAGCTTCTAGCTATCGGCGCTTGGCTTTCGACAACAGCGTCGGGGTAAAGTGGCTCCGCAGCCCGCGCACTCGTAGAAGCAAGTACCGGACCTAACAGAGCGTTGCACTGGTATTATACAGGAATGTTGAGAGAAACCCTGTCGCAGGGAGCAACAGCCAGCAACCAGGCAGCGAGTGGCGGGACCAAGAGTGGCCCTGTCATCCTGAGCGTAGCGAAGGATCTCGAAAAGGTGAGCAGGGAGGCTGTTGAACCGCACCACGCAGGCTGCTCAAGGTCCAGCACACCGGTAAGAGAAGCATCTTAGATCCTTCGCTGCGCTCAGGATGGCAGGGCCACTCTTGGTCGCTTACCCTGTTACTTGTTAGGAAAGCGTTCGGGCGCAATGGTGAACGCACAAACTCAGAGCCGGGACTAGCCCAACAACCTTACCACTACGCCCTCGTTGCCTAGCAACTGCAAAGCGTTTACGGGAGCCTCTCCCGAGCGGTCCATCTCGGTGGAGATAAGCACCTGGCAGGCTGAGGAAATAGCAGTCAGGTCGATGGCCTGGTCCTGAGGGCCGAAGTTGAGGGCCACCAGAATGCGGTCGCCGTCCAGTTCGCGCAGGTAGGCGTATACGTCGGGGTGGCCTGACTCGACGCTACGATAGCTGCCGAGGGAGAGAGCGGGGGTCTCGCGGCGCAGGGCGGTCAGTGTGCGGAACATGGAGAGGAAGGAGCGGGGGTCTTGCTGCTCTACCTCCACGTTCACGGTGGCGTAGTCGGGGGCGAGGGGCAGCCACGGCTCCACTGTGGAGAAACCGGCGTGGGGGCTGGAGGCCCACTGCATGGGCGTGCGCTCGGGGTCGCGTCCCAGCCCTTCGATGGGCACGTTCTGGCCCCACGGGTCCTGCACCTTATCAGGCGGCACCGCCACGTCGGCCATGCCAAGCTCGTCGCCGTAGTAGCAGGTGGGAGTGCCCCGCAACGTCAGCAGGAGCATCTGGGCCACCCGTGCCTGCTCGGCCCCCACCCGGCTCGCGATGCGGTGGTTGTCGTGGTTGCCCAGCACCCAGTTGGGCCAGGCACCCGCAGGCAGCGCGGCCTCGTACTCCTCCACCAGCCGCCGCACAACACCCGCCCGCCACTCCTTCGCCCACGAGATGAGGCTGAAGTTGTACGGCAGGTGGCACTCGTCCAGGGCAGCGCCGTAGTAGGGCATGAGGCGGGGCAGAGGGAGGTAAATCTCGCCTATCAGCAGCCGGTCGGGGTGCTCGTCCACCACGCGGCGCATGGCCCTCATCGCGTCGTGCATCTCCGGCAGGTCCTCCGTGTGCACGTGCAGCAGCGACTCGTATGGCGGCAGGTCGGGCGTGTATTCGGGGTTGGGAGGCTCGTCCCGCAGCTCCGGGTCCTCGAACAGGAACCAGACCGCGTCCAGCCGGAAGCCGTCCACGCCACGGTCGAGCCAGAAGCGCATGGCAGCGTGCATGGCCTCCACCACGTCGGGATTGCGCCAGTTGAGGTCGGGCTGCTCCTTGAGGAACTGGTGGTAGTAATACTGCCCCGTGCCCTCGTCGTACTCCCACGCGGAGCCGCCGAACACGCTCAGCCAGTTGTTGGGCGGCCCACCACCCGGCGCGGGGTCGGCCCACATGTACCAGTCGCGCCTCGGATTGTCTCTTGAGGCGCGCGACTCCACGAACCAGGGGTGCCGGTCCGACGAGTGGTTGGGCACGAAGTCGAGAATGACCCGTATGTCCCGGCTGTGGGCCTCTGCTATCAGGCGGTCGGCGTCGTCCAGCGTGCCGAAGATCGAATGCACGTCCGTGTAGTCGCTGATGTCGTACCCGAAATCGGCCATGGGCGACGGGTAGAAGGGCGAAATCCAGATGGCATCTATGTTTAGCGAGCGCAGATAGTCCAGCTTCTCCGTAATG